>JAFXXK010000018.1 GCA_017542305.1 bacterium
GTTCGACAGATTGTCCTTCATTGATGACAGAGCATTTGTTATTTTATTCTTTATGCCCTGAACTTCTTCCGGATTAACCGTTTTTTCTTCATAAGGCTTTTTGTGAAGATAAAATGCACCTACAGGAGTTTTTCCCGTCTGTTGATATGCTGTTTGATTCTGTGAATTATTTGTGTTCTGCTGTGTAAACATTTTGTATTTCCTTTCTGTTTTTATAAATTTTCTTTTCCGAATTTTTTCATGGCAGCCAAATACGCATCCCTGATTTCAAAGAAATCTTCGCTGAGCGGCTCTTGCCTGTCTTTCATGTCCGTAATATTTTTTGCAACAAAAATTGTATACGTAGGGTTGTAAAAACCCCTCATAGCCAAATCGTTGAGCATGTCTTTCTGAAGTTCACGACACTGTATATAAGCATGCTCAAATTCCGGATGCTCTTTACACCAATCTGTCAAAGTTTGAGTACACACCCCGACGGATACGGCAAATTTTTCGAATGTAGGCAGCGGGTTCGCCCTCTCTACGGTTTTCGTCTTTTCACCGTTTTTATCCGTCGTTATTTCATACTTTTCCTCTGTATGTGCAATATCAAAAAATTTCAACATCTGCTTACAATATGCTTTCTTGTATTTGAATTTTTTCATCATACCTTTCCCTTACAGTTGATTTATATTGTATGTTTTTGTTTCGACCTCACCCAAAACTTCCGCCTCATTATTGAAATTCCGCCTCAACTGAAGGTAAATCGGATTCCCGGAATAATCCTTCTTCCCGGACATTTTGAAATCTCCGTAATGATAATTTTGGTTGGATTTCGTACCATGCTTTTCCTGCTTAAGTTTTTTCAAAATTTTCTCAAAAGAACTCTCTGCATTTTTTCCGGAAAAAGTTCTTATCTGTAACTTTCCCTCCGTCATACGAAAGTCTAAAAGCCTGTATTGTCCGCAATTCGGACATATTCCAAACTCTATTCTTCTGTAAAAATCCGGTTTATTTGACAACACACGATAATAGCCGCCGCTAAACCGGCGGTTGCAACAAGCTAACATAAAATGCCTCCCTCCCCGTATTATGGAGCTTCAGACTTAAATACTGCATCGGATTTACTCTAAGCCTACCGCTTCATCGGGCTATTCTCATTATTATCACTTATTTAATTTTCCTCAACCCTTTTTGGCGTAATCATAACAAATCTTAGTGTTATTATTTGTTAAGAACCCTAAAAACCCGCTGACTGTACGAAATTTTTGAATTGTAAATTCATCCGAAATATGGGTTTTCAAATTTTAATCTTCGCGATATAGTTTATATGCTGGCTTTTGAAACTTAAAAAGAAACGGAAGGATTATATGAAAAGATTTAATTTACTTATTTCTGATGCCAAAGACTTTATGGCTAACGAGGTTAACAGGTTATTCGTTTGGGTCTTAATACTTAATATCGGACTTCTCTGCTGGCAGCATTTTGAAATTATCAGCCTCAAAAAACACCAAAAGGAACAAATTGAAACATTAAATACAGAAATTCAGACTCTCAGAAAAAGAATCGACTACAGATATTTTAATATTACAAGAACAATGGAAGATATGTACGGAATAAAAGTTGATACCCACACCGGAGAAATTAAACATAACCTTTAATTACCATATAATAAATAATCTATTGTTACACTGAAATTCTGCTTAATCCTGTTTAAAATACTTATATCCGCTTCTTTTTTACCCGTTACAACAGATATGTAATGTCTTTCCGAAATATCCAAAAGCTTCGCCATCTCTCTGTCCAATAAATTATGCTTCGCCTGCAATGCGGATAATCTCTTTCCAAAACTTTCCGATTTTTCAAATACGGTTACATCATTACGCCTCACACCCGAATTTGTATCCGGATTAAAAAACATCTCACCCTCACCCGAATACAGCCAATATGCATTTACATTGCAGATTAAAACTAACGATTCAATGAGTTTTCCGGATGGTTTTTGCTCACCTGATTCGTAACGCAGATATGTAGGCTGCGGAATGTTAAGTTTTTTTGCGAATGCATAACCGCTTAATCCATAAGTGTTTCTGACTTCTATTAACCTTTTTCTGAAATTATTATTCATTTTGGTATTGCTTTATTATTCGTTTTCGTATACAGTATAACTACACTACTCGCGGATGAAATCTGTTAATATCTTACTGCTCTCTGCAATTGTAGCTTAAAATCAAAAAAGTGGCAAGTAGAAATTTAGCTATATTTTTTCTGCGTGAAAAACCGGATTTTATAAGGAGTGAAATTTTCATAAAGGAGATTATGATGAACAAAAGAATTTTGACCAAAAGGGAGAAAGACATTCTCGCACTCAAAATCAAAGGGCTGGGGGATAAAGAAATCGCAAAAGTGCTTTCTATAAGCTACTCAACCGTCCGTACCCACTTAGACAAAGCCAGATACAAATACAACTGCCCAACCACCCTGATGCTGATATTGAGAGCTAAATCCGAACTGAGAGCAAGTTAAGGAGCCGTAAAATGAAAAGAAAAACAAAAGCAATCCCGGTAAGAATACTTGCGGATATTATTGACGTTCATAAAAATACGCTGAACTCCTGGCTGTGCCACTACAGCCTGACAAAATATTTTTTCACCATTTATACAAATAAAGGCTGCGAAAACATGTTTGTAATAAATAAGGACTCCGTTAATGCATTACGAAAATATCTTTCCGTCAAAAAGAGAAAATATCTCGCATATTTTGATGCCAGAATAGACCTTATCAATAAGTATTGCTAAAATTATCTGCCAATTTCAATTGCCTTTTGCGCCATTGATTTGCTGATGTTTACAAGAGCAAGGTTTGCTTCATAAGCTCTTTGAGCCAATATTGCATCGGCAATTTCTATTGACGGATTTACGTTTGAAGCTCTTATGTATCCGTTTGCATCAGCATCAGGATGTCCGGGTTTGTATATTTTATCCCCTAATGTCGGATCTTCTACAGTTCCGTTAAATGCAACGCCGCCTTGCAGATACGGTAATGTTCCTATGCCGAATACGGTTTCTTTCATCTCGTTCATCAAACCGTGAAAAGATATATCCTCTGTTGCATTAAGAATAGGAATTTTTCTGACATAATTCGGGGTGTCAACGTTCGCAATGTTTTTTGTATGAACGTCGAGCCTGTATCCGTGTACTCTTAATGCGTTACCGCCTATATCTATTGATTCAAGTATGCCCATAGTTATTACCTTATTTAACCTTATTTACCTACATTTATTACGGTTTTCATTTCCGTAATAATGTTCGACATTCTTCTTGTTGCCATATTGTATATCAATGCGTTATTCTGGATTTCCAGCAACTCTTTATCGGGACGAATTTCTTCCTGATGATGCTCTTCAATAAGTGCCGACGGACCCAGTTTTCGTGACAATTTGGTTTCCAACGGACTGTTTAGAGAACTCAGATAATCCGAAAAATTTACATCTTTTCTTACATATCCGGGGGTATGAATATTCGCCAGATTATCACCCAAAGCCATCTGTCTTTGGGATACCAAATCCAACATTAATTCTACTTTACCCATACTGTTTGACGGTGTATACATATATTACTACCTCTCAATTATGATTCTCTTATGTTGATAGACTTGTTATACATATCATCTACCACCTTCATCATTTTTGTACTTGCCAGCATTGAAGCATTAAGTCTGAGCATATCCGTTACAGAGCCGAATACACTCACATTTGAATTTTCAATCTGATTTTGAACGATTCTGTCATGATCTTTAATCATTCTCGGTTCGCCCGATTCATCTGTCGGTCTTAGCTTATTGTTGTCGCACAAATCAAGCCCTTCGGGATTATCAAATACGACAAGGGGAATTGTACCGAGTTTTTTACCCTTGTTATCACCCTTGTTATACGCAAAAACCTCTCCGTTAGGTTTAATTTCAAATCTGTACGCAGTTGACGGGATTTTTATTCCGTTACCTACAACCCAGTTGTCGGAAGTTACGAGATAACCGCCTTTACCCTGCTTGAATGCTCCGTCACGGGTATAAGCAACTTCTCCTCTTTCATTGAATACCGGAATATATCCTGCACCGTCAATTGCAACATCATAAGGATTACTTGTAATCTGCAATGAACCCTGCTGGTAATCCATTCTTATTTCACCGGTAAGATAGCCGTCAGCACTGAGCAATTGTTCAAACCGAACACTCTTGTATCCTTTTGTGTTCATATTTGAAAGATTATTCGCAACATAACCCAGCCTCTCCCACTGGTTAAGCGCATTGTTTGAACTCTTTCTGATAATACCCTGTAAATTGTGCATCATTTTAAACTATCTCCTATGATGTTTGTCCCAATTGACTTATAACTTTTTGCAAATTCTGATTCTGGATAAGGAACATTTGTCTGTTTGCCTCGAAATTTCTCATTATCGGCATCATTTCCATAAATTCCTGTGCCATCGCTACATTTGAAAATTCGCAATAACCCTGTTTGATGTTTGTTTCATCAACAAGCAGTCCCCTGGAATCGACCACTCCCAGAGTTGCAACAGGAACCAGAACTCTCTTTTTATCATCGAATACTTGTATTCTTCCGTTCGCTTCTATTTTAATCTTTTGTAAATCATCAGGTACAAACGGTAATTTTATCGGCAGCCCCGATTCCGAAAGCACTTTATCATTTTCAAGCGTCAGAAGATTTCCGTTTTTATCCAGCTTAAATCTTCCGTCACGGGTTAATTTTATTCCGTTATCCGTTCCTATCTGGAAATAACCTTTGGTAGCTATCGCCAAATCCAGCGGATTTTCGGTCATAGTAATACGCCCGACTTTATCATCGGTTGTCGTGGATACCCCATGTACCCCGATGTATTCCGTAAATGAAGATACTACGGCTTCCTGCCTCTGGTATCCAACCTTATCAAAACCGACTACATTGTTGTTATGAATATTAATCAGTTCGGTCTGAACCTGCATTGCCTTTAATGGGGTTCTTATTCCGTCCCGAAAATATTGTATTCCGCCGTTTAACTGCATAATTCTACCTCTACTTACTCACATCTTATAACGGATACTTACATGATGGGTTTAATAATTTTGAATAAAATCCTCCGTTCAGATGAGATTTCAGAACTTATTTAATGATTCTTTCAAAAAAGTCAACAAAAAAATTACCGGTTACTAAAAAGTAACCGGTAATAAACTTTAACCTGCAAATTTTACATCATAACCGCCCATTGCCTGCATTGTTTTGTATATTCCCGCCATTCCGGTGTGTCGTGCAGTCGTCTGGTCAGCGTTTCTATGTAATGTTTTTCTTCTTTGCTTAGCTGTGGCATATAAGATGGCAGAGTTCCTGCCGGATTTGTCTTATTACACTCATATTCCCTTGCAAATACGGACCCCCAAAAATCCTGATATTCATCCAATAATCCTTCAATAGCCTTGGGCGGCTCCGGCATCTCTGCAGTCAAAGAGTTTTTCATAACATTACCACACTTCATTCCACACATAATACACACCTTTCATTTTAGCTTAATTTACGCTACCAACCACATATATATAAACAAAAAATTTTTTCTCCAAATTCACGAAAACAATAAATCTATACAATATGTTACATTTGTAGCAAATAACAGGTATTACAACAATTATTATTTTTTTCTTAAGAATATGAAAAATTTTTATGTCCATGTTAAAATATCCTCATAGAAAACCGAAATTTGGAGAGGCAATTTAATAATGATAAGTTTATTAATGAAGTTATTGGGAGACCCCAATGAACGTAAAATAAAGAACATAATGGGGATAATCGACCATATTAATGCATTGGAACCACAGTTTGCAGCAATGACAGATGAGGAATTAAGAGCTAAAACAGATGAGTTTAAAGGGATTTTGGCTCAGCGTCCGACATCCGAAGATTTTAAAACTGACAGAAAATTGGAAAAAGAAGCCCTTGATAAACTTTTACCGGAAGCTTTCGCTACCGTAAGAGAAGCCGGCAAGAGAGTTCTGAATATGCGGCATTTTGACGTACAGCTTATTGGCGGATATTTCCTGCATAACGGTCATATTGCAGAGATGAGAACCGGTGAAGGTAAAACTCTTGTTGCGACATTACCGGCATACCTGAATGCACTTACCGGCAAAGGGGTGCATGTCATTACCGTTAACGATTACCTTGCAAAACGTGACAGCGAATGGATGGGTAAAATATATAAATTTTTAGGCTTATCGGTTGGTGTTATTCTCTCCGGCGGACGTTCTATGGAAGATTTTGCAGCTAAAAAAGCCGCCTATGATTGCGATATTACATACGGGACAAACAATGAATTCGGGTTTGATTATTTGAGAGATAACATGGCTCAAAGTAAAGATTCACTTGTCCAAAGACCTTATAATTATGCAATCATAGATGAAGTTGACAGTATTTTAATAGACGAAGCGAGAACTCCGCTTATCATAAGCGGCAGGTTGGAAAAATCCGCAGAAACATATCAGATGATGGCAACCGTAGCTCCGCAATTAAAGAAAGATATTGATTACGAAGTTGACGAAAAAAATAAGAATATTATCTTGACGGAAGAAGGTATAGACAGAGCTCAGGAAATTATCGGGGTCAAAGATTTATTTGACCTAAACACTCAGTATGCACATCACTTATTGCAGGCGCTGAAAGCAAAAGAGCTTTTTGTAAAAGATACCGATTATGTTGTTCGTAATAATGAAGTAATGATTGTTGATGAATTTACGGGACGTTTGATGGAGGGCAGACGTTGGTCTGACGGATTACATCAGGCAGTCGAAGCAAAAGAAGGCGTAAAAATTCAGGATGAAACTCAAACTTTAGCAAGCATTACTTTCCAAAACTTATTCAGACTTTATCCGAAATTATCAGGGATGACGGGTACTGCAATGACGGAAGAAGCCGAATTCGGTAAAATTTATAACCTTGAAGTAACCGCCATTCCGACAAATAAACCTGATATAAGAATAAATTATCCTGATGTTATTTACAAGAACGAACGTGCAAAATTTAATGCGGTAGTTCAGGATATTATTGAACAAAACAAATTGGGAAGACCCGTTCTGGTCGGTACAATAAGTATTGAAAAGTCAGAATACGTTTCATATTTATTACAGCAATTGGGCATAAAACATAACGTACTGAATGCGAAACACCACGAGAAAGAAGCTTACATAATTGCTCAGGCAGGTCGTGTGGGTGCAGTTACAATTGCTACCAATATGGCAGGTCGCGGTACCGATATTCTCTTAGGTGGTAATGCGGAATATTTGGCAAAAGAAAAACTTGACGAATTGGGTATTTCACCGGATGATCCGACATACGAATCCAAGAAAGCTCAACTGTTGGAAGAAGCTATTGCCATCACGCAAAAAGAACACGCAAAAGTTGTTGAAGTCGGAGGCTTGCATGTAATAGGTACCGAACGTCATGAATCCCGCCGCATTGATAATCAGTTAAGAGGTCGTGCAGCTCGTCAGGGCGACCCTGGTTCTACAAGATTCTTCTTATCTTTGGAAGATAACTTAATGAGGATATTCGGCGGAGATAAAATTACTTCATTAATGAATGCACTTAATGTTGATGAAAATATGGCAATCGAACATCCGCTTATCACAAGACAAATTCAATCCGCACAAAAGAAAGTGGAAACTTACCACTTTGACATAAGAAAGAATGTCCTGGAATATGACGACGTTATGAATATCCAGCGTGAAAAGTTCTATGCTCAGAGAAGAAAAGTTTTATTCGGCAAGGATTTAAGTTCTGATGTTTATTACATGATAGAAAAAGAAACAGACCGACTTTTAAGAAGCTATATTGCACCAGAACAAAGTCCTGATGAATATGTATTTGAAGATTTACAGACAATGATAAAAGAAATTCACTCGGTATTCCCTCCGCTGACAGGTTTTGGAATTTCCGACGTACAGGGCAAAAGATTTGATATAATATATGACAACCTGAAAAATCTTGCTATTCAGTCATATAAAGATCACGAATCAGAAGTTGTAGCTTTTTATAATGAAGTTTTATCTCAATATGAAGCAAACTTTGTTCCGCAGACACCGTTCAGCAGTGATAACGTTGTAAGAAATCTTGAAAGAGATATTCTGCTCAGAGTTGTTGACAATAAATGGATAGACCACCTTCACAATATTGATATGCTCAGAGAAGGTATCGGACTCAGAGCATACGGACAAAAAGATCCGCTGCTCGAATACAAACGTGAAGCTTATGAATTGTTTAACAAAATGATGTACGAAATTCAGGGTGATACTGTAAAACACCTGTTCAGAACAAAATTCGGTATTCAGGTTATGGATGAACCGCCTACGGATATTGCATAACAAGTATTCGTTAAAATAATTTTGTTAATATTTGTTAATATATCATCATAAACAGTCAATTAAATATATTCACACTGCTTAAAAATTATGCAGGCAGAATATGGCTTTAGACGTTACCCAAAATTTAACAAATAATGAATATAGTTTAAAGACTCAGACTCAGGCTGTTGCGGCAGGATCTGCAATCGGTATGTCCGCTACGGCATATACGCTTATGGATACCTTAAAACCCGTTACACCAGATATTGCAAAAGGTATGGCATACTCTATGAAAAGGCTGCTGCCGGAAGTTGACACATTACAAAATACAGTAAAATCGGCAGAAGCTATCCTTGAAAAATCGGGATTAAGAAGGAAGGGTGTAAAAATACATTATGTTGATGATTCGGTCAAGAGTTTGACTCATCTTAGAGAAGTTTTACGCCAAACTTTTAAAAACAGTTCATTTAAAAATACAAAAATCGCAAACTATTATGAGATATTCAAAGCGGGAGCAAATGCTGCGTTTTGTTCGGAAGCAAACGAAGTTATTATAAGCACAAAGAATTTATACTCATCGGTTTATCATGAACTAGGACATGCAATGAACGCTAACGGAAACATATTTACCAAATTGCTTCAGAAAGCAAGATGTATTACTCCTATGGGAATTTCTCTTGCAGCTCCCATAATTTTGGCGGTAGGTTTATTACATAAACCGAGTAACAGACCAAATGAAGAAAAATCGAATAAAGAAAAAACTTTGGATTTTATCTCTAAGAATGCCTGTGTATTAACATTAGCTTCTTATATTCCAATGCTGGCAGAGGAAGGATTAGCAAGCATAAGAGGATTAAAACATGCAAAGAAATATGTTAGCAGCTCTGTATATAAAAATCTGAAACGCAATTATACTTATGCGTGGGGAACATACGCTTTGGCTGCGGGAATAGCAGCTGTATGCGTAGATGTAGGTATCGCCGTAGCTAATAAGATAAAAAATAAAAATTCTTCAAAACAATAAAATTTGTTAATTTATCTGTTACAAAAACAATGCATGATAACAGATAATTTTTGTTTATATTACAATATACATGTATTTATATAAAGGTAGGTGTAATATGTCAGAGTATTTATTAGTAGCAGAAAATGTTATGTTCAAAAACGATAAACTTACTTGCATTAACGTTTTTGACAAATTTACTACAGTCGCAATGCCGGCTGAGTTCAGATTTGATATGGCTATTTTGTGCGGACCAAACTGGTCTGTAGGGGAACACAAATTAGCGGTAAAAGCTGTTGCAAGCAACGGAAAAGAAGTTCCTCTCGGAGATTTAACCGTTAATATTCCTAATGAAGATTTTGTTTACAATGCGTACGCAAATGACTACAAAATTTTAATGGATTACAGCGTATCAAGTTTAACCATTGTCGTTACTGATAACGGTAAAGATGTTATTTCAAGAAAATATCCTGTTGTATCAATGCTGGTTCCTCAGCAGCAAGCAGCTAAACCTGAATCAACAGAAGAAACAAAAGAAAACAAATCAAAGAAAAAGAAATAAGCTTTTTTCAATAGAAAATATCGGTATGTTATATAACATACCGATATTTTTATTGTCTTTATATTAAGACATTTCCCGATTAAGGATTTTTTAAATGTTATTAAAGTATCATTCAAAAATTAACTCTGTGCTATAATAATTTACGGGTTTATTTTTAGACTATTTTAAAGGGTTTCAAGTATGCGAAAATTTTTGGTTTTTATCATATTATCATTTTTTTATGTTAATGCATGCGTTATGGCAACCCCTTATTCGATAGGAAAATCACTTGAAGATAAATATAATACTAAAAAAGATTATTTTGATTATTCCGTTGTTTTAAACGAATACCCGAAGGATTACTACTACACAACCGTAAAAATCAGCAAATCAAAAGAACGTATCCTGATAATTACGGATAAAGTAACTGATGATAAAATATCATTCCACGGTTTATTTTACTATTTTGCCAAAAACGGATTTGTATACCCGTTGGGGCTTATCGAAAGCGAAAAACCGCTATCTAAATCAAGACATTACCTCTATATGAATGACGGAAACAAAGATATAAGATTTTATTTATCCGATAAAAAACTTGAAATCATAAAACCAAAATTAGCAGGATTTGGCGAAAAAACAAATAACATAGAGTTTGTCACTATTGAAAGTGCAGATAAATTCGCAGGTGACTTTGGCGAACCCGCAGGAGATGACATAAAAAAGGTTGTTATAGACGGTTTTTACTTTGAATACCACAAACCGCAATACAAAAGGGAATATATCAAAAACCTTATGCAAAAATGTATAAAAGACGGGGTACAAACGCAAGTTCAGATGTATTGCTGCGTTGTTAATAAACTGCACCCGTAAATATTCAGCTAATCTGCACAGAACTTCCCCGAACCATCATTCAGAGGATCCTTATCCTGACCTTTTTGATAATATTCTTCTATCAACTTAATTTCATATTTTGAACAAAATATATTTTGTCCCAAGTTTGCCCGTTCAAAACATTTTTTTGTTACCCCGCTCTGTTGTAAGGTTCTTGGGAAACAATCCTGTGTATATACAGGCTCAACAATACCATCAACTCTCCTGCCCTCTCTTAATCCGTTTACAGAGAATAATTTATAACCGCATACAACTAATATAAAAATTATTATTACAACTAAACTTCTATTATGCATAGTAATATTTTATCATAATAAAAACTTACTTTAAATTTAAACAGGAAATACCTTATTAATTTTTGTAACTATTTTAGGCAAAAATGCTTTATATAATTTAATCTCGTGATAAAATTTGAAAGTGAACTACAAGGGGCAATTTTTGAAAATCCTGTCTATGTGTGTTTATTAAAAAAGCTAAGCAATCAAAAGAGTTTTGATTGCGAATTTTGGCATGGAAAAGATAATTAAAAATATATAGAAAAAAGGAGAAAAATTTATGGTAACAACAAAGAAGATTACAAAGAAAGGAACTTACAAAATCAACATTAACAGTAAGTCCAAAGACATGGTTTACACCATCAGTAACGCAAAGATTGTAAAAGGTGTACATTTCAACATGACAATTGATTCCTCTAAATTTGATGATTGTTTTATGGAAAAAAGCGGAAACAATCTGATGATATACTCATATTCAGATAACGGTAAATTAGTTACAACACAAATTACCAACTATTACAAATATTATCCGAAAAATAAAACTATCTTAAAAACAACTTACGGTAGCACGACCAAAGTAATTACTCCGGATGTTGTCAAATCTGCGGCAGCATATTATGATTCTACAAACGGATACTACAACAACTTAAATTCAGCGAAGGCATATGTTTTAGGTAAAAAAGGCAAAAATTACTATGATATACAAGCTGTTAGAGATGGTGAAACAATCTATGATTTGGGCGGTAACGACACCTATAATATTGATCCTCACAGTGAAAACACCATAACCATAACAGATTTTGCAGGTAATGATAAATACCACTTAGGGTATGAAACCTATGCTACGGTCCTTGATGCAAAAGGCAATGATAGTTACAACTTCTATAAAAACTATACCTCAAATATTACAGATAACGCCGGTAACGACAAGTATAAAATCTTTTATAACTATAGCATCACAACTATTACTGATAAAGCAGGTAATGATGCATATGCAATAGATTGTAACGACGATGATGTAGTTATAACAGATAACAAAGGTAACGATAAATATAATATAACTTATATGTGGGATTATGTTAATATTACAGACAAGGCAGGTAATGATAAATATAATGCCGTAAACGCTTATTATGATCTGACTATTACCGATAACAAGGGTAATGACAGTTATTCAGTACTGTACGCTGATGATGATGTATATATTACGGATAAAGCAGGTAATGATAAATATAAAATTACTGCCGTTGATGAAGAACTTAAAATAGAAGACTTTAAAGGTAAAGACATATACAACATAAAAGACGGATGCGACTATACCTACATTTATGATTATGCCGGTGCAGATACATATAATATCTCTAACCAAACTGAATATATGTATATCTATGACGGAAAAGCAGATGGCGTAAAAACAAGCGGCAACGATAAATATAATCTGAGCCAAATTTATTCCGGAAATGTATACGATTACTACGGCAACGATAAATATAATATCAGCTACAATGAATATATGGATATCAAGGATTATCACGGTAGTGATGTATATAATTTCAACCAGTCATACGGATATGTTTATGACTATGGCACAGCTGAAAAAGTGGGCAAAAAGACGGATAAAACTTTGGCAAATGATAAGTATAACATAACGCGTTCTCAAGTTACCGTAAATGATAAATCAGGAAATGATGTCTACAAGTTCAACTATGCTTATGGCAATAATTATTATTCATATGTTAAGGATGATGCAGGAAAAGATACCTACGTTGCAAACAAAACTAATCTTAATGTTGCTGATTATGGTTCTTCAAGCGATAGTTATACTTTCACTAACTCAAACGGTTATACCTGGGATCAAGGCGGAACAGATACCTATAAAATTACATCCTCACAGGTGACTATTGAAGATGCAAGTGCTTCCAAAAAAGACAGCTATACCGTCAATGCTCTCAATAGCAAAGCATATATTAAAGATGGCGGCGGAAGCGGGGATATGCTGACAATTACATCAGCTAGTAAAGGTAATCTCATATTCTTGGCAGATTATAGCAAGAATGCTTATGAAGGAAATGGTGAAGTACATTCCGGCTCACTGTTTGTCTTTGATAAAACAAAAGGCGGATATATTGAAGTCATAGACTTCTTCAAGAAGGGTGATGAGAATTACCTTACATACGGTACAGACGGCAAAGCAACAAAAGGCACCGGCTACATTGAATCTGTAAAAGCAGGAAAAACAGCCCTTAACAACACTATATCCTCTTATATAACACAATCTCATATTAATAATTGGGCAGGAGAGGTCAGCGCTTGGCTGAATAATGAAGAACACTCATACTCAAGTATTGAATCTTTGGTTCAAAACGGATCAGAAGCTGATATTAAAAACTTCATTGCTTACTGTACACAAGAAGGTATTAAGTAGAGCATGAAATTTAAAACTACGAAGAAGGCGGCGTATTTGCGCCGTCTTCTTTTTTTATTGTGTTGCTCAAATAATGTGGAATGGTTGGCTAATGAAATCCGGTTACAATTACTTTTTTAACAGAGGATTTATTTTTATTTTTTCTTTTATTTCATTTATCATATTGATAGGCATATACATTTTTTGATATCCGAAAAAGTCTGTTAAAATTTGTTCTCCTTTTCTCATATTTTTAATCAAATAATCAAGATAAATATTAACTCCCTCGTTTATAAAGCGCTTTCCTCTTAAGAAATGCAGTATATGGGTATTTCTTGCGGCAACAGACTGAATATTAGGTGTATCAAGCCCACGGTTTAAACAATGCTCAAGCTCGATTTGGTCGGCAAGTTGTCCAAAATGTTTGTATAACTTTTGCTCATGATTTCTGATATATAAAACTTTTACACCGTTTTGGGTATCTTTTAAATTGACATAACCTATCTCTTTACCATTTAAACCGTCACAAACATTATAATTTGTAATAAACTCGAGTTCGTCATCGATATATAGAACTTTTTTTGATATAGATACAGGTATTTCTCTTTGGTTTTCTATCGAATAAATCATACTAACTAAAAACAGGCAAAAAATATTTTTTGCTATTGCTATATAAAATGCTCCGAACGCAGTTCCCCGCTCTCGAACTCTCGACCTCACGGACTCTGCCGAGTACAAACGATTAAGTATCGTTTGTACGAGAGGGTGACGTGCGCTCAAAGAGAAAAATGTGAATATCTGAACATTTTTCGATTTGGTTGTGTAACAACTGTGCACGGCGAATTACTCGTGAGGTACACAACAAAAAATAGCAAGGGAGAGATTCGAACTCTCGACCTCACGGGTATGAGCCGTGCGCTCTCACCAGCTGAGCTACCTTGCCATTCATTAAATTTATTTAATTGTCGCGGTTTTACCCGCAAGATTAATTTTTGCACAAAGAAAAATTTTTTTCAAGCCTTTTATAATAATAAAGTTTTTATGTTAAAATTCAGAAAAGGAGTTTTTGTATGAGGAATCTCTTATTAATTATGATGTTAATGGTTTGTCTCAGCGGTTGTAGTCTTAATACCGGCGGATTCAGTCCATCTGTCTTAAATCAAAAAACTCTCAAATACTATTGTCCTGAAAGTCAGAATCACTCTTCATACACTATTAATGAGCTATACGTCCCGTCGGATAACTGTGAATCTCAAAAGAATTTCTTCTGGAAAATTATTAATTCTGAAGGTTATGAGAAATGCCTAATAAAAAACGAAAAGTTAAAAGTTCGATACGATGCAGGTGAATGCGAAAAAGTTATTCTCCATAAACACGTTGTAAGGGGAGGTAAATGCTCCATAGAAGTTACTGAAAAAACAAATAAGATTATATCAACAGCCTGTGCCGGGATTAATCCTGACAGGGCAATGCGGCAGGTTAAAGATCTATACAGATAATTTATATGAGCGCATTAAGGACTTCTTCAACATGTCCTTTTACTTTAACTTTACGCCATTCTTTTTCAATTTCACCGTTTCCGTTGAGAATAAATGTTGAACGAATAATGCCGAAATATTTTTTGCCGTACATAGATTTTTCGCCCCACGCTCCGAATTTCTCAGCAAGATTATGCTCGGGGTCAGAAAGCAAAATAAAGTTTAAGCTTTGCTTTTCCTGAAATTTTTTATGGCTGGCTATACTATCCGGACTAACACCTATAACAGTTGCTTTGGTAGTAAGGCGGTTATAATTATCCCTGAAGTCGCAAGCCTCCTGAGTACATCCGGAAGTATTATCTTTCGGGTAGAAATATAATACGACTTTTTGACCTTTAAAATCATCTGTCAAAGAATACTCTTTTTCATTACCGTCAGCATCAATACCAAGTAATTTAATCGTCATTATTTTTTACCCTCTTTCTCACTTCGTTCCCTTACCGAAATACGAATAGGAGTACCGAAGAACCCAAAAGCCTCACGCAGTTTGTTTTCGATATATCTTTTATAATGGTCTTTCAGCAGATTAACATTGTTCGCAAAAAGAACAAATGTCGGAGGCTGGACTCCTGCCTGAGTTGCATAAAGAAGTTTCAGCCTTTTGCCTTTTATGGTTGTAGGCGGATTAAGAGCATAAAGTTCTTTCACTACTTTATTAAGCAGACCTGTTGAGACCCTCTTTGTAGCCTGCTCATATACGAAATCAGCCTGATCATAGATGTTGTGTAAGCGCTGCTTAGTTTTTGCACTTATATAAATTTTAGGGGCAAACTCTAAAAACGGAATTTCAAGTGCTAATTTTTTATCAAACTCGTTAATAGTATTTGATTTCTTATCTTCAATCAAATCCCATTTATTAATAGCAATAATTAAACCTTTTCCCGATTCAACAATTATTGATGAAATCTTTTTATCCTGATCTGAAACTCCCTGAGTAGCATCAAGTACGAGCAATGCGACATCACAATCTCTTATTGAGCGAATAGCTCTGTCAACCGCAAACTTCTCTACCCCGTAGTCAACCTTTGATTTCTTTCTTATACCTGCGGTATCAACGATTATATATTCTTTATCCTTATAAGAAACCAGACTGTCTATACTGTCCCTTGTTGTTCCCGATACATCTGAAACAATAACTCTGTTCTCATTAAGAAGCGCATTAACAATAGAAGATTTTCCGGCATTCGGACGTCCTACTATTGCAATTCTGATTGTATGAGCATCTTCAGTTTCCTGTTCTTCTTCTCTTTCAAAATCTTCTGTAATTAAGTCGAGCAAATCGCCGACACCACCGCTGCCGTGTAATGCGGAAATTCCGAGCGGTTCGCCCAGAGCAAGTGAATAAAAATCATTTACCATCATATAAGACTCAGGATTATCAAGTTTATTTACCGCTAAGAATACCGGCTTATCGGTTTGACGTAAAATATTTGCAATGTCGTAATCTACAGGGTTAACACCGTCTTTCCCGTCAACAAGAAAAACAATTTTATCTGCTTCTTCGCAAGCTATTTTAGCCTGATCAAAAATTGACAACATAATATCGTCTTCATCACCCGGAACAATACCTCCGGTATCAATTACCGTAAAAACTTTATTCTGCCATTCGACATCAAAATAAATTCTGTCACGGGTAACACCCGGCAAATCATCAACTATTGAATTTCTTGAACCCACAAGACGATTTACGAATGTTGATTTACCTACATTCGGGCGTCCGACTATTGCTACTATTGGTTTTCTGCTCATAATGTTAATGTAACATAAACATGCCAAAAAAGAACCCCCGGTTCATAACTTCGGGGGCTCATACAACTAAAAATCTTTTATATCACCGGATTAATAAACCCGGTATAAGTAAAAATCTCTTAATTTTACCTCTTATATGTTATTTAATATTTTGATTTTAAAATCCGAACTCCTCTCTGTTTTTAACTGTATACATATCCCTTGCGGAAAACATTTCATCTGCTCTGCAATAAATTTCATCTAATTGTTGATCAAGCGAATTAAGTCTGCTGTAATAACCCATTAATGTACTCAAAGCCTGAGGATTATTTTCGGCATCATCAATTTGAGCCTCTAATTCATCTGCAATTGCAGCAATAATTTCATCGGGAGTATCAGTAGCTTCGCAAGATAAGCCTACATCCTCAGCCAGACTTTTAATATCATTACTGACCTTAAGTTCACTTTGATTCATTGATTCTTTCAATTCTTTAATTTTGTCCTCCGATTCTTCTGTGATTACGTTTGTCGATTCAAATGCGGTTTTTGCAACACTAAAAGATGCTGCGTGTGCTGCATTGGTTTCTGTGGTCATAAAATAAATACTCCTCTCTGACATGGGTTTGAACTATTCAAAACCTCTTACATATTCTTTATACGGACGGAAAATCTCAAACTTTAGTATATGTAACAAAAGTTTTACAATGACTGCCCGAGAACGCAGCATACAGCGTAACAGATTTGACATATTGGTTATTTACAGATACGATTATGTTAGAGTACAGGAATATTTTATAAATTAAAATACATATAAATTAATAGAAATTTTTAACAAGGAGAATAAAAAATGTTATGGTTTAAATGTCCGCCGAAAATATATTTTAAAAGAGGTTCAGTTGATTTGGCGCTAAGAGAACTTAAAGGGAAAAGGCGTGCATTTATAGTAACAGACAGATATTTGTTCAATTCCGGTGCAGTCAATGTGATTACGAATATTCTTGAAGATATAAAAACAGATTACCAGATATTTTTTGATATAAAACCAGATCCGGCTAAGCAGACCATTTATCAGGCTCTGGACATTGTCAGACCATATGAACCGGATGTGATTATTGCGTTAGGCGGCGGTTCACCTATGGATGCAGCAAAACTTATATGGTTGTTGTACGAACAACCTGACATCAATTTGGAAAATATGCCCCGGAAATATATGGAAATTGATGACAATGCAAGCAGGATACCTGAATTAGGACAAAAGGCAATGATGGTATGTATTCCAACTACATCGGGAACGGGTTCTGAGGTTTCTCCGTCTATAATTGTCAAAGATGAAGAAAGAAATATAAATTATGCCGTTATAGATTATGCATTAACTCCAAATATGGCTATAATTGATCCGAATTTTGTAGATAGTATGCCGCAAGGTTTGACTGCAACTTCCGGTATGGATGCATTAATTCATGCCATTGAAGCATATTCTTCAAAAATGTCTACAAACTTTGTAAATTCCAATGCTCTTGAAGCTGTTAAATTAGTATTCAAGTATCTCGGACGTTCTCACAGAGACGGAAAGAATGACCCTGAAGCAAGGGAAAAAATGCACTATGCCGCTACTATTGCGGGTATGGCATTTGCAAATTCATATATCAGCTTGTGTCATACAATGGCTCACAAACTTGGGTCAATGTATAACTTACCATTGGGTGTTACCAATGCATTATTAATTCGTCAGATAATAAAATATAAAATCACCCATGATAATGCGGAATCAAAGTTTGCACAAAGATATGGGCAAATTGCTGATGAACTTGGTTTAGGCGGAGATAATGATATTGAAAAATCAGAATTTCTTATAGGGGAAATAGAAAACCTTATTTCGGAATTAATGTTACCCAGATCCCTGAAATATTTTGGAATAAAGGAAGAAAATTTCAATAATAAAGTTGATGAATTAACCCAAAATGCGTATGAAACATTCCATACGGAATCTAATCCGCACATGCCTAGTCCTCAGGACATAAAACAGATATATATGGATGCTTACCACGGAGTTTATTAGAATAATGGATATTCCCGAAAAAGTAATTGACAGATTATCTTTATATCACTTTATATTAGAGGACTTCGACTCGGATGAGAAATATATTTCGAGTTCTAAAATTGCAGAACTCTTACGAATTGACAATTCTCAGGTAAGAAAAGACATAAAATATCTTGATAACTCCGGCAAATGCAGAGTAGGATATGACATAAAACACCTGAAACAAGCCATTGAAAAGTGTCTTGGTTTTGAGCATAAAAGAGAAGCTTATATTATTGGCGCCGGGAATTTAGGTTCTGCACTGGTAAAATATGACAGTTTTACGAATTACGGACTGAATATCGTTGCAATGTTTGATAACGACAGCAAAAAAATCGGGCAAAATATAAACGGTAAACCGGTTTATGATATAGCATCAATTAACGAAATGATAAAAAAATCAGAAGTTGAAATTGCTATATTAACAGTTCCCAAGAAATACGCAAAGGGAATAGCAAAAATTATTTCTGAAGCAGGAATAAAATATATATGGAATTTTACCCCTTGTATATTGGATGTACCAAAAGAAATTCAGGTATGGAACGAAAACTTAATAGGAAGTTTTTTACAATTTACAAACAAAGAAGATGAGGATAAATAAAATGACGAAAGAAATAAAAGTGTGTATGGGAAGTGCATGTTTTGCAAAAGGAAATCAGGATAATCTGGAATATCTAAAAGAATATATTGAAGAAAATAATCTTGATACAGAAATATCAATAATTGGTTCTCTCTGTGAGAACAAGTGTTCTGAAGGTCCGAGAATTATAGTGGACGGTACGGAATATAAAAAAATTACAAGAGAACAAATATCTGAAATATTAAGGAGTTAACTATGGAAAAACGGTATCCGGTCTATACATTAAAAAACGAATGTAATGATTGCTATAAATGCATCAGGGAATGCCATATAAAAGCTATAAGAATACATGAAGGAAGTGCCTCCGTTATAAATGATAAATGTATAGCCTGCGGGCATTGCGTTACAATATGCCCTGCCGGAGCAAAAAGAGTTCGCAATGATATTGATACCGTAAAAACCCTCTTTATTGCTGGAAAAGAAGTATATGTATCCCTTGCTCCGAGCTGGGCGGGGGTATATGATATCCCAAAAGAAAAAATGATAGCCGTACTAAAAAAACTCGGCTTTACCGGAGTAAGTGAAACCGCACTCGGCGCACAAGAAGTATCAATAAAAACCGCTAAAATACTTAACGAAAGCTCTGCCGGACTTTATATATCTTCAGCCTGCCCCGTTATTGATGACTATGTAAGATTATATAAACCCGATTTTGCGAAATACATAACTCCCGTAGCTTCACCTGCATTAACTCATGCAAAACTATTAAAAAAAATGCTCGGAGATAATATTGAAGTGGTATTTATCGGACCATGCGTCGCAAAGAAAAATGAAGCAGATTCACATCCCGATTTAATGGCGGCAGCATTAACTTTCGATGAATTAAATTATTGGATAAAAGAAGAATTTATTGATATTGAGAAAACAGAAGTTGATGAAACCTGCAAATTTGTGCCTGAAAATGCTTATGAAGGAGCTTTATACCCGTTGGAAGGCGGTATGAATGAAACAATTAAACAGGTCGGCATAGATAAAAACGATGTAACTTTTATCAGCGTAAGCTCAATATCTTCCTTTGATAAAGCCTTAAAAAATATTAATCCTGAAAAAATTGAAAACAAAATTTTTGTAGAAGCCTTAGGATGTCTTGGCGGATGTATAAACGGACCCTGCCTGTCAAGCGAAAAATCACGAATACTGATTACTTCGGACATATATGCAAATACACAATACAGAAATCCAGTACCGAAAGAACCCCGAGTTGTTGTCGATAAAGAATATATTCCGCAGCCTGTCGAAAAAGTTGAGTACACTATTGAGCAGGTAACAAAAGCATTAAAGAAAATCAGCAAACATTCGGAGGAAGATGAGTTAAATTGCAGCGGATGCGGATATGTAAGCTGCAGGGAATTTGTAAACGCACTTATTGCGGGTGATGCAGAACCTTCAATGTGTGTTTCATACATGAGAAAAATAGCGGTCAGAAAAGCTGCGGCAATGCTTCGTTGTATGCCGTCCGCAGTTGTTATAGTTGATTCAAATTCTGAAATTGTAGAAGCAAATGACTCGTTTATGCACATGTTCTGCGGTAATATGTACGATATATTTGCATCACGACAAGATGGATTAACCGGAGCTGCTTTAGACAGAATTGTTCCATTCAGCGAACTCTTTACCTCTGCACTAAGCACCGGTAAAGATATTCATCAGGAACATTATGCAATAAAAGACAAGTTATACGACATAAGTATTTTTACAATTGAAGACGGAGAACTCGTCGGAGCTGTTATTTCGGATGTAACAAAATCCGAAATGGACAGAAGCAAAATTGCACGCAAAGCCAGAGAGGTAATCACTAAAAATATTGCAACCGTTCAGGAAATAGCAAGTCTTCTTGGTGAACACATGGTAGAAACCGAACTTCTTCTTAATTCGATTGCAGAAGGTTTTGACTCTAATGTTAAAGAGGATAAGGAATAAGAATGTTTATTGATATAAGCTGCGCACAAAAGAAAAAATATAACCAGAATGCTTTCGGCGATTATTTTGTTTCGGGCAGATTTCCCGATATGAACAGAGTTGTGGCAGTTCTGTCTGACGGTTTAGGCAGCGGAATAAAAGCTAATATTCTTGCATGTATGACATCAACGATGCTGCTCAAGTTTATGGAGAACAATTCTGATATAGAAAAATCCTGCGAAATAATAATGAACTCATTACCCGTCTGCAAAGTCAGAGGAATCAGCTATTCAACATTTTCCGCCATAGATTGCTACGATGACGGAAAAGCAACAATTGTAGAAGAAGGAAACCCCGATTTTATATGGATAAGAAATATGGAGGTTCTAAAGCCCGAATACCAAATCATAGAATCTAAAACTTTTAAAAACAGAAAAATGAAAGTATATTCTATAAAACTTGAAAAAAACGACAGAATAGTATTCTGCTCTGATGGTGCTACGCAGGTAGCTATGGGAACAAAGGGGTATCCGCTTGGTCTTGAGAGAAAAGGACTAATAAAAATCATTTTAAAAAAATTAGAACAAGAACCCGAAATATCATCAAATGATTTAAGCGATTTTCTTGTAAAACAGATAGAAATGATTGCCCCAAACAAAGAATTAAAAGATGACACTTCAATTATGTCGCTGTATTGCAGAGATCCGAGAGAAGCTCTGATATTTACGGGGCCGCCATATCACCAGGAGAAAGACTCCTATTATGCTACCGCATTTAAGGAATTTAAAGGGAAAAAAGCTATATCCGGCGGAACGACTGCAAACATAATATCCAGAGAATTAAATATTCCGGTTACTGCGGAGTTATCTCTTAACTCGGGAAAACTTCCCGGACTGTCAAAGATGGAGGGGGTTGATTTGGTTACGGAAGGAATTCTGACATTAACGAAAACGTTAGAATATCTTGAAAGCGGAAAACCCGAAAAAGATGCCGCCGAAACATTGATGAAATTCATGCTGGACAGTGACTGCATAAACTTTCTCGTTGGCGCACAGATGAACAAGGCTCATTATGACCCGAATCTGCCGGTTGAAATCGAAATTCGGAAAAATATAATAAAGCAAATTGCTAAAGTTCTCGAAGAAAAATATTTAAAAAAAGTAAAAGTACAATTTGTATGAGGTAATAAAAATGGAAAAACTAGTAGTGAAAGTATGTTTAGGAACAACATGTTTTGTAATGGGCGGTTCAAATTTACAGGAACTGAGTGAACTCGTTCCCCAAAAATATGGCGACAAAGTTGAAGTTACCGGCAGCCCTTGCCTGGGATTATGCTCTATCAAAATGGAATATGCAAAAGCACCTTATGTAAAAGTAGGTAATGAAGTTGTTGAAGATGCAACCGTAGAAAAAGTTATAGCTGCAATAGAAAAACATATAAATAATAAAAATTAGGTGACTATATACTTTAAATTACCTAATTTTATTCCACTTACATAAGATAATAATTATTTTTTCATGTATTCATCAAAGCTTTTGGTAGTTATCTTGTAACCGCATCCTTCATGCAATTTTGCTGGATAAAATATTTTTTTTGCCGGATAATTTTTACACATTCTTAAACGATGCTTATAATCCGAACACAATCCGTCTTCCGTAACAAGCTTACATGCAAATATCAAATTTCCCTGTTCATCTTTTCCTTTTATGTAAAACCTTTTATACGACGGAAATAAAAACTGCATAATTTTAAATTCTTTTTCCGTATAAGTATCAACACTATACATATAATTACAGCATTTACCGCATTTTTTACATTCACCGGTAATCTCGTATTTAACTTTTTTCGGAACAAAATTTGATAAAAATTCATTCCACGCAGAGTATATAAAATCAAACATATTAATATCATATCATAAATTTGCTATTAGCTTGCTTTTATACTAAAATATATCTGTTAAAATATAAGGTACTAAGTATTATGGCAAGAATAAGAAGACAAGATTTATATGATGACAATAGGGATCGCAGAAATTCGGGCGGAAAACCAACCGTAGAGCAAAAAGCCAGACAGGTCAAAAAGAGACCGAATCCTTTTTGGTCCAATTTACGCTCATTGATAATTTTTGTTATAGCATGCTCTTTGGCAGCAGTTGCAGCATTTGAACTTTACTTGTCATCCCTAACTCCGATTAAAAATCTTGAAAGCTTTAAACCAAACATAGTTACCCAATTTTATTCTCATGACGGACAGATAATAAAAACATTTACAGCATATTCTTCAGAAAAAATTGATATTACGGATGTCCCGGAAGATTTAATACACGCAATAATCGCAACAGAAGATAAAAACTTCTATTCCCACCACGGATATGACCTTACGGGTCTTGCTCGTTCTACAGTACAGAATGTAATTGCAGGGCATGTCGTTCAGGGTGCAAGTACAATAACCCAGCAGCTTGCAAGAATACTATTTTTATCAAACGAAAAAACTTTTGACAGAAAGATAAAAGAAATAATTATTGCATCAAGAATTGAAAAAACAATTCCAAAAGATAAAATTCTTGAAATGTACCTTAATAACGTATATCTGGGTTCGGGAGCCTATGGGGTCGAAAGTGCCGCCAAAACATACTTTAACAAGAGTTTAAATAAATGTACCCTCTCTGAATTAGCATTAATTGCAGGGTTGCCGCAGGCACCGTCCGTATATTCGCCATTCAATAACAAAAAACTTGCACAACAACGCCGCAATCAGGTTTTGCTGCGTATGTATAAAATGCACTATATAACAAAAGAACAATACGAAAAAGAGAAAGAAACCCCTGTAAAATTAACTTCAGTACCAAAATTTTATACAACAAACAAAGCTCCTTATTTTACGGATTATGTAATGAATGAACTTGCGAAGATGGGCTTTGATGAAACAGATATTTCGCAAGGCGGATATAAAATTATTACAACACTGGATTATAAAACTCAGGAAAAACTTAATGAAGCAATTCTGAAGAACATGAGAGCATACGGACTGACAAAGAAGAATCATCAGGCTGCAGTATTCTCATTCTCACCTATAGACGGCAGAATTATTGCATACGCAGGAGGAAAAGACTATACGGAATCACAATATGACCGTGTTCAGGCAATAAGACCTGCCGGTTCTGCATTTAAACCGTTTGTATATGCAACTGCCCTGGAACACGATATGTCCCCTAATGACTTAATAGAAGATAAACCGATTACAATAGGTGACTGGTCACCAAAGAATTACGGTTCGAATTACAGAGGAAAAATTCCTATGTATATGGCTCTGACAATATCTTCAAACGTATGTGCCGTCAGACTTATACAGATGGTAGGTATTCGTGCTGTTATTCAAACAGCACGCACACTCGGGATTACAACTCCTTTGGAATTTGATTATACTATTGCACTTGGTTCAAACGGGAGTAAATTGTTTGAACTTACAAGAGCTTATGGTGCATTTGCAAACGGCGGATATGTCGTTCAGCCTTTTGCCATAGAAAGAATAGAAACATCAAGGGGCAAAGTTGTATATAGAGCGCCAAAAGCAAAAGCTTCAAGACAATTAAGCATGAAAACAGCTGCCGAGATGACAGCAATGCTTAAATCGGTTGTAAAACACGGAACAGGACGAGGGGCAGATATAGGAGTTCCCTGTGCAGGTAAAACAGGTACTACCGATAACTATAAAGACGCAAGCTTTGTAGGCTATACCCCGACTGTTGTTACCGGAGTCTGGGTTGGTAACGATGACAACACAACAACAAAATCTATTCAGGGTGGTAATGTTCCTGCAAGAATTTGGCACGATGTTATGATTACAGCAGTAGAACAATTCGGAAAATCAGATTTTAATTATCCTGAAATAGAATTAAAAGCTTCGGGCGCATCCAAACAGGAAGATGAAAATGCAGATGAAACTCCTGCCGAAACTAACGAAACAGGTGGACAGGTAACAAGTGCTCCCGTTGAACACATAACCCCGGCAACAAACCCGAAAGAAGCTATTCAAAACTTCAAAAAGCAACAGGAACACCAACATCAGACAACTGCACCTGTACCTGCAAATCCGGCACCAACTCCGGCAGCGCCAGCACCGGCTCCTGCAACTACAGCACCTATACCTATGGCAGTTCCGGAGAGTGTAAGATAATGGGGTACATTACACATATAGGAACTGATGAATCCGGTAAAGGGGATTTCTTCGGACCGCTTGTTATTGCCGGAGCTATGGTTGATGAAGCTTCCGCTCAAATACTTATTGATGCAGGAATTAAAGACAGTAAAAAGATTACCGATAAAAAAATCTTGTCATTAGAACCTGTCATAAAACAACATTCGGCTTTTTCGGTAGTCGTTATTTCTAACGGAAGATACAACGAATTGTACGCAAAAATAAAAAATTTGAACAAACTTCTTGCGTGGGGACATGCAAGGGTTATCGAGAACATTTTGGAAAAAGAGAATTGCGAATACGCATTATCCGATAAGTTTGGAGATGAAAGCCTTATTAAATCCGCCCTGATGGAAAAAGGTAAAAGTATAAGGTTAGAGCAAATGGTCAGAGCCGAAAGCGATATTGCTGTGGCGGCAGCCTCAGTTTTAGCAAGAGCGGCTTTCGTTCATAAAATGGATGAAATGCAGAAAACTTATGGTATATCTTTTCCAAAAGGCTGCGCACCTCAGGTAAAGCTTGCAGCAAAAGAATTTATTGATAAATATGGCAAATCGAGATTAGCAGAAGTTTGTAAAACTCATTTTAAAACCTATAATGAAGTTTAGAACAACAAAAAAGCGAAACCCGTTAAAGTTTCGCTTTTTTGTTATTTTGATTATTTAATTATTTGATATTAGAGAATGTCCAAGCATCAAATGTCGGAGCTTCTGCTATCTTCATTTCTTTTCTTTCTTCACCTGCTGTTGCATCGTTATGAGCTATCGGCTGATACAATCTGTTATAATATTCGATAACCATACGATCTGAGTTGAAGTATGCTTCAGAAGTTCTGATAGCCTGACGCATTAATCTTGCCCATTCTTCTTTATTTTCATAGTATGTAGGAATAATTTCATTTTCCAGAATATTCATTACGCATTCATGGTCTTTCCAATGTCTTTCTTCCCAAGGCATTTCAGTATCCAATTCAGGATATTCAACAGTATAACCGTTAATACCATGGAATGTACCTTCAACAGTCCAACCGTCAAAGATAGACAAGTGCAAAGTACCGTTCATATTAGCAGACATGCCGGAAGTACCTGAAGCTTCGAAAGGTCTTAAAGGCGTATTCAACCATATATCAGAACCTCTCTTCAGCATACCTGATAACTGAAGTTCGTAACCCGGAAGAACAACAACATTATGCATACTGTGAGATCTGTTCAGCAATTTGTTGAACATTTCTTTGCCCATAACATCATCCGGATGGAATTTGCCGGCAAAAATAATCTGAACTTTATCTTCGTCAAGCAATTTAGTAATTCTGTCTTTATCCATTAAGATTAACCATGCACGTTTGTAATCGGCAAATCTTCTTGCCCAAGTAATAGTTAATACATCAGGATTAAATCTCTTACCGGCTACGTTTGCAACGTAATCGAACAACTCAACTTTCATCTGACGTTTAACATCAAGCAATTCCTGCGGAGTTTTTGCAAACATAATTCTTTCATCTTGCCAATAATGCAGATTTACGGCATTTGTAATAGCTCTGATTGGGCATCTGCCTTCAACCCATTCCCACATCTTGTTAGAAACAAGACCATGAAGCTGAGATACAGCATTGGCCAATCTGCTCATTCTCAATGCAGCAACAGTCAATGAGAAGTTTTCACCGCCGAGAGATACTGCAGTTTCTCTGCTTGCACCAGCGAAGAAGCCACCCTCAAGCAAGGTATCTACCCAATGAACTTCATTACCTGCAGCAACAGGAGTATGAGTTGTAAATACTGTATGACGTTTAACTTCTTCAAGATCACCGTTATACTGTCTTAACAATTCAAAAGCGGCAGGAAGTGCATGCCCTTCGTTCATATGGATAACATCAAATTTATATCCGACAGCCTGAAGTATTCTTACACCTGCAACACCGAGAACGGTCTCCTGAGCAATTCTTATTTTTTCATTTCCGTCATAAAGCTTATGGGAAATGCTTCTTGCCCAATCGCTGTTACCATCAATATCAGTAGTCAGCAAATAGACCGGACAAGTTCCAAACAGTTCGGGTTTTACCAATAAAGCCTTTACTTTAACTTTTTCACCAAAAATATCAACTTCAGTTGATACATTTATATCCTGTAAGAAATCATAATATTTTCTGATATAAGCGACTTCAACCTGACCGTCATGAGCGATACGCTGATCGTAATAACCGTAAGACCAAAGCATTGTAACACCAACCATAGGCATCTGCAAATATCCTGCAGATAACATATGAGAACCTGCTAAAAATCCTAAACCTCCCGAATATGTCTTTAAAGATTGATCAATGGCGATTTCCATTGAAAAATAAGCTACATTTGGTAATGACATATATAAACCCTTTCTTCTTTTTACAATTAAACTTACACCACCAAAAAGGGGTACAATATATTCTAACACAATATTCATGAATAATAAAGCGCTAAACACAAAAATATTAACTAATTCTCTAGGATTAATTATTAATAATTATCAATAGTATGCACACGACTTCATTTTAGCCGTATTCTGCATATTTAAAAACAAAAAACAAATGTTACAATTTCTTAACAATAGAGGTTTAAAAATTAAAGTTTTCAAATAATACAGCCGTAATAGTGGGTAAGAATAAGTAACGAAATTAAAAAGGAAAGGCAAAAACAATGGGATTGGCAGCATCACAAGCCAGATTACTATCAATTACGTCTCGTATGTCGGACAACGAATTACGTTCGCAGTTGATTAGCAACGCAAAAATGCGCTTGACCACTGACTCGGCAAGAGTCAGCGATGAATATATTGCTGCATTGAATCAGACTCAGTTAATGTTCCAAAACTTCGATCCTAACGGTAATGAAATGTATCAGGCCTTGACCTTTACTTCATTAACAGCATACAGTGCATACAATAATCAATACGGAATCGTTAATAATTCAGGTGAACTTATTGTTTCCGCAACCGATGCGGCAAACTTCCAGACTGCAAACGGTGATTTGGAAAAATTCCTTGAAAAATACGGACTTAAACAAACCACGGATTATTTTGATACATTAGGTACATCTCAGGAATACAACGAATGGGGTGTCGGTTACTACGATAATAATGGGGTTTGGCAAAAATTTGAAACAGATCCTGATGAACTTCAAGCTATGTATGAGGCAGAAGTTGATTCTAAAGGAGTTCACCACTACGGGAAACTGGATTCCATAAACTCTCTTGAATATGGTGATTATGAAATATTAGTTGAACAATACAATGCTAAAAAGGACAATTATAAAACCAAATTAGATCAGACAATGAAAAATTACCTTAAAGGTGACAATGTCCTTACTTCACCATATAAGCAATTCTTGGTTGATGCAGGACAAGAAGGTTTCAATACATTGAAACCCAGCCAAAAATTTGATGAATATTACGAAAAAGTTTTGGCATTCTGTGATGGAAACGGAGACTATGATTTCAACGAACTTTTAAAAGCATTCAAAAAATTTGCGGTAATATTCGGCTTTGATGAAAGTGGGAATATAAGACGTGGTGACTCGACTGGTTTATTACAATGTCAACATATTGACCCTAATGATCCATGTCCGGAATTAGCAGAAAAACAGAATGACCCGTTAGAAGCAATATTAAAAGAAAATATACAGATTGCCGGAAGCGTAAGCGGTACTAATATAACTATAAATGCTTATACCCCCAGTGCCGTAACATATTATTTTGAATTTGATGAAAACGGAAATCCTACCGGAAACACCTGGGGAAATCCTAACACTACAGGTTATTTAACCGTTCCCGGTTCCGGAACGACAGACTATAACGGTTATGGTATGGCAAATTATGTATCCGGAGGCAACGCAGGAGCAGGAGAACAAAATGTAACCTTATTACCGGGTGCCGGCCCATCAAATCCGAACAATCCGAATTACACATATAAACCTGCATACTCATATCGTGGCTCTGACGGTCAAATTCACTATACCTACCAAGGTGCAGATGATTGGGCTGAGGCTCAAAGTTGCGGTGCGACTTTATGTTCAAACCCCGCAATCTATAAAACAACAATGACAATAACCCCGGAAGTCAAAAATGCAGCATTAAGATACTTGTGGGAATCACTCAGAAACAGTGCATTAGATAATATGTCCACAAAACCTTTTGAAGAAAACTGCGCTGAAATTTTAGCAGCAAAACAAGAATATATAGATGCCGCAAAAAAACTCGCAAGATTCATTTACGGCGAAGGTAACGGTGACACTGTTGTTGACGAAATAGTAGCTGCGTACTGGGATATAAATATGTTGGATTATTTAGATGACCCAAGCTGGGTTTTATCTACAAATGATTCAGATGCTATGGTACTCGGTGAAGTAGATACCGACGGGGATGGAGCACCGGATAAAGAAATTATGCAATTCGGTGATATTGATACTACCCACTTTAATCCATTCTACTACAGATTTCCTACGACAACACTTCTTTCGGATGAAGCACCTATCAACGATTTAGGTGATAGCGGCTCTGAATACCACGTCAACTATCAGGTTGTAAAAGATATATTCTTACTTGACTGTATGTTAGAACACTATGGCGAACCAAAATACACCTGGATTGATCAGAATGACAAAAACGAAGACGGTCAGGCTAAAGCAACCTGGTATTCAAACTTATTTGCCAGAATGCAGCAGGGTTACACTACTCTTGGTGAAGGCTTGGCTAACAACCGTGAATGGTTACAGTTTGCATTTGAAAGCGGACTTGTACATATGGAACAGGTAAACAAATCTTCTGAATGGGTTTCTACAATGTATTCAAACTGCAGCGCAATTACAGAAAGTACCGTTGATGTTGATATCACGGTTGCAGAAGCTAAATACAACAGAGAAATGGCAAAAATTCAGGCAAAAGACAAACAATACGATGCTGAATTAAAGAATGTTGAAACCGAACACGAATCTTTAAAACAAGAATACGAATCGATAAAAGAAGTTATATCGAAAAACATAGACAGAAACTACAAGATGTTCCAAAACGCATAAAAAAGCGGTCATAAGACCGCTTTTTTTTTATTATTAAATTATTATCTTCCGCAAATAACTCTTGCAACATGAACGCCTGATGCCGATGCCTGAATTAACCCTCTGGTAACTCCCGCACCGTCGCCAATTGCAAACAGGTTTTTAACCCCTTCGGTTTCGAGTTCATTAGTTAATTTAACTCTTGCCGAATAGAACTTAACTTCGATACCGTAAAGCAGAGTATATCTTGAAGCAGTTCCCGGAGCAATCTTATCGAGTGCATATAGCATTTCGATAATACTTGTCATCTGTCTGTAAGGGATAACCAAACTCAAATCACCTGGGGTTGCACAGGTAAGAGTCGGGGTCAAAATACTTGCTTTAATTCTTTCGGGAGTTGAACGTCTGCCGTCGAGCAAGTCGCCAAATCTCTGAACCAAAATACCGCCTGCGAGCATATTTGCAAGACTTGCGATATGCTGACCGTATTGGATAGGTTCTTTGAACGGTTCGGTAAATCTTTCACTTACAAGAAGCGCAAAGTTTGTGTTATTTGTTGTTTTTTCGGCATAACTGTGTCCGTTAACAGTTGCTATTCCGTTGTAATTTTCCTGAACAACTTCGCCGTTCGGATTCATACAGAAGGTTCTTACTTCATCTCCGAAAGTCGGAGAATGATAAATAAGTTTTGATTCGTATAATTTTGAAGTAATCGGTTCAAAAACAGGGGCGGGAAGTTCAACACGAACACCGACATCGACCGCATTATTTACCATACCGATTTTATTTTGGCTAAATTCTTTTGTTAACCAGTCAGCGCCTTCTCTACCGGGAGCAATAATTGTATATTCGGCTCTTATTTCCTGACCGTTGTCTAGAATAAGACCTTTAACCTGTTCACATTCAACAATCAAATTCTTTGCTGTTGCATTGTTTACGATGGTAATTCTTTCATCAAGATAATCCTGCATGTTCTTCAGGACATCCAAACTTCTTTCTGTTCCGAGGTGTCTGACAGGAGAATATACGAGTTTTAGTTCTGCTAACGCTGCCTCTCTTTCAAGTTCACGGAAAACATTCATATCCGTACCGAAAACTTCTTCTGTAGCACCAAATTTGAGGTATAATTCATCGGAATATTTGATTAAATCTTCTACATCTTTTCTTGACATATAATCAAGCATATTTCCGCCAACGTCGGGGGTAAGAGTTAACTTTCCATCGGAAAATGCGCCGGCTCCGCCCCAGCCGCATAACAAACCGCATTTTTTACATGAAGGGCATTTTTCCAAACCTTCTCTTAACAGACATTTTCTTTTTTCAATCTTTTCGCCTTTTTCTATTAAGACAACTTTCCACTCGGGTTTCAGTTTCATTATTTCTAAAGCCGCAAAAATCCCTGCAGGGCCTGCTCCAACTATAGCTACGTTATACATCGTTATATCCTCTTTTTATTTAATCAACCGACTAAGTATAACCCGAACAAAAATAAAAAGCAAACATTCTTGCCATTTCCTCGTGTATATGGTATATTTCCTTTAGGAATCGGGGGCTTTAGTGGACGAGATTAATTTGGATTTGGAATCAATTGCGAAAAAATGCGGACTATATGACTCCGAGGATATTGAGTTGATTATCAGGAATATTCAGGCTCTTGATGAAAGTTATGAACGTGATAATCTTGTCCTTATATACAATTTTTTGCTCAACGAGTGCAAAGACCCGAAAATTTTACCTGAGATTATCCGCTGCGAAGACAGAATAAGGGACAAGTCCACCCTTCCGATTTTAGTTGACATTCTGCTCTGGAAAACTACGGGGAATGACGATGTTAACAAAGACGATTTTGTCAATACAAGGGTAATGTGTGCCAAAGCTATAGCCAATTTGAAAGATACTTCGGCGGTTAATGCACTTTTATACTGCCTTAACAACAAAGACGAGCATTACAAAGTAAGATTTGCCTGTGCCGATGCACTCGGAAAAATCGGGGACAAATATGCTGTCGCACCTTTGATAGAAGTAGTTAAAGATGAAAGTGAAAAATCGTTATACATAAGAGAATCGGCAGCATCGGCACTCGGTATGCTCGGAGATATAAGGGCTGTAGATCCTCTTGTAAATATTCTGGAAACAAAAAACGGTTTAATAGATAAATTCACATTCCTGAAAGAAAGAGTGCTGGAAGCATTAGGAAAACTACGAGTCGGGGATAACGAAAGGGTTTTTAATGCCGTAAAAAATTCACTGATGGACGATTCTCCACAAATCAGAATCAATGCCATTGAAGCCATAATGGATTCGGATAACCCTAAAGCATACGAAACGATAAAGCCCTGTCTTAAAGACAGAGATGACGAAGTAAAAAGGAATGCGCTCATTGCACTTTATAATTTAGCAGGCAGAGAAATTCTTGATGAAGTTATTAATTCGGATGAATACGGAGATTTTGTAAAAACGGAAGCCGTATCACTTATAGATGAATATGAAACTGACGGGGATGAAGAAGAATGAACAAATCAATAATATTGTTATCCGGAGGGTTGGATTCCCTTGTTTGTCTTGGGTTATGCAAAGAAGAATATAACGTTGAACTCGCCCTGACATTTAATTACGGGCAAAAATCAGCAGAAAAAGAAATAGCGGCAGCAGCCGAATTATGCAAATATTACGGTATAACACATAAGATTATAAAATTAGACTGGCTAAAAGAGATGACCCATAATGCATTAACCGGCAACAACGAGCTTCCGCACGGGCTTGATAATCCGGAGGCATCTGCAAAAGCCGTATGGGTACCGAACCGCAACGGACTTTTCCTCAATATAGCAGGAGCTTTCGCCGATGCCGAAAACTATACTCATATAATTATCGGGGCAAACAAAGAGGAAGCTGCAACATTTCCCGATAACACAAAAGAATTTGCGGAGAGTATAAATACTGAGTTTCAGTATTCAACACAGGCAAAACCGCAGGTTTTAGTCCCCTTGATAAATTACGATAAAAATGATATAGTAAGGTTGGCGTTAGAAAAGGAAATGCCTCTTGAATTAGTCCAAAGCTGTTATGACACAGGAAGCGGACACTGCGGCAAATGTGAGTCCTGCTGCAGACTAAAAAATGCATTAAAAAACAACGGCGCAGCAAAGTATCTAAAACAACTATTTAACGAATAATATGCAGACAAAATTTATAGAACAAGAAATAAAATATGAAGGTTTTCAGTTAGCACCGCATTGGATATACAAAAACTTTAAAATTCAGGGCGATGCAACCGTTGCATTTATCGGAGAATGCGACGTAAAACTTAACGAAATGGTTGACATTGAAGATGTTATAAACAACGAACCGATATACAGCAAATCTATGCTCAGTTTTATTTCGGAGCAGTTCAACATAGGACTTGTAGAAGGTGTTTTAAGACAACGACTTATGATTTGCACCATTAAAGAAGCACTTGAAAAAAGAGGGTTTAAGATAAAAAGAAACGGTGATGATTTATTCTTCAACGATAAAAAATTAACCGTTTCTATAGCGACAAAATCAACAACCTCCGTACTTATACATACGGGTATAAATATCATATCATCAGGAGCACCCGTCAAAGCTTCAGGGTTAACCGAAGATTTGGGTGTTACTGATATAAAAGAATTTGCACTTGAAGTTTTGAATAATTACTCGGAAGAACTTCATGATATAATACAGGCAAGTACAAAAGTTAGAGGAGTCTGAATCTATGAGAATGGAAAACGGAAATCCGGTCGGTCCGCAAAGCGAAAGGCTTGCATATCAGGATTTTAAAGCAAATCAGTCCAAAAAACGCAAAAAACAAAATATAATGATGTTTTTATCTATATTTGCGGTATTACTGCTTATATTTTTAGGTGTTGCGAAATTAATGTCGCCTGATATTGATATTTCTCTTGGTGATGATTCTTCAAGAAATTCTCAGGCGGAAGATGAATACCGCAGAGGTGTTGACAGCAGACTAAAAATGCTTCAGCAGGATGACGAAATGAATTTAACCGAACACGATGAAACAGAGGAAACCGTTGAAGAAGACGGTGTGGTAAAAGTTCCGCATAATCTGACAGACCGTTCGTTCAAACCGTTAGAAGATGAAGAACCTGTTATGACTGCAAAAAGTGATGAAACAACAACTCCTGCAGAAACCAAAAACAATAATTCCGGAAATCCTATTTCACCGGACAGCGCACCGACATCACTAAAAAATAATGCGGCACATAATGTAGCCGTAGCACCGACTACAATGCAGACGACTAAAACATACAAAGTTTATGTCGGTATGTACAGCACTCAATCACAGGCAGAAGTTGCCAGAGGAATTTTACAGGAAGCAGGTATGGGCTTAACTCCGCATATTAAACAGGCAGCAGGCGGATATACCTTGCAAGTCGGAGCGTTCAGCAGCAAAGAATCAGCAACAAATCTGTCTAACAAATTGCTAATCAACAATTATCCCGCAAGAGTTGTTTCAGATTAGGCTTTTTATAAATTTTTTGGATTTGTCAAGAGGCGGACGAAGTCCGCTTCTACAAAGGCTTCGCTCGTGGCAAGTGAAAGGTTTTCCGCAATTAAACTCTTACTCACCCACTTACCTACTAATTTACTTACTTTTCTACAAAAATTACATCTCGGATAATTTCTTTTCGAAATATTCAATGGTTTTGGCTAAACCATCTCTTATATCAACTTTTGGTTCCCAGCCGAGTTCTTTTTTGGCAAGAGAGATATCAGGCTTTCTTTGTGTCGGGTCATCTCCGGGGAGTGGTCGATATACGATTTTCGATTTTGAACCAGTTAATTCAATAATAAGTTTTGCAAAATCAAGAATTGTTCTTTCGCTGGGGTTACCTAAATTTACAGGTCCGATAAATCCCTGCGGATTATTCATCATTTTTATCATACCATCGATTAAATCGGATACATAACAGAATGAACGGGTCTGCATTCCGTCACCATAAATGGTTATATCCTCGTTTTTAAGTGCCTGTATTATAAAATTAGATACCACACGACCGTCATTAGGCGCCATATTAGGTCCGTAGGTGTTAAAAATACGGATAATTCTGGTATCTACATGGTTTTGTCTGTGATAGTCCATCATTATTGTTTCGGCACAACGTTTACCCTCATCATAACAGCTTCTTATCCCGATAGGGTTAACATTCCCCCAATAAGATTCCGTTTGCGGATGAACTTTCGGGTCACCGTAAACTTCCGATGTTGAAGCCTGAAGAATAGTTGCCTTACATCTTTTTGCAAGACCGAGCATATTAGTAACCCCGATAACGGAGGTTTTAATCGTCTTTATTGGATTATACTGGTAATGCGGCGGACTTGCGGGACACGCAAGGTTATAAATCTGATCAACTTCTGCAAAATAGTCTTTCGTAATATCATGTCTTACCAATTCAAAATGATTATTCCCTATAAGGTGTCTAATATTGTCTTTCGAACCAGTAAAGAAATTATCCAAACAGATAACATCATTCCCGTCATTCAGAAGTTTTTCGCATAAGTGGCTTCCTATAAACCCGGCACCGCCTGTTACCAATATTCTTTTAGACATGAGCATTCTCCTTTGACTGTAAACGACATTCCCATTTATATGCACTGCTTATACTATTTTCTATATTTCGCTCGGGCTGCCATTTTAAAATACTTTTTGCTTTGCCTGCATCCGCATACAATTTTGCAGGATCTCCGGGACGGCGTTCGACAACCTCAACCGGAATTTTTTTATTCAAAACCTGCTCACAAACATTAAATACGGTTTTTACGCTGTCACCCTTTTCCGTTCCGAGATTAAATACATCTGATTTGTTTTCCCTGTTCAGATATTCTAACGCTAAACGGTGTGCCTGAGCCAAATCTTCGACATTTACATAATCTCTGATACATGTTCCGTCGGGTGTATCATAATCATCCCCGAATATTTTAAAAGTTTGCCCTGTTCCAAATGTCGATTTCAGAATATTCGGAATAAGGTGGGTTTCAGGGTCATGCCATTCCCCGACTCTCGAAAGCTTATCACATCCAGCAACATTAAAGTATCTGAGCTTAATTGATTTCAAACCGTAGGCAGCATCAAAATCCTTCATCATGCGTTCTATCATAAGTTTTGATGCCCCGTATGCGTTTATCGGGTTTTGCGGATGTTTTTCGTCTATCGGCGTATATTCCGGTTCGCCATACGTTGCACAGGTTGAGGAAAATACTATTTTCTTAACATCATGATTAATCATCGATTCCAGCAGATTTAATGTACCAAAAGTATTATTTCTGTAATATTTTAACGGGTTAACAACCGATTCGCCGACAAGAGAAAATGCGGCAAAATGCACCACCACATCTATATCATAGGTTTCAAAAACTTTATTAATATCGTCAATATTTCTTAAATCACCTTTTAGGAATTTTATATTTCCGATTTGCTTCAGGGTTTCTATTGTTTCAATATGCCCGGTTTCAAGATTATCAAAAACTACAATATCATATCCTGCATCAAGCAGATTTATAACTGTATGGCTGCCAATATAACCCGCACCTCCGGTTACTAATATCATGCCAAGCCCTCCTGTTAAATTAATAATATACTAAATACATTAATAGTAAAAGTTTTGTTACATTAATTTATTAAAATTTGTGCTATAATTATTAGGGTAAGAACATGAGCTGAGGAGTTTATGCCATTTGAATTTGAACAACAAAGTATAAAAGAAGTTATCCTTGTAAAACCAAAAATTTTCAAAGATGACAGAGGCTTTTTTATGGAATCATATAAGAAATCCGAATTTGAAAAACACGGTATATCAGAGGATTTCCTTCAGGATAATCATTCCTATTCGGGAAAACACGTTTTAAGAGGTCTGCATTATCAAAAAACTCCACACGAACAGGCAAAACTTGTCAGATGCTCCAAAGGCAGAATCTATGATGTTGCAGTCGATTTACGTCCGAACTCACCGACATTTAAACAATATGTAAAAGTCGAATTATCTTCTGACAACTGTCACATGTTATATATTCCAAAAGGTTTTGCACATGGCTTTGTCGTTTTATCGGAAGAAGCTGAATTATTGTATAAAGCGGGTAAGGAATATGCACCGAATGCAGATGCCGGTATTATTTGGAATGATCCCGATATAAATATTGAATGGGATATAGATTTCACACCCGTATTATCAGATAAAGACAAATCTTTGCCAAAATTAAGAGAGGTAATCAGCGAATTATGACAACATTACTCGTAACAGGCGGTGCAGGATTTATCGGCAGCTGCTTTGTAAGACATATTTTAAATAAATATTCCGATTATAAAGTTATAAACCTTGATGCTTTAACTTATTGCGGAAATTTGGAAAATTTAAAAGATGTTGAAAATAATCCGAATTATAAATTTGTACACGGTAATATCTGCGATAAAAAACTTGTCAGAGAACTGATTTCGGAAAGCGATTTTGTAATTAATTTTGCGGCAGAATCTCACGTTGACAATTCAATTAACAGTCCTGAAATATTCATAGAAACCAATGTCCATGGAACATTGAATCTGTTACAAGCGGCAAAAGAGCTGGGAGTGGAACGTTATTTACAGGTTTCAACCGACGAAGTATACGGAACATTAGGGAAAGACGGTTATTTTTATGAAACAACACCGCTTGCGCCAAACAGTCCGTATTCTGCAAGCAAAGCCGGCGCCGATATGCTGGTACGAGCATATTATGAAACATACAAATTACCGACACTAATTACGAGATGCTCAAATAATTACGGTCCGTACCAATATCCGGAAAAACTTATTCCGTTTTTCATATCCAAACTGTTAAAAGGAGAAAAAGTACCCGTTTACGGCGACGGACTAAACGTGAGGGACTGGCTTTATGTTTATGACCATTGTAATGCAATAGACACCGTATTACATAACGGAAAAGTCGGAGAGGTTTACAATATCGGCGGACACAACGAGAAAACTAATCTCGAAATTACACACTTAATTTTGAATGCAATGGGAAAAGATGAATCCTATATAGAACATGTAACGGACAGATTAGGACACGACAGACGATATGCTATTTCAAATGACAAAATAACGAATGAATTGGGTTGGAAACCGTCAATAACTTTTGAAGAAGGAATAAAACTTACTATTGAATGGTATCTGAACAATCAGGAATGGATAAAGCATATTGAGGAGAAACGAAGTTAATGAAAATTCTTGTAACAGGAGCAAACGGAATGTTGGGGCAGGACTTATGCCCGATATTGGAAGATGAAGGACATGAAGTTATTGAAACCGACATTGCTTCTCTCGATATAACCGATTACAGTCAGGTTGAAAGTGTTCTGTCATCATCAAAACCTGATGTTGTCATTCATTGTGCGGCATATACAAATGTTGACGGCGCCGAAGCTGATTTTGAAACCGCACAAAAAATCAATGTTACGGGAACTGAAAATATTGCGAAAGTCTGCGGCAAGGAAGACATCACTCTTGTATATATTTCAACGGACTATGTATTTGACGGCACTTCCGATAAGCCATATACTCCAAAAGATAAACCAAATCCGATAAATAACTACGGAAAAACAAAACTCGGAGGCGAAAAAGCCGTTCAAAAATACTGCAAAAAATATTATATAGCAAGGACTTCATGGTTATACGGCATACACGGGAAAAACTTTGTGGAAACAATGTTATCCTTAGCAGATAAGCCCGAATTAAATGTCGTTGATGATCAAACAGGCTGCCCTACCTGGACAGTTGAATTATGTTTCGGTTTAATAAAACTTATTAAAGAAAAACCGTACGGAATATACCACGTTTGCGGAAGCGGACACACTACATGGTATGATTTTGCCAAGAAAATTTTTGAATATTCCGATTTGAAAGTTAACCTGAAACCATGCACGACAGACAAGTTTCCACGACCTGCAAGGCGTCCCGAGTACAGCGTAATGGCAAATGACAATATATGCAGAAAATGGCAGAGCGCATTAAAAGATTATCTTAACTTGAGAAACATATAGATAAAATTTATTTGTGATAACATAAATAAAAAAGGAGAACAGAATGAAAGGTATTGTATTAGCAGGCGGTGCAGGCACCAGACTTTATCCGAGTACGTTAACAATTTCGAAGCAGTTATTGCCTGTGTATGACAAACCAATGATATATCACCCGATTTCTGTACTAATGCTTGCAGGTATCAGAGATATTCTGATAATTTCAACACCCGTAGATTTACCGAATTTCAGAAAATTACTCAAAGACGGCTCTCAATTCGGGGTAAACTTCTCTTATGCAGAACAGGCAAAACCTGAAGGTATTGCTCAGGCATTTGTTCTTGCGGAAGACTTTCTCGCAGGTGATTCTGCCGCTTTGATATTGGGTGACAATATTTTCTACGGCTCAGGCTTTTCCGGTATGCTGAAAAATTCCATTGATCAAATATCTGAAAAAGGCGGAGCTGCTGTTTTTGCATATTCGGTAAAAGATCCGGAAAGATTTGGAGTAGTGGAAGTTAATGAAAACAACAAGGCCGTTTCTATTGAAGAAAAACCTCAATTTCCAAAATCAAACCTGGCGGTAACCGGTTTATATTTTTATGACAGCCGGGTAAGCGAATATGTGAAAACCCTTAAACCTTCCGCAAGAGGTGAGTTTGAAATTACGGATTTGAATAAAATTTATCTGGAGCAAGGCAATCTTAATGTAAATATCTTAGGCAGAGGCTTTGCATGGCTTGATACAGGAACACACCGTTCATTAATGCAGGCAAGTCAATATATTCAGACAATTGAAGAAAATCAGGGGATAAAAATTGCCTGTCTGGAAGAAATAGCTCTACGAAAAGGATTTATTGATTCTGAAAGCATTTTGAAAAATATTCAAAAATATCCTGATAACGAATATTACAGTTATGTAAGAAAAGTAATAAAAGATTTATAAAAAAAGTCCCGAATTAACGGGACTTTTTATTTTACTTTTTATTATATTATCTTTGTTGCGGTCTTGGTCTTTCCGGCAATGTAATGTTATGTTCTCGGGCATAATTTTGAATAGCATCATCACCCTGATCAATCACCTCTTGAGGTATTCCTAAATTTATTAATGTTTGTCTTTGTTCAGGTGTTATTTGAGGAGTAGTCCATGTTGGTAATTCATCTCTTATTGTTGGGGGTGTAGACCAAGTCATAAAAGCAGAGTCTGTCGTCGGCGCAGAACTTGTTGTAGGTGCCGAACTTGTCGTTGGCGCTGAGCTTGTTGTAGGCGCAGAACTTGTCGTCGGCGCTGAGCTTGTTGTCGGTGCCGAACTTGTTGTAGGTGCCGAACTTGTTGTAGGTGCTGAACTTGTTGTAGGTGCCGAGCTTGTTGGCGGATTTTGTGTCGGGAATGTCAATTCAGTACCTTGTACCGGTTCTTTTCCGTCATTTAAAGCTACAAGTTCACCAATTCTCTGATATATCTGAGCATAAGACGGGTTTTGAACACCGCAGTCTTTCAGATTTTGTTTTGCCAAATTCCACCAGCTGTCACTTCGTGTCAGAGTTCTGTTTTCCGTTATTCCCTCAAATTGTGAAACATCAGCTCTGTCTTTTGTTGTCTGAACATATATTCTTTCTTCCTCAGCTTTATCAACTTCATAAGCTTCGGGTTTAACTTTATCCTTTATACTGTCGGGAACATTAATTTTCTGACTTAGTCTGAACCATTTACGGTTAGCAGCAGCCCTGTTCGCATTGACAAATTCTTCATATTCGGGAGTACCTTTTTCAAAACCGAGTCTTCTTGCGGTTGCTTCAAATGATTCTCCGTTTTTCGCATACAGACCTCTGTTAGCGGGAGGCTGATGTTGCTGAGTTGTTTCAGTTGTACCTGAAGTTTCAGTTGTTCCTGTAGTTTCTGCAGTTCCGGTTGTTTCCGTTGTTCCAGTTGTTTCCGAAGTTTCGGCGGTTTGTGGAGTCGGTCTGTAATTCAGAGGAACAGGCGGCATCAGGTTTTCTGTTTCAACAACAGGTTCAGCACCCGGCATAGTAGTTGTCTTTTTAATCGGCATATTATTCCCGCGGCTGCCCTCTGTGTATTCGGGATATTCAAATTCCTCAACTTTGGTTTGTTCGTTGGTTATCTTTGTTTCTCGTTTGGTAATTCTGCCATGAGCATCAACCGTATCAGTTTCGGCACCTTTGGTAACCGTTTTGGTACCATCATCATTTTGTTTAGTAACGACTTCAACGTCATCTATAAATTCATGTAGTTCGGTAAATTGAGGATGCTCAGGATCTGTATTATCATAAACCATAAATGTCGACGGATTTGTATCGGATTCAGCCTTTAATGTTACAATCAGCTTTTCCTGATCTGCACCCATAGTAACTATTGATTCAATATTATCTTTAACCTCCGCCAATTCCGGATGATTTTGCACAAACTGTTGTGTTTGCTCCTCCGAAAATTCGGATGCTTGCTGCAAAACATTAACTTCGGTTTGATCCAAAACCCCATTGTTTGGATTTGTATCGGTCTGCCTGAAGAAAAACGCCTGTGTATTGTTGTTCTGAATCTGATTGAATCTCAAGCCCGGGGTATGCAATTGCTGCAAATACCGCTGGATAAATCCGCCTACATTGTGAACCATATTCTCTTACTCCTTTAAAAATTACAGTATTACAGAAATATTTATCGGATACTTAAAAAAAAACTTTATAATATCAGAACTAATTGTTACATTCTTTTACAGTAGGGATAGAAAATTTTTCATTTTTAATGTTTTATAGTTATGTAATGAATCTCAAAATAACATGCCCGATATTAGGGAAACAGGTCTCTTATACAGGACAAAACAACAATATACGGAAAAACACCGGCAATATTTCAACGAATTGCCATAGTTTTGGACTGCAAAATCATACTCCTGCCAATTATTATTATGGCATGAACTATGCAATACCGCCGTTGAGAGTTAATACAGGGAAATTAAAAAACAGTCAACCGAACTTTACCGGATACTACGGCGACCCGCAGCCGCTAAAAAAATTGTTCTGGATAAATACAAACCGAAACGATATATATGAAGATAATTGGACAAAAGAGAGAATTTATTCAACGGGATTTCACAAATGGGTTAATGCTTTCCCTGCAGAATTTCTTATAAGAACACCCGAACAGACAATTCAATCATTATGTACTATTACAAAAAAAGATTTAGGGTATCCGGAAATACCTGACTATATTCCGTCACCGGATTACGGAGACAAATGGGGAAGATTTGCGAACTATATAGAAATTAATCCCCGACTTATATCAAGATATGACGGAGATACCGTATCGGAAGGCTTGCTGGAAGTAATGAAGCTGTTGCCGGCAATACCGCCAACCGCAGGGAAAGGCGCTAATTGTATTATTTTATCACAGCTATATCCGTCATTATGGGGTGACGGGACATTGGAAGATGAATGTTTATATTGCACAAATCTCCATGCCGGAATAAGCAAAAATCTGACGTCTCCGGCACTATACGGCAAAATGGGTGCAGATGAACAGGTCAAAGCTTTTAACGATATGGCACACTTACTGGGATTTAAAACAGGAATAAGAATGCCGCTATCCGCCGGTCAATTAAGAGTTCAGGGTCGGGAGTTTAATTGGCTGACAGAAGAAAAAGCCTATATTGATGCGTGCATTTGGGCGGTTGAGTTAGGATTTGATGCGATATATTTTGACAGCGGAAAACACATCTTGGATAGAGACGGCTATATCGGAATAGGGGATTTGCCAAATCCTGAACAGTTTGCATATATTACAAATCAAATAAGAGTTCAGACCGGTAGAACCGATTTGGCATTTATCGGAGAAAAAAGTAACGATAATCCGCATTTCAAAGATATAGGTTTAACGGCAGGTACCGATTGGGGAAAAGCTGATAATATTTTCAGCGTAAAACACGAATCCGTAAAACAGGCTGGGAACAGAGAATATGCAGCAGGACCTGAAGTATCAAATGATAATGATAACGGTGAATTACATTTTGAGGACAGATTAAATCGTTTAAATTCCTGCCTTTGGGGTTTTGAAAACAAGTATGACAGATTACCGTCTTATATGCAAATTCATGATATATTCCCGCTCTCGCCATACATAAATACCCACGAAAGTATGATGCACGTTAAAAAATTAAAAGGCTCGGATGCCTGGACAGAATGTGAGCAGCATTGGGCAGGAGTTTTTAACACCTCAGATGAAGCTCGACAATACACCCAAAATGTATATCACAGTTTTGAAAATGCTATAAGAAATTAATTCGTTTTGGTAATTTCTTCAAACAATTCCAAAGCTCTTAAAATAGCCTTATCCATATCATAGTACATGTAATCTCCCAAACGACCCAGGAAATATACATTGTGCAAAGATTTTGCATCTTCAAAATATTTTTTATACAATTCGGTATTTTCATTTGTCGGGATAGGATAATATCTTTCATTTTTCCCGGGTTCAAAGCTTTCAGAGTATTCTTTTGCGATAACAGTTTTGTCTGACCTGTCGTTCAGGTAATATTTATACTCATGTATTCTTGTAAAATCATAATTGCACGGGTAATTAACAACAGCATTAGACTGATAATGCTCCATATTATGAGTTTCTAATTTAAAATTAACGCTTCTGTATTGAAGTTGTCCGTATTTATAATCAAAGAATTCATCAATAGAACCTGTATAGAAAATTCGCTTAAAATTGCCATACTTCACATCATTATAAGAAGTATTCAAGCGAACTTCTATATTTGGTAAATCCAACATCCTCTCAATGGTTTTAGTATAACCTTCCAGAGGAATCCCCTGAAATCTGTCCTGAGAATATCTGTTGTCCTTACTCAGATAAACCGGTATTCTTGATGTTACGGCATCATCAACTTCTTTCGGTGTAATTCCCCACTGCTTAATTGTGTAATATAAAAAGATTTTTTCATATACATAATTTGCCAAAAATTTTAAATCATCATCATCCTGTTTTAAAAATTCCAAAATCGGAACTTTTGCGTTCAGCTGAAAAACATCAAGCAATTTTTCTTCCAATTTAACCGCAAAAGTCGATGGAAAAACGTCATATAAGGTATTAAAATTAAAAGGAATATGGGTTTCAATACCGTTTAAAACCCCAAGAACCTTGTGCATATATGTATTAAAATCCGTAAACTGCCGTATATAATTCCAAACTTTTTCGGATTTTGTATGGAACACATGAGATCCGTATTTGTGAATCATAATCCCGTTTTCATCTCTGTAATCAAAGCAATTTCCGGCAATATGAGATTTTTTATCAATTACCAAAACCTCTTCACCGAGCTTGTCAGCCAATAAATTGGCAATTGTTGCGCCTGAAAACCCTGAACCTACAACTAAATTTTTTTCACTCATTTGAATCTCTCCGTCTTGTATGGAATAAACACTTTTGTTACAATCATAATACCACAAAAAACAATATTTTAGAACTGAATATTTTGTTTATTTTTCTCAAAATTCTTTATATGATTATACCTGTTACGACAATTTCCGTCACTGTCATGCAAATCATACCTTTTCTTATCACAATGTTTGTCATAATAGTCTTTGGCATTGGCTTTTGATTTATTAAAATATTCTTCAGCTTTAGCGGAATTATGTTTTGCTTTTTCTATTTTTGCCTTTTCCCAATAAGCAATATATCCGGTGTCGCAGCATTTATTCAAAATTTTATCAGCAATTTCTTCAGCTTCCGCATACTGTTTTTTATGGATTAAAATATCTATTTTATTGGACAACAAATAAGACGAAGTACTGTTAAATTTCAACCCTCTTTCGGTATGGATTTCGGCATTTTTCCAGTCTTTAACATCTATTTCAAGACTTGAAATATTCACAAGTGCAGCTACACTGTCCGGATAAAATTCAAGATATTTTTTATATGCGGCAATTGCTTCCCGATTTCTTTCCATTTCCGCCAAAATGAACCCTTTTGCAAAATATCCGTCTGCGGCTTTCGGTTTTACTTCAATATATCTGTTTATATAATCAAGCGCTTTTGAATAATTCTCATATTCATAAGTATTTATATATGCCATTTTATAAAGAGAATATGAATCTTTAGGATTCAATTCCAAGACTCTGTTAAAATATCTCACAGCTTTTTCAAAATCTTCAAGTTCATAATACACAAATCCGACATTTACAAGAGTAGCGGTATCATCAGGGTGTATGTCGAGTTCTCTGTTATACAATATTATCGCTTCGTTATACAACTTGTTTTTATATCTTTTTGAATAATTGTTATCTCGAGCATCCATGAATTTATTATGAGCAATATTGAAATCTATCCAAGTTAATTTTGGATTTAATTTTTTTGAAGCTGCCAATGCCCAATTTGACCAAACATAGACTTTATTCTTGGATAACATCATCCCAAAACGCATAAGGTCATTACCCTTTTTCTTTTGCCAAACAGGATTGGAAACCATTATAAACAAATTCAAAAATAACAAACAAACTAATGTTATCGTTAATATCGCAATATATCTTTTTTCCATATCATTTCCTTTGCCGTACTTTATTTTATACCTTTTTTAAAATTATGGCAAATGTTTTCAATTAATTTAAAAACTTGCCAAAACTCGCAAAAAGTTGTATTATATCAAAATATATTCGGGGGTGTTATATGAGAAAAAGAAGTCTCTTTGCATTATTTGTAATCACATCAATTTTTATGTCGTTATGCTGCGTAGGATGCGGAATACAAAACCGTTCGTCTAAAAAGCTGCCTCCGCAGTCTTATGATGAATGGGTAAAACAAAACGGCACACCACCTGTCGCAGCGAAAAAGACTGCCTCTGCGCCAAAAGCCAAAACAAACAATCGACCACAACAACCGACAGGGCCTTTATACGGACAGGAAATTCCTGCTGCCATATATGATAATACTATGCCTGAAGATAAGTTCTCAGGACTTATTCGCGGAAACAAAAAGGTTGTATTTTTCTCCTATGCGGACTGCAGTATCGGAAGAAGATACAACAGCGAAATATCCGATATTTTAGGACAGAATAATTTATATAACAATTACTACTACATGCCGGATTTACATAGCAACGGCTCTTCAACAATGGTAGTCTGCAAAAAACCGGGCACTGCGGATTGCGTAGAGAATTTCTTATACCAGAATTGTTCGGGACAGGTTTGTATTATTAATCCTAAGCAAAGACGTGTGGTATATGTATCACATGAAAAAAGAGATTTAGCAGAACAATTAATATCATTAAAAGATTGGTAATAAGGACAGAAAAATATGGAAAACAATATTCTTGATAACAACGAAACAAATTCATCCGGTTCCGGGAGAGATGCATCAATACCGAGAGAAATCCGACGCTTCAACTGGGGTGCTTTTTTCTTCACATGGATTTGGGGACTGTTTAATAACTCTTTCTTAACCTTAATAAATTTAGGATACAACGTATTGGTTGTAATTCTGGCATTCTTTGCCGGTATAATTGCAGGTATAGCAGGAGTATCGGATGCGGCATTCGGACTATTGTTACTTGTGATACAAGTTTTGGTAGGTTTAGGCGATCTGATTTTAAGAATTTGGTTTGGGGCAAGAGGAAATGTTTGGGCATGGCGTAATAAACGCTGGAAAGATACCGCTCATTTCAACGATATTCAAAGAATATGGGCAATTGTCAGCCTTGTATTTATGCTGTTATATGTATTTGCATTTGTAGGAATTATTGCTGCTATGGCAATTCCTACTCTTATGACAAGCACAAGTTCCGCCAAAAACAGAGTTGTTATGCTCAGATCAGTTAACAGCATAAATCAGGCAGCCCTTATGAATGAGGCTTTAGAAAACAAATGTATTATGACTTCTTCAGGATTGGCAAAATGTTTCGGAGCCAGAATGACGGGTAATATATCCGGTAATACAATAACCGAAAGCTATGGTACAGAATTTTCTTTTTACGGTGACGGCAGATGCCGCAACAAAAACACCTGTTATGTTCTGATAGATGTAAAACGTGCAGGCGGAACAGATTCTGCTAAACTTCATTTGTATTCTGACAGAGGCTATATAAAGGTTAATGATGAAGATTTGAGAACATTAACCGCAAAATACCGCAAATAAATTAATCGAAATTATTGTTCCGGTTTCTTTACGCAGAATGATGTTGGATTAACAGATATGTCCGGATTTGACATATCTGTTTTTTATAATACCCATGTCAGATGTAAAAAAGAACAAAGGTACACAATGTCATTTTTGCTCGTATGTTTAATTTTATATTTTGTATTTTATAATGATGATTAAAAAAAATAGGAAGTTATAAAATGCATTTTTACAAGTGTAAAATAACAGTCGCTTTGAGAAGAAAGAACATAAATTTTGATAAATTAAATTTATGCAAATAAATTACACACCATATTTATTCTAATCCAAACAAATACTGAAGCATTTTATACAAATATTCTTTGTTGTATCTGCCATTAATAACAACATCTGCAGAGTTAGGATTGAATGGTATAAGTTTTTTCATATACTCATTTGATGCCGCTAAATCTTTTTGAGATTGTTCTTTTGCTGTTCCTAGTTGCGAAGCCCGAGATATAAATCTTTCTGTTCTTACATTTTCCGGAATTTGCATTCTTATAATTAAATCTGCTAAATTTTCAATCTCTGGAAATTGAGTTTGTAAACCATCTATAAATATATATTTCGAAGCTTCTACTTTTTCAGCTTTTGGATGTGTAATTCCTTTTACAAAATCTAAAACAGGTGCAAATATATCAGTTCCTGATTTTAAATCTGCAATATCTGTTTCCAATTGTTCAACATTAATTCTGTGAGAATTATTAGCTAAATTATCCTTAAAAACAGCTTCAAGGCTTGTATCTTTTTTCCCTGTATATGCTTTGTAAAAAGGTGAGTTAAAAAAATTTTTTTTAGCTGATATATTATTTGGAATTATGTCGGGAGTTAAAATTGATGCCCAGTTATACCACTCATCATTTTTAGATTTATATATAGTTGGATTAATATTTATATTTTTGTTATCAAAAGAATATTTTTCTTTAACAGAATTAATCCAAGATTTTAAAACTCCAAAAGGTGATAATTCTTCGTAGTGTTCCCAAAATCTTTGCTGAGTATCAGCAACTGATAAATCTCTATCTTCAACTTTTTTAATAGTAGTTTCTACAGACATTTTATATCCTGATAAAAATTTTTTGGGGTTATTATGTTTGTTTACTTCTACCCAGTCAATAATATCTGAACCCAAAGTGAATTCTACGATATCATTTTTTTCTCCGAGAGTTTTTATTTTTTCTGTTAGTTCTAGAATTTGTTTTGGTTTAAGAAGTTCTTGTTTTCCTGATATTAAAATATTTGCAGAAAACACTGTATTATTGCTTCCGCTATTGGATATGTTCATTATAGAGCCTTTCCTAGTTTATTTTTTAATTCCTGTAAATGTGCATCTATAAAATGTTTTACCGGTTCAGGAACAAGCCCTGTAATACTTCTGTCATTTGCAATGTTGTTGCGGACTTTTGTTGCGGATATGCTGTTGGTTTTGTCATTTTCAGGAAATATTATTGTTTTTAAATTACTGTTTACTCTTTTGTTAAAATTTGCCAAGTTTTGCTCGAATTCAAATTCACAACCATCTCTTGCCCCACGAAGAATAAAATCTATATTATGTTCTTTTGCATATTCACCTGTATATCCGTCATAATAATCAACTTTTACATTAGGCAATTCTTTAACAGATTCTTTTATAAGATTAACCCTTACATCAAATGGCAAAAATTCATTCTTTGGCGTACCCATAACAGGTTTTGCAGGCATTATTATTAGTTCATCAAAAAGTTGAGAACCTATTTCTGCCATTTTTTTATGACTTACAGTAAAAGGATCAAATCGTCCTACCATTATACCCTTTGCCATAAATTCAGGATTATATACTTTACTATAATTATAAATTTGCATATATTTAATTAAAAACTCTAAAAATTTTTTTTGCTATTTATAATTAGCAAAAAATTTTTTTTGACGTTTTAAAACATATATGAAAGTAGATACAAGTTCAATTATTGTAAGTGCAAAACATAATTGCAGAGATAAAGTAAGAAAATATATTGCTGGTAAACATCCGGTTGTAATTGCCATTCAGGGTATGCCTGCTTCAGGAAAAACAACATTTTTAAATAATGTGAGTGAATTCTTGACGCAAAATCACATTCCTCATTCTGTTATTCATTCGGATAATTATATAAAAGATTTTTCAGAGCTAATGTCGCAAGATAAAACATACAGAGTTGGTATTTTGGATATATTTAAGCAAAATAATATGTTTGTCAACAGCAAATCAAAGCCTGATAAACCTCATGGATTTATGGTTAAGAATATAATTACAAGCAGTACTCCTAATGTTGAGATATTAGAACATGAAATAAAAGCAAAAAAAATGGGTGATAAACTTACATTTGATACTAAGTCTGTGTTAAAAAAATTAAAACAAGCAAGACAAGAAAAATTAGATTATTTAAATTTATCTGTTTTATTTATGCATGACTACAGTGTTGCCGGTAAGTCTTTTACACCGGACGAATTACATTATCCGCATATTGTATCAAAACTTATGGAGTATATGCCAAAATCTGTATTAAATATCATTCGAGAGATAGAAGCTATTGCAAGTGAAGGTACGCAAGTATATATTTCGAGTGGGAATAAAAAAAATCAATTTAATTTACTTTCATTAGCAAAAGGAACTTACACCGCAGGTGGTATGGATAAAAAAACACAAATGCCCGTAGAATACTTTACGGATAATTCCCTTGTTAGTCAATATGTTGAACTTCCGTTTATATTCACAAACAAAAATTCAAAAAAATTCGGATTATACTTAGACTTAGCAAAATTGTCAAAAAGGGAATTGAAGAAAAGAATTGCAACAGAAAAAGATTATGAGTTATTACAAAATACTATAGATAAATCAAAATATGAATCTGATGTAATGACTATTCAGTACCAAATACCGTTTTTGCTTCCAATCTCACAACGAAAAAAAATATACGATTTAAAAAAATTAGCGAGAATATACAATATAGATATTTCGGAAAATTTTCACAATATAGAAAATGTAACACATAGTGACATTTCAATGAGACAGTTTTTTAACATGAATTCTAAGGGTGAACGTCATGTAATATCTCCAAGAAAAACACACAATTTCAGATATTGTATATCCGGAACATCTTTTGCCCCGCCACAAGCAATTTCAGAAGATATTAAACTTAATGAAATTGCAAGAAAAGAAGTAATAAAAAATTATAACTTATATTCAAAATTAATTGAATATTCACAAATTTGATATACACGTCATCAAAGAGAAATTTTTCAAATTACCTATTTTTGTCCTATTATGTAATTTAGGTTTTGTCTATATTGGAGGCAAATATTTACCCCTTCAAAAGTCTTTTTGCGGACATTTTTGTTACCGAAATCGAACATTTCGGACATTTTGAGTCAACCGTTTTCCGACCTCAATAAATCGGCAAAGGCTGGATTGCTTCGGGCTTTTACCCTCGCAATGACGAAAACTACTTCCGACCAAATGTCCTGTTAAAAGGCAACAAGTGTAACGATATTGAACCTTGGTAAAAATCCAACACAAAAAAAGCTGCCTTACGACAGCTTTTTTGATAAATGGTTGCGGGTGATGGATTTGAACCAACGACCTTCGGGTTATGAGCCCGACGAGCTACCAGACTGCTCCAACCCGCGATAAAAATTGAATAATCTGATACTTAATTATTAAACGCTAAAAATGAAAAATCAACCCCTAATTTCGGAATTAAAATTTAATTACGAAAAATCAATTCACATGAAAAAACAGAAGACAGTTCCCATCTTGTTATTTATATTTAACAAAAAAATAAGCGGAAGACGGGACTTCTCTTGAAATTTTTGCTATAAACGGGTCTTGCTTGCCCATATCATAAACTCCGTTTATTCATGGTCAAGGCATCGCCCTCTGCAAAAATTCCGCCGAACCCTGACCAAGCTCCGTGTACATTCGCATGCAGGTTGATTATAATTATCAGTACTAATGATTATTTTCATGGGGCGGGTTGAGAAAAACGAACCCGTTAATTTGGATTATGATTAATCGAAAAACTATGTTTTTCAAAAAATATTTTTTACGTTAACACATTAACTCTGTTTTAATCACATTTCAAGTCCCTTTGAGTGCGCTTAATAATTTTTAGTAAATTTGTTTAAAAACGCTGTATGCCAAACACACACTATAATAGAGGCTATTTTTCTAAAATTTTGAGAGCCGGAAAGTATTGATTTTTCGTTCAAAATTTTAAACAAGTTTAGGAAGAAATGTTAAATAGTCAATCTATCAATCAAAAAAGTGCTATTTAAAATGCAAAAGTCCATAGAAAAAATGCAAAATTTTAAAAAATCTACATCGAATAAATGAGCAATAAAAAGTCAATATATGCTAAATTTCTAAATAGAATGAAAAGATATGCCATCAAAAAACTTATAACATGGAAAGAGAGCCAAAACAGAAAACCCCTCATAATAAGAGGTGCAAGACAGGTTGGCAAAACTTGGCTTATGAAAGAATTTGGCAAAACTCAATATAAGAAAACCATTTATATAAACTTTGAAGATAACGATTTAATGCGTGAGCATTTTTCAAAAGATTTGAATACAAGTCGTATTATTGAGGGTTTAGAACTTGAACATTCTAAAATTGATGCCGATAATACGCTGATTATTCTTGATGAAATCCAAGAATGTCCTAAGGCTTTAACGGCTTTAAAATATTTTTATGAAAATAATCCACAATATCATATTGTTGCGGCGGGGAGTTTATTAGGTGTAGCACTGCACGAAAATATTTCATTCCCTGTCGGGAAAGTAGATTTCTTGGATTTATATCCGCTATCCTTTTTGGAATTTTTGGAAGCAATTGGGGAAGAAAATTTTGTAAAATTATTAGAAAATCCCGCTTCAGATAACATAAAAACATTTAAACCTAAATATATTGAATGGCTTAAAAAATATTACTATATTGGCGGAATGCCTGAAGTTGTAAATGACTTTATCAAAAATAATGACTTTCAAAAAGCAAGAAAAATACAGGAAAGTATTTTAAGTGCTTATACAAGTGATTTTTCAAAACATATTTCTTCAACAGGCAAATTAAAGATTGATTTGCTTTGGGAATCTATTCCAAATCAATTAACACAAGAAAGCAAGAAGTTTGTTTATAAAAAAATTAAGCAGAGTGCAAGAGCGGATGAATTTGAAGAAGCTTTATCTTGGCTTATAAATTGTGGGCTTGTTTATAAAATCAACCGTATAACAAAACCTGCTTTACCGATTAAAGCTTATGAAGATACTAAAGCATTTAAACTGTTTATTTTGGATGTTGGATTGCTTTGTGCATTGAGTAAACTTCCGGCAAGAACTTTAATTGACGGAGACAAAATTTTTACCGAATTTAACGGATCATTAGCAGAACAATACGTTTTGCAACAGCTAAAAACTCTTGAAGATATGGAAGTTGCTTATTGGATAAGCAAATCAGGAAATGCAGAAATTGACTTTGTAATACAAACCGATGGATATGTAATCCCTGTTGAAGTAAAAGCAACAACTAATTTACAGGCAAAATCGCTAAAAGTTTACAGAGAAAAATTTGAACCGGAAATAAGTATAAGAACAAGTCTTGCTGATTTTGAAATAAATAACGGACTCTACAATATTCCGCTATTTATGGCAGGAAAGTTTGATGAAATTTTGAATCCTAATGAGGTATAAGAATGGCAAGAAAGAAATATGAAGTATCAGAAGAAATTTTGCAAAGAGGTATATTAACTAATCCTGATAAAATTGGTAAATATACTTATTATAATATTGGTAATACAATGATAGGATCTTTAAGGGATAATAATTTAATACCCAATAAAGATTATAAAAATGAAGATAGAAAGCCTGATGGACTAATTGTAGATAATACTAAAAGAGTAATCGCTGTAATCGAAAATAAAAATCTTGCTAAGTATAAAACA
>JAFXXK010000019.1 GCA_017542305.1 bacterium
AAAGCTAGAGAAACTCTTTCAAGAGTGCGTGAATTTATAAAAAACAACAAAACAATTTATTGTTCAACCCATTGTCCTGAAGGGTACTTGAATGTTGAACAGCATAAAATTATGGAACTATAATTATTCTTAATTCCAAAATAAAAGCCGAAAGTTCAAACTTTCGGCTTTTATTTTTGTAAATTTAAACATAGATTAACACATAATTTATCAAAAAAGTATCAGTAACTTTGAGATTGAATTATCAGGGAGTTTAAGAGTTTTTATCAGGGAGTTTTGAAAAATTTCCCTCAGAATGTAAAAAGTTTGAGAATTCTCTCAAACTTCCGGGGGTACTTTTCTCAATCTCTCTGATAATCTACACCAGTCCCATTAAAACCCACAGTTGCAATAATTATTGCAACTTTTATTGTAATAAAAAACTCCCCAGGTTGGACTCGAACCAACAACCCTTCGATTAACAGTCGAATGCTCCGCCATTGAGCTACTGAGGATTATATTTCCGTTATCAATTAACGTTTCTTGATTATTTAGTTTTCCGCCGCTTGTTCACAAGGAACTTACGGGGTATGTCTTAAGTATAAAATAAAAATTTTTTATTGTAAAGTCTTTTTTTTATTTTATTTAATCATCGGACTCTATACTCGATAATCTTACCAATTCCGCAAAATCCGCATACTTATCGCTTAGTTCTGAAAACGTACCGATATCAACGATTCTGCCGTCTTTCAGATATATCAGTTTGTTACATGACTGCAATGTAGATAATCTGTGAGCTATCGCGATAACCGTTCTGTCATGCCCCAGCGTTTGGAGCATATTCGTTATTTCATGCTCGGTTTTTACATCTAAAGCTGATGTCGCCTCGTCAAACAACAAGATTGCAGGGTTTCGGTATAACACTCTGGCTATCGCTAATCTTTGTTTTTGCCCGCCTGACAATCCGCTTTCGCCTATTATCGGAACTGCATTAATTCCCCCATCATACGAAGAAACGACATCCCATAAGCAAACATCTTTTAACAGTTTTATAACAAGTTCATCATCTATTTTATCAGGCTCTATACCCCATGCCACATTTTCGCGGAAGCTGCACTCCAAAACCTCCGATTTCTGCGGTACATAGCCAATATTCTTTCTGAATTCAGCAAAATTTGACTCCGATAATGTAACTCCATCAACGCTTATCTCTCCGGAATCTATCGGTAACAATCCGGTTAATACATCTGCCAAAGTACTCTTTCCTGCCCCTGATAGCCCTATTATCCCGACAAAATCGCCTTTATTTATTTCAAATGAAATATTGTTCAGAACTTTTACTTTTGTATCATAAGAAAAATCTACATTATTGAAGCAAATACATCTCTCAAACGGCATTATGCCGCATGACTTTTTAACAGCTTTATCAAAGTATTCTATTTGATATTTTTCATAAAAATTTACGAGTTCCTGAGCAAAATTCAAGGTTGCAGGCAGATTAATTATGCTTGTCTGAATTCTGTTTAACGCCGGCGCTATACGAAATATTGATGCAACAATTACAGCAAAAGATGCAACCAACACTTCTTTCTGCCCCATGCTGCCTACGGAAATTATTGCCGCCAATATAATTAAAGACATGACAATCAAAGTTTCCACAATATACGGAGAAATACTGTTCAAAAATATCTGGTCAGCATTTAAGTCAGTATATCTCTTGCCGCAATCCCTGTATCTGTCATAAAAAACTTTTTCTACACCTAATATTTTTACATCTTTGATACATTTTATTACCAAATGCGTAACTTCTATCATACTTTTGGTTACCGGCGCCAATTTTTCAGACAAATCCTCAACCTTTTTCCTGAAAACTTTGTTCTGAAACATTACACTCAGTGCTATAAATAAACAGGTTACAACTCCTGCCGCAAAAAATTTATACAATATTAATCCTGCAACAAACAGAACAATAATAGCGTTGGTACAAAGGACAAGCACTCTCATTACAAAACCATTTGTTACCTGTGCAACAAGTGTATTTACGGCATAAAATTTATCTGCATCCGATATTTGCTGAACAGATTTATAGGGAGCATATAAAAAGAAATCCATAAGCATATTATTAACTGTCTGCGTCCATCTTTGCAAAAAACGGCTCTGAACGAACATGTAAAATATCATGTACAAATTCTTTAAAACAAAAATAGACATAGCAACAAGCCCAACAGTCAACGCTAACATGATCGGTGAAAGATTTTGGATAAACTGGGGCAAATAAGAAATGTATGCCGAACCTGCATCGGGATTAACAATAAGAACAACAAAAGGATATATCAATGCTATTCCTATAAATTCGAGAAAACCTGCAATTACAGCCAATAAAAAGAATAGAACCAATCTTATCCGTTGGCTTTTTCCAAAATATTTTATCAGCTTAATAAAAGTTTCTCTGTACATTTATTCCCCTTTACTATAATAGCCTATTATTACCAATTGTGCTATAATGTTAACATAAAATAAAGAAAGGTGGTTTATCATGGCAAACCCAATACTAAGAAACAGCTTTGACAGAGAAGGTATCCTCGAAGGGGACTTAATGACCGTCAACGGAGCTGTCTTGAAATCAATATTTTTATTGGTTACAATCATCCTATCGGCAGCATATACCTGGCAGCTTGCTATAACAGGATTTGTTGATAAAATGTATTTACTTGTAGCGGTAGGACTTATCGGAGGTACAATTGCCGGACTAGTAACCGTATGGTTCAAACCGAGAATATCTCCTATTCTATCCTTAATATATGCTGTATGCGAAGGATTTTTCCTTGGCGGAATTTCCGTAATGTATGAATCCTCTTATCACGGAATAGTTTTGAAAGCCATCTTTGCAACATTTGCTGTTATGGCGGTCATGCTCTTCTTATACATAACAAGACTTATAAGAATGACCGAAAAATTATGGGCATTTATTCTTACGGCAACAGCTTCAATTGCACTTATATACTTAATTCAAATAGGTGCAAGCTTCTTTGGAAGAAGTATTCCGCTAATATTTTCTTCAGGACCATACGGTATCGGGTTTAGCCTGATTGTAATAGGGATTGCGGCATTAAATCTTATTGCGGATTTCAGCATAATTGAAGAAGGTGCAAGACATGGGCTTCCGAAAAAATATGAATGGGTAGGAGCCGTAGGATTAATGTTTTCATTAGTCTGGCTATATCTTGAAATACTCAGATTATTTGCCAAAAGGAATTAACGACAGAGAAAAAGCTTACCTTCGGGTAAGCTTTTTTATTGATTGTACAATAATATATATAAACTCCTTAAAGATTATAATTTTTCAGAGTCTTTTCAATCTTTTTGCTCATCGTTTTACGCAAATATTTAGGTGATAAGATTTCACAACATTCGCCATACTTAAACAATCTGGTGAAAAGAGTCTGAATGTCCTCTCCTTTATTTGTAATAATAAGCGAACCATCGTCCAAAGTTTCGGCACTTTCCCATTCTCTGACTTTATAACGTTTTGCAAGTCCGCCTTTTACCTTAAACACTACTGAAGTATAAACTTTTCTTGATTTATTTTTATTCTGTACGCAAGTTCTTATATAGATTATTGAACCTACTGGAATATCGAAATCGAAACTGCTTGCCGGATTATAAACCCCAAGACATACAACCTTATCATGATATTTAATTTCCTGTGGCTGCGCTTCCATTTTCACGCGATTTCCTTCGCTATCAATATAGCATATTTCAATCGGTTTACCTTCCTGACAATAACGTTCACAATCTTCTATTTGATGTTCAAACTTTTTGAAATAGAAAGCCAAATCATAATTAGCGGACGGCGCAACCATTGCACTTAACATCTTCGTATCATAGTCATATTTTTCTTCCAAATTTGAAATGAAATTCTGCAATGATTTTTTATTTTTCCCGTTAGGCATCAATGACATTGCATTTTTAATAAGTCCGACTATATACAACTCTTTTTCATTAAGAGAAACACTAAACGGCATTTTATGCAGTACATAGGTTTGTTTTGATTTTCTTACATCAATACCATAGATTTTTAACGTGTTCATGTATTTATTCAATAAAACATTTGAAATCTGGGAAACTTCACCTTTCTCATTAGCAAACAGCTTGATAACTTCAGAAAAAGAAGCCTCGCCACGCGCAAACAGCTTTATCAGTTCAAAAATTCTTATACAGGAATCATTATATTTTTCACTCAATTTCCGTTTAGTCATTTTGATATTCCTCCTGCATTTTTTTCAATGTAGAAATAATATCATTACGGAAATCTTCCGGATATAAGACGGTACATAACGGACCGTATGATAAAATCTTGCGTTTAAGCATGAACAAATTTGAAGTATAGGCTTCTATTAAAATAGAATCCTCTTTTATCTCTACGATTTTTTCATTCTCATCAAGAGCTGCGCCGGTTGTAAGATTAGATAACTCATACCCGACGGTAGTATATTTAATTTCAACATCCTCAGCAGATTTTTGCTCATGAATTGCCGAAATATCTTTAATGCGGTCAAGAAGGTATGCTGTTTCCTGACTATATTCCAAACTTATACCATTCAGATAAATTTTGTCATCTTTATAAGAAAGTCCGTTAGCAATAAGCTGAATATCTTTTTCTCCTGACTGCGGAGAATTATACAATATAGTTATTTTACGATTATCCTTTGAACATTCTATCAATTCTTTTACCAACGAAGACGAAACACCGTTAAATACAGACATTTTTTCTATAATATTTAACAGCTCCTTTGACCCGATTTTTGCAGCTAAATCCCTCAAGAAAGTATCGCATGCAAACAAATCTGCAACAGAGGCTGACTGCAATAATATCTTATAAATTTTTGTAACAGCCTTAATTTGATCAGCGTCAACCTTAAATTCAAACGGATGAGAAACAATATGATACCTTGAACCTTCGGGGTAACGTTTTCTTGCAATTTCGCATCCTATTCTTTTCAAGGAAGTCATGTATACACGAATAGTATCAAAAGAAATCTCTTCATGAATATATTCATTAGTTCTGTAAAAGTCCTGAATTTCTTCAAACGTATGCGGAGCATCCAACAACAAAGAGAACAGCAGTAACGATTTAAACCCCGTGTAAGAAATCAAATTATATGTAACAGTATTGTTCTTTTTAAAATGCTTCATAAGTTATTGTAATATGCTATATGAAAAAATTTTTTTTTGCAAGAATTTTAAGAAGCATGCTCAAAGAAATTTAAGAAAAACACCAAACTTATTGATTTGTCAACAAAAAATTTTGAAAAATTTTACTTAATTTCATTAAATTTTCTTCATTAAGATTTGCGAACACGAATTTTTATATACAGTAATAAGGGGCATGGTCAATTGTAAAAAATAATTAATTTTTTTAGACTTGTCAACTTTTTTTCTTAGTTCTAAATTATAAATATCGAAAGGATAAATAAACCAATTTAAAAGAAAACGGCACCGGACCGCTTGGGGAAATTGGGAAGCAGATTAAGGAAGATTAAGGACGACAGGAAAAAGAGGTGATGGCAAAAGTCCGCTAAGGAGCTGATTAGAATTAAGGTTATATAAGTGTTAGTTGATAAGGATATTAAAATTATAAAAAGTTGAGGTTATGCTACAAGCATATAAATAGGATTAGGGATATGTTTTTCTCTATTAGGGGGAAATGGATAAAGAATCAATTTAGTAAATTAATCTTAAAACAGGAGATTTGGGGTTTAAAATAGTTGTAAAACCGTTAAAATGAGAGATGAATTAGAAAAAAAAAGAATAATAGGATTAATGTCCGGCACATCATGTGATAGCATTGATGCCGGACTTTGTGATGTTACACCTGATTTGAAATGCACCCTTATACACGGAATAAATTATAAATATCCCGAACATATAAGAGCAAAAATTTTTCAGCTGTTCCGAGGCGAAGCAACAGTTAAGGACATCTGCCAAATGAACTTTGCAATCGGCGAATGTTTTGCAAATGCCTGTAATATACTAATTTCGGAATTTGGCAAACCCGATTTTATAGCAAGCCACGGACAAACAATATATCATTATCCGCAAGATGAAAAACTGGACGGGATAAACCTGAAAAGCACTCTGCAGATTGGGGAAAGTTCGGTTATTGCAGAAAGAACAGGCTGTCTGACCATATCTAATTTCAGAGAAGCGGATATAGCAGCAGGCGGCGAAGGCGCACCGTTAGTTTGTTTTGCGGATGAAAAGTGGTTTAAACCAACAGGGAAAAATATTGCCGTACAAAATATCGGCGGCATATCAAATGTAACTATGGTATCACATTCACATCCAACATTCGGCTTTGATACGGGTTTAGGTAATATAATGATAGATTACTGCATGAACAAATTTTTTGGCAAACCATACGATAAAGACGGAGAGATAGCAAAATCGGGTGTCGTTTGTGACAGTTGGCTTGACTGCCTGCTGCAGGATGATTATTATTTCAGAAACCCACCCAAAACAACAGGCAGAGAATATTTTAACGAACGTTATATAGAAAATGCCTTACGGTTTGCCCCACCGGAACCTAAAGATATAATAGCAACAGTTACGGCTCTGACTGCAAAAACAATCGTTCAGGCATACGAGAGATTTATTTTGCCCGAAATAGATATAGAAGAAGCCGTAATTGGCGGAGGAGGAGCATATAATCCGACAATGATGGGATTTTTAAGAACATATTTACCCGATGATATAAAATTAAAAACCCACGAAGATTATGGCATTTCCAATAATTTTAAAGAAGTCATGGCTTTTGCACTCCTTGGATATTGCACGTATTACGGAATACCAAACAATTTACCCGAATGTACCGGTGCAAAACGCAGAGTAATTCTTGGAAAAATGGCTAATTGATTATGATAATTTTATTAATATAATTCTACTGTTATGTAAACTAATATTAAGCATACGGCAAACTAATGTCAAAATTTAATATTCAGCAGTTTATCTAACAACAGAAAATAATAAAACACATTTTAAGGAGACACTATGATTAGTAAAACAACATTCCCCGCATATAACGGATACATTACAGAAGGAACAGTATTTACCAAAAAAGAAGTTCAAAAAGTTGCCGAAGAAGTAGCTGAAGCTATCCAAAAAGACGCAGAAAAAGCTAAACAGGCAATTATCAGCTATCAGGAACAATTTTTACCAAAAGCATCAAACAGCTATGTAAACACAGAAGATGCCGCAACATCATACGCAGCTTCTCATTTTAACTACGACGCCATAAAAGAACTCGCAAGCGTATAATCAAAGCAAAGTTTTAACAGCACTAGGAATATACCTGATCAAATCGGAAGCCAAAACTCCGTATTCGGTCAGGTCATTTTTCGCCAAATCCCCGCACAAACCGTGCAAATAAACCCCTAATTTCGCAGCATAATAAGGCTCGCACCCTTGCGCCGCAAGTCCTGCTATCATACCTGATAAAACATCTCCGCTACCTGCCTTTGCCAATGCGCTGTTGCCCGTATGATTTACATATATCTCTAAATCTTTTGAACACACAATCGTATGATGAGATTTTAAAACAGTTACACAATTGTATTTTTTAGATATTTCTTTTGCATAATATTCCATATTTCCTAAAATATCTTCAACAGGGACATTTAGAAGTCTTGAGGCTTCTTTTGGATGCGGAGTCAGTATTAAATTTTCGGGCAATGTTTTTGGGCAGAGCTTTGCTAGCAGATTTAAGCCATCCGCATCAATAATTGCAGGGATATTTATATCTTCATCCGGCAGCGTTGAAAACAGCGCTTCTGCGCCGTCTGAAGTTGATAAACCACAGCCAACAAGTAATACATCAGCCGTCTGTAACTGATTTTTCCACGCAGATAGAGGCTTAAAAACGATATTGGAAGATTGTGCAGCCACAGCATTAATTACTCTTTCCGCAGAGCATAAAACAACATAGCCGCAGCCTGTCTTTAAAGCTGCCGTACTCGACAAATACGCAGCTCCTGTCATATAATCCGAACCTGAAATATTTAAAACTCTGCCAAATGTTCCTTTGTGAGAGTTTTCGGGACGGTTTGGCATTCTGAAATCACAATCCATTCTGTCTTATAACCTCATAAGCTACAATTGCTACAGAATTTGAAAGGTTAAGACTACGCTGCCCCTCCTTCATTGGAATTGTAACCGCATTTTTATCGGTAACATATTTTTCTGGCAGCCCTCTTGTTTCAGGGCCGAACACGATAAAATCACCGTCTTTAAACTTTATATCCGTATAAACCTTTTTTGATTTTGTAGTCAGGTAGTAAAAATTTGCATCAGGAAATTGCGAATACAATTCATCCATACTCTCAATTTTATGCAAATCTACACTGTCCCAATAATCCAAACCTGCGCGTTTTGTATATTTGCTTGAAAGCGAAAATCCTAATTTTCCGACAAGATACAAGGATGCCCCCGTACAGGCACATAATCTTGCGATATTACCCGTATTCTGCGGTATTTCAGGTTCATATAAGACTATGTTTAATTTAGCCATTATTTAAACAGCTTTCCGCTTTCTGCAACAACAGGAACAGCTCTTACTACACAGAAAATAATAGCTATCCAGGCCAAAACTACAGCTATAGTTCTGATAATATCAGCCGTATGCTCGCTAAAACATGGAGCATACGCAAGAATCAAGAGCATAAATGCGCCCGCTTTGGCAACTGCATAACTGCCTCTCATAGTTCTTGACGAGCAGATAAATTTACCCCACGCAGTTGACTGCATAGAACTTTCACCGAATGCCGTCATACCCTGCGACAACGCAACACTTCTGATACCGTCTGTTGTGAATGCTCTTGCTACGCAAATAAGAGGGAAAATTATCGGCAGCCAACCGAATACCGCAAACGCAATCCAGTAAGAAGCTTCAACAATTCTGTCACACAAGATATCCATAACAGCACCCAATGGCGAAGAATTTCCCCATTTTCTTGCCAAAAAGCCGTCAATGCCGTCCATCCAGAAAGCAATTATAGTTAAAACGAATGCCGTTATATACGACGTTGTTGTATGAAAATACAGCAAAGCAATTGCTGCAAATGCAACAAAAACTCTTACTATTGATACAATATTTGCACTGTTCTTTTTTATATCCATCCTCGTAACTCCTCACTATTGCTTAGTTCTTGAAAGGGCAAAATTTACTTCATCCAAGTTTTTACGTCTTTCGCCAAGCATAATCTTTTCTGCCTGCTCTAATATCTTTGTAACCATAAAGCCGTTATCTCCGTCTGAACGAGCCTTTTTACCAGTTTCACAGCAGGTAATAAAATGCTGACATTCTAATTTTAACGGTTCAATTTCAAGTATATCAGGCTGGAATACTTCGCTGCTGCCGGCTTTAAAGTTTTCATATATGGTCAACTTATGATCAGGAACGGTATCATCTAAAATAGCGGTCTTTTTAGTTCCTCTCACAAGAAGCTGAACATGCTTTTTAGGAGTAATCCAGCTGTCGGAAATCTGACCGACCATTCCGCCATCAAATTCAATTGTCAGATGAGTTATATCCATAATATCATTTCTGTCTGACGAACAACCTACAACAGAAATAACTCTTACAGGATCTTTCCCCGTTACATAGCTCATCATAGAAACATCATGCGGAGCCAAATCCCACATAACACTTCTGTCATTTTTGAAATAGTTTATATTAAGACGATCACTTTGTGCATAAACTATATCCCCTAGCTCGCCCTCTTCAATCATCATTTTTAATCTGTTTACGGCAGGATGATAAAGAAGTAAATGACCTACCATAAGAACAAGTCCTTTACTGTCTGCCAAATCCGCCAAATCTCTTGCTTCCTGGGCAACCGTTGAGATAGGTTTTTCAACATAAACATTCTTTCCTGCTTCGAGCATCGCTTTTACGAATTTAAAGTGCGTATGACTTGGTGTAACTACAACTACACCTGTGATTTTAGGATTATTTAAAATATCATGAAAATCCTTTGTGGTTTTAATATCAGGATATTGTTCACGGACCTTTGCCAAATTGTCATCATCCAAATCGCAAACCATCTCCAATGCATTCAAATTGTAAAAGTTACGAACGATATTCCTTCCCCATAATCCACAGCCTAATACTGCAATTCTCTGTTCAGTCATTTATACACATCCCTTAAATTCTATAATACGCAAACTGCACGAAACAGCCTAATTATATGATACTTTACAAAAATAATATTGCAAGTCAGTTAAAAAAGTGTAACATTTGTTGTAAATATTTGTTAAATTATTAAAGAATAAATAAATTTTGCCGTCTAAAAAAAGGTAATTATATGATCAGAAGGTAATTTTAAAAGAAAATGGCAGACGAATTCGGCATAAATAACGGCGGACAGCAGGAACGTTTGGAAAAGTTCAAGCACGGCATCCGCAAAGAACAATTAGACGATAAGCATAAAAAGCTCTTCGATATCTTTGACGTGAATAAAGACGGCACTCTTGAAGCCGAAGAAACCTCTTTTATCGAAGGAATTATGTCTGCTACTGCTGGGGAAGATAAAATTATTGATGATGCCGAAAATCAATTCGCTGCCAGTATTTTCGCCTCTCAATTCGGTATTGCCGATGCCGATTTTATGGGGTTTACCAAGTCTGTCTCTGAT
>JAFXXK010000020.1 GCA_017542305.1 bacterium
CCGTTCCCATCCCGAACACGGTCGTAAAGACATACTTCAGTGAAAATACTTGGCGGGCCACCGCCTGGGAAGATAACCCGATGCCAGCACCTAATTTAAGAAAAAAGAGGAATAAGATAAAAGTCTATTCCTCTTTTTTATTTTAGAAATATTTCTTTTTAGATATTCCTTTTTAAATTTTAATTTTAGTGTATAATTGATTGTGAAGTATTGGAAAATTCGGGTATTGATATGAAAAAGAAATTATTTTTATTATCTTGTGTATTGATGTTGTCCGGCAGTGCAGCATTGGCTTATGACAGCTATAATATTAAGGGTGCAACTTATTCGTATGTGATGAATTTTTATGATAAGGGTGAAGAAGTTGAATGTACCGGTATGGATGAAGAAATGATAGGGGCTTTTCATATTTATGATAATTACCGGATACCGCTTTTTGAATCGGCAAAAAACTGGTCAACTGTTATTAACGGTATGAATGCTAAAAAACCCGTATCGTACTCGATATACGCAATTGATGATTATAATGCTATGGCGGCAAGTTTACCTACAAATGTCGCAGAATTGCCGTATAAAGTTACACATGTCAATGCTGTAATAAATAATCTTACAAAAACGTCAACACGATTTCCTGCTTCATTACCGACTGATGGTCTTATAGCTATAGGAAAAGGTGTTGATTCTGATAATCCAGGCTGGTCACCGTTTACCGGGTTTCACTCTCTATATCATGGGGAGCTTTCTGATTTCAATGCCGTAATTACTCATGAAATAATGCATTCTCTCGGGTTAACCTCTTATGCTAATACTTTCAATGAGGATGAAGGGGATAAGACGACATATTTTTCAATGGATAAAAACGATTCGTTAGGAATATTCGATAAAGATTTTAGAATTTATACGGGTGATATGTCTCTTGCGTTTAACTCCGATTTGGAGGTTAAGCCGGAAAAGGGGATGGCTATTAAAAAAGGCGGGAAGTTTGATATTTTTAAATATTCTCCATACTATGTCGGTCAAGAAACTTTAAAAGTTTTAGCAGGTAAAGAGGACTATGATGATGCAAGACAGGCAATAATAGATAACGGAGGTTTCGTAAATTATTCTTCTAAATACAAAGTTAAAGCTCGTCCTTCTGTATATGGTATGCCTATTCATCCTATGGATGGAACAGATGAAGAGTTTGAAATAGACTTATCTCACACAGAATTGCGTAACAGTTATATGTCTCATCAGGAGTTTAGAAACTGGCTTGTTCCTATGGAAGCTGAATTGGCGATATTAAAAGATATCGGATACAATATTGATTTAAGAAGATATTTTGGTAAATCTTATTATTTAAACGGTATAACCGATACTTTTACGACAGGATATTCGGAATGGAACGGTTCGGCTTATACGGGTAATCCCTCGAAAGTTACGCAGGGTGTCGGGTTGCACATATATGGTGATAATAACAATATAACGCAGGCTTCGAATATTTCGACAGTCGGAGAAGGTGCTTTTGGTGTAAGAATTGACGGTGAAGGTAATACCTATACGTTAAGCAGCGGATCAAAAATTAATGCTGACGGAAAAGAAAATATAGCTCTCGGAGTAACTTGGGGGCAAAACCATATTGTAAATGTCGAAAGCGGTTCGACTGTTACTGCAAAAGGTAAAGACGGTATTGCTGCGAGTTTTGATTTTGGAGCAAACCTTTTTGGAACATTGAGTGATGTAAGAGGTTCTTATATTAACTATTCCAATGATTATGATATAAATGGTAATCCTGAAAAGAGTACGCAAGCGGAATTAGTTACTGATTTTAATGTATCCGGTACATTAGAAGGTAAAAAAGCTGCTATATATATTTCTAATAATGCACATGTTAAAAATATAAATTTGCTCAATGGTGCAAAAATAAACGGTGATATTATCTCAGAGTGGAATTCGATTTCTTCCGGTAAAGATGCAAAAGTGATGGTGGAAAAAGAATTATCAGGAATTCCGTATTGGACCCCGATTAATCCAAGTGAAGACGAACTTTATTATACCGTTCTGAATACAACAGGTGATGTTGAAATTAACGGAAATATAAACGGGGATAACGGGATTTACAACACATTAAAAATGAAGAATATTGGTGTTGTCGATTTTAACGGGGATGAAATTAGTGCAAATACAATTAATAATAACGGGATAATTAATATATATAATCCGACGGATGTTACCGTTCAGGATGGGTATATAACAGGGTTGGGAGATATTAATGTTTTATCTTCCGGTAGTCTGAGCTTTGATTCCGGAATTAAAGAAATTAAAAATACTATTAATCTCGAAAATAAGTCTTTCTTATCCGTAATGAATGATGTTGCGGCTGAAGTTAAGATTAATCAGATAAATTCTGATAATGCAAAAATATCTTTTGATTTGGGTGATGTATTAAATTTAGGGGAAGCTCCTGATGCCGGCAGCAGTAAGGCAGGAATTTTACAGGTTAAAGTTGATAAGGATACTGCTGAAGATTTAGAAGATAATACAGCATACAAATTATTCGCTGATGCGGGAAATTCTTTGGATTTAGGAACTTCAAAAGCCAATGTTTATTATGGCGGAAATAAATATACTCTGTCGCAGATTGCTTCGTCTAAAGATTTATTGGGTGTTAAATTGACCGCAAAAGGTGTTGAATTAAAAGATGCGGCTGAAGATTCTACGGCAGCAAATTACATTGTAACCGAGGACAAATTAACAAAAGATGCCGGTACTGTTAAAGGTAATGAATTTGAAATTTCAGGAAAAGATATTGACGTAAACGGTCATAAAGGTTTGGTTATTGATGGTAAACAAAATAAAGGCGGTACAATTTTAAAAACAGGTATCTCAGGTGCATCTGACAGTAACCTGACGGTTAAGAACGGCGGAGAATTAGCAATTATTGCTGATGAGAAAAATATTGAAGTAGGAAACAAAGGCAAAACTGCAATTCGCTTAAATAACGGTCAAGTTTTGATGAATTCCGGTGAAAACAATATTAGTATCAAAGGTGCAATAAAAGGTTCGGATAATAAAAAAGATATAGTTACTTCATCCGGTAAGCAGGCTGTTTTTTCTGATACTGAAAATGTAGGAATTACTGCTGATAATGAAGTTCTGTATTTAAACGGAAAATCCAAAAATACTGTTTGGAATTTGAATTCACAACTTGTACATGTAACAAATGAGGCAGGTTTAGCATCAGACGGTTCAAATGAAATTGTTTTCGGAGGTGGTGCAATAAGTCTGGCTAACAATAAGGCAACTGATATTACTCTGTCAAAAATGACGCTGACAAATAATCTTGCAACAACATTAGATGTTGATATAAAAAATCTTTCTGCAGACAGATTTGTATTTAAAAAGAGTTCTGATTTGAATACAAACGGGAATTTGTTGGTTATTGCCAAGGCAAATTTAATAAATACAAATGCAGCCCTGACAGATGAAAAATATTCAATACCTGTTGTAAGTAAAAGTTTCCATAATGAGAAGTTTTTAAGCGGAATTATTTCAGGTGTTAAAAGTTCAAAAATTATGACTCCTGTATTCAAATACAATATGGATTTTGTTGCGGATGAAAATATGGCAGGCTTTGAGTTAACCAGAGGAAATTCTTCCGATTATAACAACTATAACCCTGCAATCATGACAGGTCCTATTGCAGCTCAATTGGGCGGATATTTATCTCAGTTAAATTCATATGATGAAGCTTTCAGAAATCTTGATATGAAAATGTTATTGACAAGAGAAGAACGAAAAGCATTTAAGATGGCTAACAGATATGCCTCTGCCGAAAAACCGCAGGTATTCTCTGAGACATATCTACCTGAAAAAGACAGTGCCGGATGGTTTAGACCGTATGCATCATTTGAAAAAGTCGGACTTAAAAACGGCCCGAGAGTCGGAAATATAATGTACGGATCATATTTCGGCGGTGATTCCGATATGTACGAAACCAAAAACGGTTGGGATTATCAATATTCTTTGTATGGTTCATATAACGGTTCTCATCAGTATTATGCAGGAAATTCCATCTACCAAAACGGAGGTAATCTCGGTGCTACAGGTATTTGGTACAAAGGAGATTTCTTTACTGCGTTAACCGCTAATGTAGGTGCAAGTGTTGCGGATGCTTCAACAATGTACGGAAGTGAAGATATTCCGATGTTGATGTCAGGTGTAGCTTCAAAAACAGGATTTAACTGGGAATTGGCAAAAGGTAAATTTATAATTCAGCCAAGCTACATGATGAGTTATTCTTTTGTTAACACTTTTGATTATCATAATGCTGCAGGGGTGAAAATTAATGCGGATCCGCTGCATGCAATAAATATTACTCCGGGTATTAAGTTTATCGGAAATCTGAAACATGGCTGGCAGCCTTATATGGGTGTTCAGATGGTTTGGAACATCATGGATAAGACGGATTTTAAAGCTCAGAGTGTCAGTTTACCCGATATGAGTGTTAAACCGTATGTTCAGTATGGGGTAGGGCTGCAAAAACGCTGGGGTGAAAGATTTACCGGCTTTGGACAAGTTATGATGCGTAACGGCGGAAGAAACGGTGTTGCACTCAGTGCAGGTTTCAGATGGGCAATAGGCAAGGATAAAAAGCAGAGTAAGAATAAAGCTGAGGAAACAAAGGCTCCGAAAACAATTAAGAAAATGAATTCTCATAATAGCCCGAAACAAAGAAACATTGCCAGATATAATGAATTGATAAGCGGTTCTTAACTTAATTTGTTAATTTAAAATTGTACTTAATTGAAAATATTGTAACAATTTGTTAATTATGGATACATTATTAATAAAATTCGAGCATTTATTTTTATATTGTTTATAATGTAATTGTAAAACAAATAATAAGGCAAAGTTACATGGATGATAAATTAACAGATTCGGAAAAACGTATTATTGAACTGATGGATAAAGGATATTCGTCAGAAAAAGAAATTGCAGAAATTTTAAGGATTAGTGTCCATACAGTAAAATCTTGTATTATATCCGCGAAAATAAAACTTGGGCAATCCTGATAAAATAAATTATAAATACTTGCTGTTAATTTTTAAAATCTCATGATTTGGACTTGCCAATATTTTGACAGAATATCATATATTTCATTTATGTTACTTACTACTTCAAGTAGAATTATTCCGTTATTTATACATTTGTATTCACCGATAGGATGCAAACCTACTCTGGTTCTGATATTACAGCCGTATTCTGTTAAAATTTCCTGAAATTTTGCGGCTTCTTCTTTTCTGTTTTCTAATAATATTCCCATTATTGCAGTCATATTTTTATTATATTTGTTATTTGTAAATATACATTATCCGACAGGTTAAATATGTATTAATAAATAAAAATATGACCCATAATTATACGGCAGAATACTTGACATGAGATTATTTTGCCTATAAAATTACTTATGCTGCCTATTGGGGTTTAATGCGGCAGTGAGGGTATAATTTGTATAAAGGAGAAAGTCATGGACAAATATATTTGCACAGTATGTAATTACGAATATGATCCGGAAGAAAATGGCGGGATTAAGTTTGAAGATTTGCCAGATGATTATGTTTGCCCTCTTTGCGGTGTAAACAAAGATATGTTTGAAAAAGTTTAGTTATAAGTCTTGGGAATTTTGCAAGGTAATCTGCAAAATTCCCGGGATTCTTTTGAGATTTACCTAACCAATAGCTTATACAAGGGATGGACAATGAAGTTTAAAGAAATAAAAAATAATATTTTCTATTGCGGTTTGAATGACTGCGAAAGAGAGATTTTTGATGAGTTGATACCGTTAGAACATGGTACAAGTTATAATTCTTATTTGGTGAAAGGTAGTGAAAAAGTTGCCATTATAGATACGATGTATCCGCCAAAAACAGAAGAATATCTGAAAAACCTTGATGAAAACGGGGTTGACAGGATTGATTATATTATAGCAAACCATGGCGAACAGGATCATTCAGGTTCTATTCCGGCTTTATTGAAAAAATATCCCGATGCTGTTGTTGTTACAAATGCAAAGGTAAAAGATAATATCAAAGAAATGCTTCTTGTTGATGAAGAAAAAATTAAGGTAATAAATAACAATGAAGAACTTTCTTTAGGTGATAAGACATTAAGGTTCATTATTGCACCGGGGGTGCATTGGCCTGATACTATGTTCACTTATTTTGTAGAAGATAATATCATTTGTACCTGTGACTTTTTAGGTGCACATTATACGTTTGAAGATATTTTTGCGGATGACTCAAAGGAATTGGAGCATAGCGCAAAACGTTATTATGCTGAAATTATGATGCCTTTCAGAACTATGTGCAAAAAATATACTCAAATGCTCAAAGATTTAAAACCCGAAATGATACTTCCGAGTCACGGTCCGGTTTATAAAAATCCTGAATTTATTCTTGATTTATATGCTGATTGGTCGGCTGATGAAGGGAAAAATCTTGTTACAATGCCGTATGTTTCTATGTATGGCAGTACCGAATCAATGATTGATTATATGAAAGAAAAGTTGGAAGCTAAGGGTATTTCTGTTCATAAATTCGATATAGTTCGCGGAGATTTGGGCGACTTGGCAATGGATTTGGTGGATGCAACAACTATTGTTCTGGGTAGCTCAATGGTGCTTACGGGTCCGCATCCTGCGGCATTCAATATTGCATATCTTGCAGGAATTTTAAGACCAAAAGCAAAAATTGCAACATTTGTTGGTTCATACGGCTGGGGTGGCAACTTGTTCGGAAAATTGAGCGAACAGCTTTCAGGTTTGAAATTGGACGTTATTGAACCGTTATTGGTTAAAGGTAAGCCAAAAGAAGAAGATTATAAAAAGCTGGATGAAATAGCTGAACAAATTTATGAAAAACATAAGGCTTTAAATTTGATATAGGAGTTATGGAGGAGAAGGAATGATAGGAAGAATAACATTTGGACGGGTTGAACCGTTCTTTATGGCCGATAAACCTGTTTGCGGAGAAGCTGCAAGAGTTAAAAAAAGTCCAAAGACAGATATTATTTCACATAGTTCTCAAATCAAAAATGACAGTGCAGATACTTTCACTTCGTCAAAAGATAAAAGTAATGCACAAAATATAAAAAATTCGGAAGAATGTAAAAAGACTGCCCGCAAGGCTAATTGATTTAACAGTATATGTGTAAGTTAATAATAATGTAAATCAAAAATCTTTTTCATACTTCCAACTATTCTTAATTCCAAAGAGTCCTGACAGGACTCTTTTTTTTGAAATAATACATCATAAAATGGATTAGGATTATTCTGTCGGGTGTTATAATTTGGTTATGGTTCTGTCGTCAAACATAATTCAATATATAAACAATTCGAAAATCAAAGGGCAGTTATGCCGTTGGAATAAGTCGGTTATAAACATTTATGTTACTCAGATTTCTGCTAACATTTCAAATAAGGAATTTATGTATTCTCAGGTTGATAGGGCATTTCAGGCATGGAATTTAATACTGAAGCAGAACAATATAAATGTTTTATTTCAAAAAGTATTATCACCAAATGAAGCTGATATTACTGTTCATTGGGTAAAAGTCGGGCGTGTTTATGAGGGGATGTGCAAGTATTTAAGCGTTATTGGCAATAGTATCAAAAAGATATCAATAGAAATTGGGCTTCCTAATGAATTTTCGGGTAAAGAGGTAACTGATTTGAGTATTTATTGTGCGATAATGCATGAGTTTGGACATGCGCTGGGACTTGGACATGGGGTCGATGCCGATGATATAATGTTTGTTCCGCATCAGAAAAATATTTCAGTTCCGAGTGAAAATGACTTATATGTGCTCAAAGAAATTTATAAATAGTGGTTTTCCCGTAAATCTTTACAAAACTTTGTAAATTTAAAAACTGTTTTCACTTATATAGTGTATGAAATTATGTTTGTCAAAACCAAATATTGATTTCGCTAAATTCCAGCACAGAGTTAGCCCAGAATTAGTCAGAGGGCGTGCTGTTTGCTGCCCTTATCGGTTATATAAGATGAAAAAAGCCGGAATAACCCAAATTATAGATTTAAGAAATTCGGCACGAGTTACCAACAGAATAGAAAAATTTTTCTGTAAATTATTCGGAATAAAATATCATAATTTCAAATACCCGCACAGACTTAACGGTATTCCAAACCATGACTTTTTTGAAAGCATAAACAAAACAATAGCAGAGAATGATGGTCAGACATATATTCATTGTACTCACGGCAAAAAGAGGACAGGTGTTTGTGTTGCCTTGTTTGAGTTTCTCCGGTTGCACAAATCCCGTCAGGATATAGTGTCTGAGCTGTTTGAAAGAGGTTTTACAGAGATAATGACTAAAAAATCACTTAAAAGACAGAAAAATGCCCAATCAATATTAGATGATTTGAATAGAAGATATTTTTGCAAGTCTGAAAAGCCTTGTTAGCAGGGAAATTTTAGTATTGTTAACAAAACTTTACAAAATGGCAGACAAAAAGGCAATAATTTTTATACTATATACTTTATATATATGTAAGATATAACGAGAGAGAGTAAAAATTATGTTAGCAAATCCCGGAACAAAACAATTCGGTGCAATTACCGCAAAGAAAAGAAACAGAAAAAGTAATAACGCTGAATTTGATTTAGAATCATATAAATTTATCGGCAAAAACGACAGAAGAATGCGTTTTAACACTTCAAAAGATCCTATTTATTACATCTTTGATTGTGTTGAAAACAGACCGATATCAACATTGGCAAAAGAATTTGTAAAAGACTCATTTGTTGATATAGCACATTTTGTATCAAGAGTCGTTGGATAATTAACAGGAAAAAGCAACAGGAAAATAGTTAAGGAAATTAGGATAAGGAAAAAACAAACCCGGCATTTTAGCCGGGTTTATTTATTGGTAGCAAAATTTATTTTTTACATGTTTTTTAACCCGTATGTTAGTAGGTTTATATAAACATGATAATTATAATCAGCAATTTACGTCGAGATTACCTGAGGGGGTTTTTAGGGATGTAAGGTATATTCCGCATATCAGATGTGCTTTATGTGATAAATTTATGATGTCATATACAGAAATAAATGAATTTATAGAAAAGATTCCAAAAATTATCACAAGAGAAGATATATTGAGAGAAATTCAAAGTTTTGACGATACAAAACATGATGCAGCCAGATACTTAATAAAACTCATTAATACAAACCCTAAAAAAGGCTGGAAAAGTCTGGTAACAGATAATAATGTTTTACGGGAAATTATGCAGATGCCTAAGGACACTCAGGATAATATAGTAGAGATAGTTCAACATATTAATAAGTATAAAAAGAATTTGAATCCAAATATATATCCATCACAAATAATTCCCGGTTTAAAAAGGTTAAAAAAACTTTTACCGGAAGGCTATAGTCAATTTATCGAAATTTTGGACGGGTATTCTAAAAAGTTTCCGCATAAGTCATTCAAAGAGATTATAAATGATAAAGTGTTTATTAATTATCACAGACAGATAGCCAATTCTCAGGGAAAATCACACAAATTGCATGTCCAATCCGTGACAGACAGAATATTAAACCTTGGTAAGAAATTACCATATTGTGACAGATTAAAATTGAAAGAGTTAAATAAACAGGCTGCCCAAATTGCAGGAATTTTGAATTATTCTCCGGATTTCAGGAGAGCCCTGATTAATGAATTATATGCTGAATTTTTACAAAAAAATGTTGAAAACCGTTTAATTAGAAATCAATACCGAAAATATATTTCAAGTATTCCGTTACGGATGGTATCAGGAGATGATATTTTCCTGTTATTAAAGAACGGTCATAAAGATAATGATATTGAACTGATAAAAGATATGTTCGCACCTGTTTTATCATCTTTTGAACATGCCGTTCCCAAATCTCAGGATGGCAAAAATACGCTCTCAAACGGTATATTTATGCATGCTGCATGTAATAATGCAAGAAATACAATGTCTTATGAAAGAATAATAACTATATTTCCTGCATTTGCCAAATATGTGCAAAATCAAGTCAGCCGGGTTACTTCTTTTATAAAAAGCGGACAGCTGAAAGGATATAGCAAATATCCTGTTGGTATCAGAGATTCTCTTCTGGAAGCTTCAAACGGTAAATTAAAAATCAATGTTCGCAGATATATACGGGAAATGAAGGCTAAAACATTAAGACAAATTGAGCAGGATATTGAAAATTTGGAAGAAAATCGCAGTCAGGTATCAGAAATTGATAAACAGGTAGCAGAACTTTTAAGTAAAAAAGAATCTCTTGAGCAAGAGTTTCAGGATGGTAATAAAACTTTGGCTAAACACACATCTCTTGTAAATTATCTCAATAAAGAAGAAAACAAAATGCGCAAGAAAAAATAAGATTATTCAAGAAATTATTCTGCACTGATTATAATACGGTTTCTTCCGGAATTTTTCGCTTCATAGAGTGCTTTATCCGCATTATTCAAGAACTCGTTTACTGTTTCTGCCGAATTCGAGGCAACTCCTGTACTGATAGTAACTTTTAGCGAAGTATTTTCAAATACAAAATTGTAATTTTCTATTGTGTGGCGTAATCTCTCCAGAGGTATTTTTGACTGTTCCAATGAAGTTTCGGTTAAAATTACAACAAATTCTTCTCCGCCGTATCGAAATACAATATCTGTTTTTCTGAAATTATCCATAATCAGATATGCAACTTCTTTCAGAATATAATCCCCACATAAATGACCGTAGTTGTCGTTTACTTTTTTGAAAAAATCTATATCAATTATGGCGATAGTTAAATCCCCGCCATAACGTTTTGAACGTAAAAATTCTCTTTCCACGGTGTTGTCAAAATGTCTTCTGTTATACAAACCTGTTAAAGCATCTGTTAATGACAGATAGCGGGTTCTTGAATACATGAAATTTATCTTTTTTATGACATCAAGTTTGTTATCTTCAGGAATCGGAAAATTAGTTATGATATCTTCAATGTTTTGCTGAATTTTATCCATAACCTCGTCAGGAATATCAAATTGATTCATTATTTCGTCAAAATTGTCACTCATAATAAATTTCCAAAAAACTAAATCTCCTGAAATTATTCTAGCATAAAATTCCATTGTTGGTAAACCTTTATATTTATTAAATTTTATTAAATCTCGTTCATCAAAAAGGCAATTATAATACGCATAGATACTTTATATAAGTACGGGGAATAATAATTTTTGGGGTAAAAAATGGTTTCACAGATTTCCTTTAAAAGTTTTCAAAGAGATGCACTGATGCGACAGCTGCAATATTCGCCTATGCATCCGAATAATCCTCAAAAAAATTGGTCTCATCTTTCGGTACAAAATTTGTCGGATATACTTTCCGGGAAAGCATATCCTAATTATTACGGTATTGGAAGTCCGTATACCGGCAAACAGAAAAAATATTTTGCAGAAAGAAGTCAGGATTTAATGTATAAAATCCCCCATAAAACAAAACTATTGAATGTAGCGCAAAGTTATGTAGGTCAGATTATAGAGGTTACTCCTGAAGAATATAAACGCATGTCTTATGCTGACAGACAAAAAACTCAAGGGGTGGTAATAGGTCCATACGGGACTATTGAGGAAGCTTGGTGTGCCCATACCGTCAGTTTCTTGTGTGAACAAGCCGGCATAAATATCGGAGGACACAAAAAAGGTGTACAGCAATTTATTGATTGGGGTACGCAAAAAGGCATATACAGACCAATAAAAACAAATATAATGACTAAAGATAATTATGTTCTTGAACGTTCAAAACGTGCGGCTCAGATTAGGCAACAAACAAAACAAATGAAAGAAGGCGACCTTATTGTATGGAAGTCGGATACCGTACATACTACTCAATTTGGTATAAATTATTGTAACGCAAGTCACATCGGGATAATTGAATGTGTAAACGAAGATGGTACGGTATCTGTTATTGAAGGGAATGCTAATGAACCGAGAACCGGTACATATGAAAGATATGTAGCTACAAATGACCGTGAAAAACGTAACGGGAACCAGAGCTGCGGCGAATCACAAGAGTTAAACCCAAGAGACGGATTAATCAGAAAAGTTTATACCGTAGAAGAACTTGCTGCAAACGGATACAGCGGATATATTAATATGCAAGGTTTAGTAAAATAATCTACCCTTCAAAATCTTGTCCGCCGACAATTCTCAAATGTCTTTCCGCACCTTCGCCGACACTTTTGCTGACAAGATTATGCTGCTCAACAAGTTCGTGTTGTAATTTTCTGATTTGTTGATTTTGCGGTTGTAATTCAATATCATCTGCCCCGGCAAGAATTTTATCAATAGCGGCTTTAGTTTCGTCAAGCGCTTTTTCCGCTTCGTCAAAATAACCGTGCATACTTTCTACGGAATCAATTTGTAATGCATCTTTCAAGACCTTCTGAATTTGAGCCATAGAGTTTGTTTTTATATAAAATACCTGAAGTCTGTATTCGTTTGCGGTACTCAGGATTTTTGCTCCGCCTTTTGCAAAGTTTTTATGTGCAATAACTATATCCGCTTCATCAAGGTTACGGGTAATCTCTGCGTTCAAATCAAGCCGTTCGATAACTTTTTCCACAATAGTTCTTGATACTGCGTACAGATAAATTTTCTTGAAGCTCTTTATATCTTCAACATATTTTTGTCTTGAGAAGCTGAATTTCAGGCTGTCTGACGGATTAATCTTATCATCAAGCGACTGAAATTTTTCTGTTGCCGCAACTTTGATATCTTCTTTTGCCAATTCTTCTTCAGGAATATTTTCAACTTTTCTGATTTCAGGGCGTATAGGCCAGCCGCGCAAAATATAGTCAACCGCTTCAGAAGTATCTTTATAAACAGCCAAAGTGTTTCTGTCCAAAATTTCTATTACAATATCAAAAGTCGGTTGTTTTTCTCTTTCAAGAACTGTTTTTTGTGAGGAACGCCGTCTTGCTTCATCGTCACCTAAAGTTACGGACTGAATACCTCCGACTAAGTCTGACAGTGTCGGGTTTTTGATTAAACTTTCCAGTGAATTACCGTGAGCGGTTGCAATAAGCATAACACCACGTTCGGCAATAGTTCTTGCTGCCTGTGCTTCTTCTTCCGTACCGATTTCGTCAACTACAATTACTTCGGGGGTGTGGTTTTCGACGGCTTCAATCATTATATCTTTCTGGAATTGCGGCTGTGATACCTGCATCCTTCTGGCATGTCCTATTGCCGGATGCGGGGTGTCCCCGTCGCCTGCAATTTCGTTTGATGTATCAACAACAACCACCCTTTTGCAGAGTTCATCAGCTACAAGTCTTGATATTTCTCTTAATTTTGTGGTTTTACCTACACCGGGACGTCCGAGAAACAGTATGCTCTTGCCCATCATACAAAAGTCTTTTATGCAGGCAATTGTTCCTGTTACTACACGACCTATTCTGCATGTTAATCCTACAATTTTTCCCTGTCTGTTTCTGATTGCACTTATTCTGTGTAATGTTCCGGGGATACCTGAGCGGTTATCCGATGTAAAATTCTGAATCCTGTCGGTAATATACTTAATATCGGAATCATTAACTATATCTTTTCCGAGGTATTCAATTTGTCCTCCGGCGTGGCGTATTTCCGGAACTCTGCCAATATCCAAAACAATTTCAATAACGTCCTCCATCTGCTCATAGGTAACATGCCGTTTTACTTTTTCCGGCACCACCTCCATGAGTCGGTCAAGATCATTCTGAAATTGTAAGCTGCTCATTTTCTTTTGCCTTTCTATATTTTGTAGTCGTTGATTATATATACAAAATAATTATGGGCTATTGTGTGTGTTCAACTATCTCCACTTATATTATAACACTTTTTCAAAAAATAATCTTTAAATAATTTATTACAAATGTAGTATATTTACAAATCTTAATATTACAAATGCTTGTAAAAACGTTATTTTGCCGAATTTTCCACAGAAAAATGCCGTTATGGAATTTTGTAAAAATCAAGTAATTTCGTGAAAATTAAAATAATTATTTGCTTAATATTTTGTATTAAAGTAACAAAATGGGAAAATTTCATATATTTGAACTAGATTTTTTTATTAAAAATGTTATATAATATAAAAAGAGTTACGCAGCTATAATAAAAATAAGAATAGAAGGGTATTAAAAATGAGTAAACAAAGAGTTATATTACTTGCAACAGCAGCTTTATTTGTGGCTTATGGTGCGGCTTATGCTGTTCCGTCAGGTCCTTTCGGTTATGATTTGCAGGCTGATTTGCACCGTACGGAAAACAAAAAACTTCAAGAACAGCAACAGCAGCAAGCAATGGAACAAAACGGTTCAACAGAGAATGCTGAGGGTGAGGAACAGGTTGACTTAACTCCTAAAACAGCAAAAGATTTTTACTCATTTGTTCCTATGAAAGATTTATATGTAGCAAATATTGACAGTTCAAAATATTATGCTAATCCTACTATGAAAAGTGCTATTTACAGATATAAGGTAGGTAATTATACCGGATGTTTGCAAGAATTGTACTCATTTATTAAAAACCCTAAAAACGTAAACAATGCTTATGCTTATTATTATATGGGTTTGGCGTATTCTAAACTTGGTGAATCTACAGCTGCTAAGAATTGTTTCCAAAAAGCAATTAACTGTGATGCCAAAGGTAAATTATTAGAATTAGCTGTTAAAGGCCGTGACTGTATTTCAGGCGGTATATATTGTCATACTCCTGTAAATCCGTCATTTGAAGATATTTATAAAAACAGTGCAGATCCGCTTGATGCATTTATTTATGCTCCGTATTCAGGAAACGGATTCTCTCCTGAAGCTGAAATGGATTATCAGCAACGTAAGCTTAAAAATATGCAGAAGAAGATTAATCAGGAAAATGAAAAAAAAACAGAATAGATAACGGTGAATTAACCGGAATGGCAGCATCTATAGGTGAGAAACCTACTGATGAAGAGGTGCTGGAAGCTATTGACGTTCTCAGACGTGCCGGTTTAAATATTTCTGTTAGTCCAATGCCGTCAAAACTTCCGTTAAGAGAAAGTTCTGCAGACTCAAATAAAGAGAATACGGCTTCGGTACGTCAGGCTAATCCGGCAGAATATATTAATCAGGATTATCAGACAATAAACATGATGCTTGGCAACGGGAATAATAACAATAATGATCCTATGATGAATATGCTTCCTTATATGCTTCAGCAGAATAGTGACGGTAAAAATCTGGATCCTCAGGTTATTCAGGCATTGATGATGAATTCCATGATGAACGGTATCAGCGGTTTAAATTCAACGGATAATAAGTAGGTTTATGAGTTTATCTTATTTAAAAGCGAAAGAAGAATTGGTGACTGCAGGTAGTGATGACTGTCAGCAATTCTTTGCCGAAAATGGGTATAAACTTGAACTTGCATATTACAATTTGTTCCATCAAAATATTCCAGGAGCAAGAAAAATATTTTTATCTTTATCGGAACATGATATAAGAGCTCATTGGGGTGCATTTTTTTCCTCGCTTTGTCAGGGGAAGGTAGAGGGTTATTCTTCTTATCTTGAATTGCGTAATTTTTATGAGATAGATTTCAATATTTTATTCAAGTATTATTTGGGAAATTATGTTGAAGAAGTTTGCAAGTATATTGACTGGCTTGCGGTTTCCAATCCTGAGATATACAAATACACCGGCAGAGTCTTTATGAAAAATAAATATTATGATTTTGGACTTTATTTTCTGGAAAGGGGTATAAGTTCTTTCTATAATGATCCGGAGCTTCATTATCTGCTTGCGGAATATTATATGTCTGTTTCGGATAGAGAAAAAGCCGCTAAATATCTGCAATCTTGTCTAAAAGTATTACCCGAATATTATCCTGCCGAAAAAATGATTAAGGAATTATCAAAATAATTTGTTGTATCTGTGTATGTTTATGGTAAACTCTAATAGTATTGACCCCGATGATAAGGAGAATAGTAAATGATTATAATTATGGAGCGTAACTCCAAGAGTGAACAAACTCAGAGAGTTATAGATTTTTTAGAAAACAACGGTTTTAAAGTAAGATATAATATCGGTGAAGTTCATACCGTAATTGATGCATTGGGTGATAAAACAACGATTACACCCGGCAGAATTGCAGCTTTTGACGGAGTAAAAGAAGTAAAACTCATTCGTGAACCTTTTCGTCTTGCTTCCCGTGACAGAAAATCCGAAGATACTGTTATCGAGTTTAAAAACGGAGTAAAAATCGGCGGAAATAACAAACCGGTTGTAATTGCAGGTCCATGTTCGGTTGAGGACAGTTATGATGCCCTTTTGGAAATTGCAACTGCAGTAAAAGAGGCAGGCGGACAGTTTTTAAGAGGGGGTGCTTTTAAGCCGAGAACTTCTCCTTATGACTTTCAGGGGTATGAAGAAAAAGCATTAAAATATCTTAAAAATGCCAGTGAAGCTACCGGACTTTTGACTGTTAGCGAAATTATGGATGCGACAGAATTACCTTTGATGATGGATTATATTGATGTTCTTCAAATCGGTGCAAGAAATATGCAGAACTTCAAGCTGTTAAAGGCTGTCGGTCAATGCAACAAACCCGTAATTTTGAAAAGAGGTTTGGCAAGCACTATAAGAGAATTTTTGCTTGCCGCAGAGCATATAATGTATAACGGTAACAGTCAGGTTATTCTCTGCGAAAGAGGTATCAGAAGCTTTGATAGCGATTTTACCCGTAACGTTATGGATATAGCATCCGTTCCCGTTATCAGAAAATATTCACACTTACCGATAATTGTTGACCCGAGTCACGGTACGGGACAGCGTTATCTGATAGAACCTATGGCAAAGGCAGGGTTAGTCGTCGGTGCATCAGGTGTAATGATAGAAGTTCATAATGATCCTGAAAACGCACTCTCTGACGGTAAACAAAGTCTGCCGATACCGATGTTCAAAGACGTAATGGGCAGATTAAACAAATTTATGGATAATTTGGACAGTATATAAAAAATAACCTGCGGAAACCCCGCAGGTTATTTTTTTTTATGAATATATATTAATCTAAATGCAGGCAGGCACCGGCTTTATCGTAATCTACAGTATTATCTTCAAATACTGTTTTTACTTTGTTCCCGATAGATTTGCTTCTCAGATATTCTATTGCTGCATCAATATTTGCATTAATATTATCTTTGTAGATATTTCCCGTATTATGTTTTGCTCTTGCTTCAAGCGCTCTGAGTGTAGTATCGAAAAAGTCTTTAATTCCTTTCCAGCCTTTTTCCATGAATAAATAACCCATTACATCTCTGCCAACATATTGAGTAGTCGGAGATAATTCATTTTTTGTCTCGAAATCAAATTTATATACTCCGTTATCTTCCCACATATGCAGAACTCTGCTGTCTTCCGGAGCTGATTGTGCGCTGAATACGTTACAAGCCTTTATCAGTGTTTTATTACCTTCGCCAAGTCCTTTGGCTAATTTTATCTGTGCAGTAAAATTTACTCTGCTGTTGTGATTTATTGCGTCCATAAGTTCTCCTTTTTGATGTTTCTGTGCTTCTTAAACCTCATAAAATTTCAATTTTGCTACAACTTTAATAATTTTTAACATGTTCTGGTACATAGATTTTGAAATAAAAATATCATACAAATTATATATTGACGTAATTTGATAAACATGGTAAACTTGCGGTATAGTAATAATATACTAGGAGTACAGTATGAAGAAATTTTTAATAAGTTTAACAGCGGTTGCCGCTTTAATGGCAGGTCAGTCAGTTTTGGCAAAAAATGTTCCTGTTACGGCTATTACACCGTTTTCAACATCTAATCCGCCTGCTGAAATTGCAGTCAGAATTAACAGTAATGTTCAGGTAACTGATGATGTAGTTCTTTTTGAAGGCTATACCGTAAGAGGTAAATTGGTATTACAGAACGGTTTATTATCATTTGTTCCTTACAGTTTTATAAATGTTCATAATGAAGAAGGTTCTTTTGAAACCCAGACTTATGGTGTTTTTGAAGGATACGTTGATAACAGCGGTAAAATGGTAAAACTTCCGCCGAATACTTCCGTAACCGTAAGTCCTAATCAAATGATTATACTTAATTTTAAGGATGTAATTCCTAAGTATGTAGAAATGCCTGAAAATGTTACAGGTACAGCAACAGAAATATCTATTGATACTACAACTCCGGAAACAATTGAATCTCAAAGACCTTTCGCAAGAAGATTACCGGGTCTGCCGATTACTGATTTAAGCACAATGGATGCTACAAATAAATATAATCCGGCTATGCCGCTTCCGAATATTTTGAGAAATCGTAACGGAGAATTTTTAAGATAATTATGACAAATAAATTTTTTAAATTTTTAATAGTAACAGGTACCATATTTATGGTGCCTGTTTCTGCTAGTGCAAAAATTATGATTGTAGAGTCTGTTTCGGAATTTTCTACCACTAACCCGCCAAAAACAATTCAGGTTCAGTTACGTAAAGAAATTGAAGTGGACAATTTCGAACTGTATCAGGGAACAGTAATTAATTGTGAAATAACCGAGGTAAAGGCTCCAAAACGTTTAAAGAGAGATGCGACGTTCTCATTTGTTCCCGTATCTTATATTAATGATCAAAATGAAACCGTACACTTTCCGGTAAGTGTTAAAGCAAAATATATAAAAACTATTGATAAAAAAACTGCAGAATCTGCTGCAATAACAGCGGCGAAAACCGTAAGTAATAAGATTGTACCGGGACTTGGGCTTGGTGTAGGTGCTATTGAAGGTGCAATAGATGCTGAAAATGGGCAAAAAATAAAAGGTGCTGCTACCGGTGTGTATGAATCTACTCCGTTTTCTTGGGTTGAAAAAGGTAAAGAACTTACAATTGAGCGTGGTGACGGCTTATTAATAAGAGTTACAAGATAAAAACAGTAAATATTAAATGATAAGGTTGAATAATTAAATGGATTCTCAAAACAGTTGTTCTAATAAATCTGTTTCATCAGATAAATTTTGGTATATTTGCATTTGGGGAATAATATTTACGGGGATTATATTAAGATTATCCTTTGTATTGTTTAATGCCGGATTATGGCATGATGAGTGTGCGCTTGCTATTAATATTTTGGACAGAGATTTTTCGGGATTGCTGCAACCGTTAAGGTTTTTACAGATAGTTCCGCCTTTGTTCCTGTTATTAAGCAAATTTCTGATATCAATTTTCCCGTGTCATGGAAATATGGATTTAACCGATTTTGTATTCAGAGTAATTCCTTTATGCGGTGGTATCGGTTCAATATTGGCATTTTATTATCTGCTGAAAAATCTGTTCCAAAATAAGGCTGTTATTTTATTCGGAGTAGCGATGGCAGCTTTATCTCCTGCGTTAATCAACTATTCCTATGAGTTTAAACCGTATTCTACCGATGTTTTAATAGGGATACTTTTAATGATTTATTTTTTGAAAGTTAATAATTTAAGTTATATCAAACAAATAGTTCATTCCGTCGGTTTATTTTGTCTGGTAATGTTTTCATTGCCTGCTGCATTTGTAAGTATTGCCGGTATGTTTCCATTACTTATGAAAGACCGAAAGAAATTTATTTGTGCAATTGTTCCTTTCCTATTATGTTTTGGAATATATTATCTGTTATATTTGAAAGGGATATTAGAATTCCATGGTGCAAAAATGAACCATAATTGGAATGATTATTTTATAACTTTTTCAAATTTCTTTAGTGTGTTATTGTTCTATATAAAAGTAAATCTCAATATGTTTGTATTCCCGATTATTACTTTTCTGTTTTCTGTTGCGGGGATATTTTATATATGGAAAAAGGATAAAACAGCCGCAATTATAATATCCGTTGTTTTATGTGAGGTATTAACCGCCTCTGCCCTGAGAATTTATCCTATTGATCCGAGAACCCAGTTATTTCTAATTCCGTTTTTAATATTGTTGATATGTTCGTTTTTAGACAGATTGTGTGTAAAGAACATAATGAAAGTTTGCGGTGGGGTTTTTGTTATTGTATGTGTATTAATAAACCTGTACTCCGGTCGTTTTGTTCTTGTTAATAAGGCAGTTGGGGATGCAAAACAACTTATAATAACAACTGCTGAAGAAGCTATCCCCGATAACTGTGCTGTTGTTATTCCAAGAGAATCTAATGTCTAATGGATTTATTATTCACGGTTTTTCAATTTTCCTGAAGATAAAATATATTTGCAGGGCTGGACAGAGGATGATAATTGGTGGTTAAGTCATATCCCCGATAAGTTTTATTACTATGCTCCGTATGAGCCTGTTATACATGAAAGTATTGCGGCAAAAGAACCTCAGTTGTCCGCTAAAGGTATCTTTTCGGGTATCGTTTTAAAAGTAAATTAACATATTTTTTAGTTTGCAAAAAGCTTAAATTTATGCTAAAATAACTACATAATATGCAGGTATTACGGGGTAATAATGGCAGTAAAAATTTTCCAATATTTAAAATTTTTTGTTACTACAGAAATTTTTGTTTTTATTGTTGAAACTCCTATAAGATGTTGATATTTGCAAATTACAGTTTTCTTTATTAGAAGATATTTTTCTGTATTGTTAAAAAATAAAAATTTAATAAAAGATGGTATTAAAAAAAGGAGAAAAAATGGCTAAAACTTTGACGATTAAAATTGGTGCAGGAACGCCGAAAAAGACGTATGATCTTAAAGGTGTAACAACTCTTAAGTTTTCTGATAGTGAAAAAACTAAAGCAAAAAACGTAATTCAATATATAGAGTCAATTGTTTCATCAATTACAGCGTCAGGTTCGACCATAACATTGGCTGCAAAAATTGATAAAAAGACATATAACATAAATTTCACAAATTGCACAAGTCTAAAAACTATAAAAGCAACAGCAAAAGGAAAGGATTTAACTTCCTGTAACTTAGAAGCCTTGTTGAAAGCTTATGATGCATTGACTTTCAATTGGGAGAAAAATGGTAAAAATGTTAATGCAACATTTTTAAATGATACCATTAATATGTCAACGGCAACAGAAGGTGTTAAGATTACTGCCGGAGATGGCAAAGATAAAATTACGGGTTCAAAATATAATGATAAAATTACTGCCGGAGCAGATAATGATACAATCAGCGCAGGAGGCGGAAAGGATACAATATATGCCGGTGCAGGCAATGATAAAGTTAACGGCAGAAACGATAACGATTATATAGAAGGCGGAGCAGGAAACGACAAGCTGTATGGTGATGCCGGAGATGACACAATAAAAGGCGGCAATGGCACTGACCTCATAGAAGGCGGTGACGGAAACGATAAACTGTATGGTGATGCCGGAATTGATACAATAAAAGGCGGCAATGGCACTGACCTTATAGAAGGCGGTGACGGAAACGACAAACTGTATGGTGATGCCGGAATTGATACAATAAAAGGCGGTGCCGGTAATGACCTTATAGAAGGCGGAGCAGGAAACGATAAATTGTATGGTGATGCCGGAACTGATACAATAAAAGGTGGTTCAGGCAACGACAGTATTTATGCCGGATCAGGTAATGACAGAATATATGCAGGTACGGGTAACGATTATATAAATGCAGGTAAAGGTGATAACATCCTGTATTTTGGCAAAAGTGAAGGATATAATAATGTCGTTAACGGCAGCGGAACAGATATAATCTACTTTAACAAAGAAAGTAACATAAAAAATGTAAAATATGTATATTCAGGAAAGGATTTGATATTAACATCCGGTGGTACGATCGTAAATCTTAACAATTACAAAAACGGTCACAGTGCAAAATATATTCAGGTTGGGAATATCCCTGTTACAATAAAAGAATTCTTAAAGACAGCTAAAAAAACAACTGTTCCGGAAAATCCGACAACTCCGACAGTACCGACCCAGCCGACAACTCCGACGGCACCGACCCAACCGACAACTCCGACGGCGCCTACCGATCCGACAACTCCATCATATATAACTGTAAACGGAACAAGAGTAACTGTCGGAACAGATAATGCGGATACGTTAACAACAAGCGGTCAGAGTCCGAACAGATTATATGCACATGGCGGGGATGATAATATAACTACCGGTGATAGTTGGACAACAAATTATATTTATGCAGGTGCAGGAAATGACATCATAACAAGCGGCGCAGCGCGTGATTTTATCTATGGCGGCAGTGGTGAAAACACAATCTATCTGTCTGCGGGTTCAGGCAACGATTATACTTATGATGAAAATGATAATACCTTTGTATTTAAAGATATTACAGATCTGAACCAATTAACTTTTTCGGCAGGTGTGCAGGATTCCTTAGGAACTGTTGCCGATCTTACCATAACAGGTTACGGAAATAGTGACGATTCTCTTACAATAAAGTGTTTCTTTAATATTGAAGGTTATGATTATTCTAAAATAAAATTACAGGCAGGAGAAAACGGAACCCCTGTTTCATTGTATGAATTAATAAATAAAAGTGATTTAAAAACCAGTTACTTTACGGGTTATTGGAAAGCAAGACCTAAAGCAATTACGACTTCACCTGCTCAAAAAGCCCCTCAAATTGATAGTGTGATATACGGCAATACTCCGGGAGTCGGATCTCATAATGTTCTATTGGGAACGGCGGGTGGAAACAATACCTTCTACTCGGGCGGCAGTAATGCAGGTATTGCAGGCTCGGGTGCATACGGAGCGACTATGATATACGGTGGTGATGGGGATGAAACTTTCCACACCGAAGGAAATATAATATATTTTAACGACAACGGAACCTTAAGACCATTTGAACAAGAAAGCATATATGTTGTAGATAAACCTAACGGCACGAAAGAAGTTAGTATGGGTGTGTACTATCGTACTTCTGAAACTGAAACCCCGATAGGGTCATACAAAGATTACTATGGCAAAGAACATCATGTGTTCTATACGGAAGACGCAGACAAAATTGCTCAAATTTCTGATGATGATAAATTTGGAACAAGTTTTGTTTACACAGTCGATAATCATCAATATACAGTTAATTGTATAACGTCATCAGTCTTGGCAGTAGAAGGCGGCGGCGGAAATGATACCTTCTATACCGGCTATGGCGCAGATGGCGATGACGGAAATGATACTATTATTGGTTCAGGTGTAATGTATGGCGGCAGAGGGGATGATAAATTTGTATTAACAGATGCATATAAAGACTCACTTAGTCCAATGTATAATGTTTATACAAATTCAGGTAACGACTATGTTGATACAAAAGGTGTTCCTAATAACGGTTCAAATGTTGTTGTTGAATTTGATGAAGGTGTAAATACTCTTGTTGTTGATGGTTCAAGAAATGTAAATATCATTATCGGTGAATCTAAAACATATCAGCAGGAAGAAACAGACATATTTATTGAAACAAGATATTTGTGGCAAGCAAGAAATACACACTATACAGCTTTTGAAAAAAACGGTGATTTGTATATTGTATCAAACAACAGCACTAAATCCCAAGACCAAGACGGATATATTGCAATAGACGGCAAAGGTGCAGGAGTTTTAATTCTTAAAGGCTGGACTAATTTATCGGATACTCAAAAAGATAATATTACAATCAGTTATAGAGAATTACTTGCAACAACAAATTATACAAGTTCGACTTATACAATAAAAGAGTTCTTAAAAATTATTGACGGTACAAGTGATTCATATATAGACTACGGTAACGGTCGCCATACTTATATGGACGGCGATAAAGAAAGAATAAACGAAACATATATATTTGAAACAATTGATAATTCAAACGGTGAACTTTCAGTCATAAATCAATTTGGCGATGATGTAACTACTACGAGAAACATTTATGACGATTACGGAGAACTTGACGGAACAGATGTAGGAATTGTTGATTACTTCATAATCGGTTCAAACGGCAGCCAAACAATCAGAGGTGGCGGCGGTAATGATGTTATCTTCGGAGATAACATCAACGGACACGATAATGACGGACGTTATATATATGAAACAAGCAATGACGGAAATGATGTTATTTTCGGCGGAAAAGGTAACGATTATATCATAGGCGGCGGCGGAAATGACACTATTCACGGAGGTTCAGGCACTGATTATCTTGACGGCGGAAAAGGAGACGACCTTCTTGTCGGCGGTACTTTAGGTACGGAAGAAGAATTTAATAAATCAGTTTTGACAAATATATTTAATTTAAAAGAAATCCATGGCGGTGACGGAGCTGATACAATATACAGCTTAGGAAGTTATGATGATGACGTCACATTTAATGAAGCCGAATCTAAACAATACCTTGGCGGCAACACTTATTTCAGAAATAATATATACGCAGGTAACGGAAATGACATAATCCATTCAAACGGTTTTAGCGACAAAGTATATGCGGGTAACGGTAATGATACAATATACTCTTATGTCGGAGATTATAATTCAAACTATAATTCTAACGCAGCATCTGAAATATATGGTGAAGACGGTAATGACCGTATAATCTTAAAAAGCCAGTCAGATGTTCATGTATTCGGCGGAAACGGCAACGATGTTATAGATGCTCGTGAAGCAAGTGTTGTTTATTACAATATGCTTTATGGAGATAACGGTAATGACTCAATATATGGTTCAAACAGCTGGGATATTATTTATACAGGACAAGGCGATAACCGTGTTGAAGCCGGTGGCGGCAATGATGAAATTTACGGAAGTGACTTGTGGCTTGGTCGCGGCGGTGATAACTATATTGATGCAGGCGACGGCAACGATTATATAAGAACATCAGGTTCAAGTACCGTTATAGGCGGGGCAGGTAATGATACGATTTATATCTCAATGGGATATAATAATGTTCCGTCAAACTTATATATAGATGGCGGTGACGGTGATGATACCTATATTACCGATGGCGGATACGGATACGATACAATTGTTGCAAGTGCAGGAAAAGACGTTATAGAATTTAAAGGTTTTGTAAAAGATAATACAAGTTATCGATATAACGGCAATGATTTAGTATTATCATACACAAGTGACGGATATCCGGCAGGACTTGTACTTAAAGATTATAAATCAAACGGATTTGCAAACTATATTATTAAAACCTATGGCGGGTATGATGAGAATTATGCTCAAAACGGTCAATACTCAATGACGGATTTCATAAATTATCTTAACGGTAATTATCAAATGGCAACAAATGGAACTAACGGAGATGATGCAATTTCTGCAGCAGGTGATATAAACGGTTTGGGCGGAAACGACTTTATTTTAGCTCACTCTACAACATCAACAGAAACAAATCCGCAAATAATCAATACAGGCTCAGGCAATAATTCGGTTCTGGTACAAAGTAAATATTCAAGTATCACAGGCGGAGCAGGCAACGATGAATATAATCTGCAAAGTAGTATTGCAACCATTGTTGATGCAGGCGGAAACAACTCAATTACTGTCGCAGACACACTGAATAATGATAATATTTATTTTGATATAACATTAAACGGTAACGGGGATAACACAATAACAAGTGCTCCAAATGCTGATTATTGTGCTTATAAGATAACTGCAACAGGTTCGGGTAAACAAACTATAAATATTTATAGTTCTGCTCAACGTGATAATTGGATATATGACGAAAATAATAATTTTGTGGAAACAAAAACTTATAAAACGGAAGTTACGACGGGTTCGGGTAATGATGATATAACTGTTTATCAAGGTGATGTTAATTCAGGGGCAGGTAACGATACAATAACTGCAACATACTCTGCTACCTTAAACGGAGATGCAGGAGATGACAGTTATATTGTTGAATATCAATACACAAGCAGTTACTCTGCTATAACTCTTATTGATGATGTAGAAGGTGATAATAAATTAACAATAAATAACTCTAATTTAAACGGTGATTCTGCAAAAGAATACAGTGATTTTACGGTCATCTTTAATGTTGATCAATCAGGTAACTACAGAAACTTCTCATTCCATGATGAGGTCTTAAATACTAATACTGATCAATGGTATAATGTTGATGTAAATGATGTAGGCTATTGTTCATTTATTACGAGTGAAAATATTACTTATGAGGATGTTCAAAAAGCCTTTGGTACAGCTCAATATAGTGAAGATGAAGGACCGCATTGGATAACTTATAATGGCGGAATAAGAATGACAAACGGAACATTAGAAAAAATGGAAACAATATCCGTTAATGACGATTACAATACAACTTCAATTGACATTGATGCTGCTCGTCAGGCAGTTGCATCATGGCTGCATTCAGACGGCAGGGATTATGCCGATGTTCAGGCTGCTTGCAGCGTAAATGATTCGACTACCGCCAGAGCAAACCTTGTTGCAATAACGGAAATTATTAACGAAAATTTGAATTGGACACAAAATATGTAAAGTTCAAATAGCAAAATAAAAACGGCAGAATGAATTTTCGTTCTGTCGTTTTTTATTTTAAGACAATAAATGCCGTAAAATGTATTATTTTACTGTTTACATTGAATTTTGAGCATGTTAGAATTTAGTCATAGAAAAGGATTTCTATATTAAGGTAATTATTTTATAAACATGGAAAGGAAAACTATGACAGAAAAAAGAGTATGGCTTTTCCACGAAGGTAACGCAAATATGCGCAGCCTGTTGGGCGGAAAAGGGGCAAACCTTGCCGAAATGACAAACTTGGGTCTTCCGGTTCCTCCGGGATTGACTATCACAACTGAAACTTGTATGGATTACATTAACCACGGTAACGTAATGCCTGCAGGTTTGATGGATGAAGTTAAATTAGCATTGAAAGATGTTGAAGAAAAAGCCGGTAAAAAATTCGGTGATACAACTAATCCGTTATTAGTTTCTGTTCGTTCTGGTGCTAGAGTTTCTATGCCAGGTATGATGGAAACAATTTTGAATCTCGGTTTGAATGATGAAACCGTTGAAGCTATGGTAAAATTAACTAATAACCCCCGTTTCTGCTACGATTCATATAGAAGATTTTTAACAATGTTTGGTTCTGTTGCATGGGAAATGGACAGACAAAAATATTTTGAAAGTGAAGTTGAAAAAGTTAAAGCTCGTGAGGGCGTAACTTCTGATACTGACATTTCAGCTGAAGGTTGGAAATCTTTGATTCCGATTTACAAAAATGTAATTAAAGAAGTTACCGGAAAAGAATTCCCGCAAGATCCGTTTGTTCAGTTGCAGGAAGCTATTGAAGCAGTATTCCGTTCTTGGAATATTCCTCGTGCTGTTGCATACAGAAATATGAACAAAATCGATCACAACTTCGGTACTGCTGTTAACGTTCAGACAATGGTATTCGGTAATATGGGTAACGACTGTGCTACAGGTGTTTCATTCACTCGTAACCCTGCTACAGGCGAAAACAAATTCTACGGTGAATACCTTGTTAACGCTCAGGGTGAAGACGTTGTTGCAGGTATCAGAACTCCTAAACAGATTTCCGAACTTGAAACAGATATGCCTGATATCTACAGACAATACGTTGATATCGCAAAACAGTTAGAAAAAGGATATCACGATGTTCAGGATATGGAATTTACCGTTGAAAGAGGTAAATTATGGATTCTTCAAACCCGTAACGGTAAGAGAACAGCTAAAGCTGCTATCAAAATTGCAGTTGATATGTACAGAGAAGGTATTATAACTAAAGAAGAAGCTATCAATCAGGTAGATCCTTATTCAGTTTACCAAGTATTGTTACCTTGCTTTAACCCTGATAAAGTTAAACACTCTCACAAAGTTTCTAAGGGTGTAAACGCGTCTCCGGGTGCTGCTGTTGGTAAGATTGTATTTGATACTGAAGAAGCTGCAAGACGTGGTGAAGCAGGCGAAAAAGTTATCTTAGTTCGTATAGAAACTTGTCCTGATGATATTCACGGTATGGCTGTTTCTCAAGGTGTTCTTACTCTCAGAGGCGGTGCAACTTCTCACGCAGCAGTTGTTGCTAAAGGTATGGGTAAACCTTGCGTTTCAGGTTGTGAAGATTTAGTTATCGACCTTGCAAAAGAAACTATTACTTGTGCTGACGGAACCGTATTCCACAAAGACGATATCATTTCTCTTGACGGTGGTACAGGTGAAGTTATGGAAGGTGCTATCGAAATGGTTCAGGCAGGTTTGGATGAAGACTTTGAAACATTCTTCTCTTGGGTAGATGATATCAAAGAACTTCACGTTGAAGCTAACGCTGATACTCCTAAAGATATCGAAAATGCTAAGAAATTCGGTGCTGAAGGTGTAGGTCTTTGCAGAACAGAACACATGTTCATGGATCCTGACAGACTTCCTTGGGTTCAGAAAATGATTATTGCAGGTACTACTGAAGCAAGAAAAGAAGCTTTGGACAAATTGTTACCTATGCAATATTCAGACTTCTATGCAATGTTCAAAGCATTGGGTGATAAACCGCTTACTGTTCGTTTATTAGACCCGCCGCTTCATGAATTCTTACCTTCTAAGATAGAATTGGTTGAAAAAGTTGCAACTAAGAAAGCTTTGGGTCAGAATTGTGCAGAAGACGAAAAGATGCTTGAAATCGTTGAAAACTTGTCTGAATCTAACCCTATGATGGGGTTAAGAGGATGCCGTTTAGGTTTGACTTACCCTGAAATCAATGAAATGCAGGTTAGAGCAATCTTCGAAGCTTGCTGTGATTTGACAAAAGAAGGTCACCACATCCAACCTTGGATTATGGTTCCTCTTATCGGACATATCAACGAACTTAAAACTGCTAAATCAACATTGGTTGCAGTTGCAGAACAAGTTATGAAAGAAAAAGGTGTAAGAGTTGACTATAAATTCGGTACAATGATAGAAATTCCTCGTGCAGCATTAACCGCTAAGGAAGTTGCAACAGAAGCAGAATTCTTCTCATACGGTACTAACGACCTTACTCAGATGACATTCGGCTACTCTCGTGACGATGCTGAAGGTAAATTCTTAAAGAACTATGTTGAACAAAAGATTTTACCGTCTAACCCGTTCATCACTTTAGACGTAAACGGTGTTGGCAGATTAGTTGAAATGTCTATCAACGAAGGTAAAGAAGTTAATTCTTCATTGGTTGGCGGTATCTGCGGCGAACACGGCGGAGATCCTGATTCAGTTAAGTACGCTCACAAAATCGGTCTTAACTATGTATCTTGCTCACCGTTCCGTATTCCGCAAGCTAAATTGGCAGCAGCTCAAGCTGCTATCGCTAATCCGAGAAAACAACTTGCTAACGTATAGTTCGCAAGCGGATAAAATAATTCAAAAGACCTTTGAGATATTCTCAAAGGTCTTTTGTTATATATTATTGGTAAATTATATTACCACGGATAATCAGGTTTTATCTGCCAGCCGTCATACATAATTAAAGCAGAACACTCTGTTCCGTTTGCACCGCTTTGAGCTTTGCTGCATTTTTCTTTTAACTGAGCTCTGGTTTTTTCTTCACTGCCGTGTCTGCCCGGGAGTATAGTTCTGCCGTTCTTTCCGTAAGTTGAAGCATTGCTGCCATTAACAAGATATGAAAATACAAATACATCTTTTCCTGCCCTGTTGAATCCGGCATAAGAACCATCAACATCAATAATCAAAGAGCCTCCGGCATCATGACTTCCGACTGCGGGATGCCAGACTACGCATGCCCCGTTTGGCAATTTTGCGGAATATCCCCCTGTATGTAACATATTACCATTTGTATTCCATCTGCCTCTGGTACCATCTAAAGCCGTATAAGGTCTGTATTCGTCCCCTTCAAAGCAAAATGCGTGGCTTACATCATCCGGTCGCGGGTACATTTTAACAGCAATTTTTTTCATTGCCATATAAAAACAAGCTTGAGTCCAGGGCATCCAGTAATAAACACCGGTATCAGGATCGGTGAAATCCGTTCGAGGACATCCCCAAGTACCCATTGGACCTGCATCATTTTCTGCCGCCGTAATTTCAACTGCATTTAAAATCTGTGCATAAGTTTGTTTTAATCGATTTAGAGCAACTCCTTTTTGATAATTTTGTATCAGCATAGGCAGTGTTAATGCTGCTACAACACCGATAATACCAAGTGTAATCAACACTTCTGCCAAGGTAAATGCCGTTTTACTTTTTCTCTTGCAGATAATTTGGCTGCTAAACATTAATTTATGCGAAAACGTACTCATAAAATCCTCCGTGTATTACTATCTATTATAACATATCTTTTATTAATTATCAATCTGAACTTATTTTTTTAAGTAAAAAGCAGCCTGAAACAAAGTTTCAGACTGCTTTTTTGTTGTTTTAAATTTTTGCGTTCTACTATACAGCGTAAACGCTAACCTGTTTACGGTCACGTCTGTGCGGTTCGAATTTAACCTGTCCGTCAATGATAGCATATAAAGTATCATCAGAACCGATACCTACGTTGTTACCCGGATGAATTTTTGTTCCTCTCTGGCGAACAAGAATATTTCCGGCTTTAACGGTTTCGCCGCTGAATCTTTTAACACCCAAGCGCTTTGCTTCGGAGTCACGACCGTTACGGGTTGATCCCATACCTTTCTTATGTGCCATTTTTATTTCTCCTTGTTAATTATTTTTTACTTACTACGCTTCGGTTGTTTCCTCAGCACCTTTTTTAGCAGATGTTCTGATTTTTGTAATCATAACTCTGGTAAACTGTTGTCTGTGACCTTGTTTTTTTCTGTAACCTTTTTTAGGTCTTTGTTTGAAAACAATAATCTTTTTAGCTTTGTCATGTTTAACAACGGTACCTTCTACAGATGCGCCTGATACATAAGGCTGACCAACTTTAGATTTTTTACCGTTAACTAACATAACGATTTTATCAAAAGTAACTTTTGAATCTTGTTTTGCATCCAACAATTCCATGTCGATATAACGACCTTCTTCAACGGGGTATTGTTTTCCGCCTGCTTCAACAATTGCGTACATTTCAATTTTCCTTTCGTTTTGGGTTTCGTAACCGCTTGAGGCATTTGTTTTATCGGCCAGATACTTCTTTTACCTCACGGGTTTTCTTGAACGATTTACCCATAGTAATACATGTAAAGCTATTATCACCCGCTAAAACCCCACTGTCAAGTAGTATGAATATTTGTTAAGTCATATGTTTACGCTCGGAATGTTTAGTTAAATGTAAATATTTATTAATTTTGTCCGTATAATAACAATAATTCCTTTAAAAAATTTTTTATAAACATGTAGGGAAATTTTGCAGGTATTCGTGTGTCAGGTATTCTTGAAAACAATTACAAAAATCAACATAACAAATATATTCAGGCTCTGAATAATAACAAAATCAGCCAAAATCCTCCGCCGAGAATTACTCCGGTAAAATTACAGAGAAGTGAGGAACTGCCGAAATTGTCTGAAGTTGAAGAAGGCGGCAGCAATACCGCAGCAAAAGTTTTAGGCGGTACCGCTGCACTTGCTATACTCGGTTTTGGTACTTATACAGCTGTTAAAAAGGGTATGTTCGGGAATATTGTTCACCGAAATCCGATAAAACCTAAAACTCCCGAGCTGCCGAATTCAAATGAAGCTGTTACCGGTTATCCCGAAATTGATAATATTGCAGCCGAAGCTGAAACGCAAATCCAAAAATTTAAAAATTTTGTAAGCGGAAAAGCTGTAGGAGAAGATAATCTGCCGTATTCGGGTACTTATGAATCCAAGACGGGACGAGTTCTTGAATATAAAGACGGGCTGCTGCAAAAAATTACCGACAAATATGGTACAGCAATCAAAGAATATGCTTATGATGAAAATGGCAAAATAAAAAATATGAAAATGCTTAATCGCTCAAGATATGATAACTATGAGTTTATCAGGGACAACAACGGTGAACGTATAGTTACCATTAAGAAAAACGGCAGCGTAAGTAATGCTTTTATTTATAATTGGGACGGTTCTTTAAAATATCACTTTAACAGAGAACATCCTACAAGAGGTGCAGAATATACAGAATTTTATGACGGAACACTTATTCCTAAGTATAAATATAAACCGTATATGTCCTCTTCGTTTATAAAATATGATGAAGAAGGAAATCAAATTGCAAAAATCACAGGAAACCGCATAAAGGGTAAATATTCCGAAAGATTTGACCAATTATGGAGTCCGCTTGTAATAGAAGATGCTGACGGTATGTTTTTATGGAGAGCAGCAAAGGTTAAAACCAAAGGTAAAGACGATTCGGCCTTAACAATTTTGGATGACAACATCAGATTATATCCAAACGGGGCAGGCAGCCAAAAATCTTATGGTGTAAGCGTTATAGATCATATCGGAGAAGACGGCAAAAGAAAAAGCGGACGTACAATCAATTTAAGCCGCTATATTGGTGAAAATCCGAGTATTTCAACTCAAAAAGATTTGTTATCATTCCCGATTGATGGCAGCAGAAAGGCTTCTTACAGTATAAGAGTTAATGGGGAACTTCCGACTAAACTTGCCGAGTATGATTTGAAAACAGGCAAAATAAAATATAAATCATTCAAAATCTGGTGGAAACAACGTAAAGAAATTAAATCCGCAATAAAAGAACTTATTACCGCAGCTCAGCAGGTAAGAGGCAAGGTGCCGGAATTATGCAAGTATTCGGATGAATATAATAGATTTGTCGAAAATATCAATTCTTCTTTCGGTGTTAATCATTACTGATAAACATTAGAATTTGTTTATTTATATTAATCAATAGGTAAACATTTATTAACATCCGCTCCAAGTTTTTTGTTTGGAGTAAAATTATATTAAGATGTTTAGATTAGAGGATATCATTGCCGCAACAGGAGCGGAAATTATAAAGAACAGTACGGAAGGGTCTGATTTACAAGACCTGGGATACAGCTTTTCAACGGATACGAGAACTATTGAAAAAAATCAGATTTACCTGCCGCTGAAAGGTGCAAGTTTTGACGGGGAAAATTTCCTTTCTCAGGCTGTTGAAAAAGGTGCGGAAGGTTGCTTTATTACCCGTAATGAATATCCCGAAAATGCGAAAATTGTTTTGAAAGTTGAAAATACCCTGACTGCATATATGCAGCTGGCAAATTACAAACGCAAGAAACTCAATCCCGTTACTATAGGTATTACAGGAAGCTCGGGAAAAACTACCACAAAGGAAATAGTTTATTCTGTTTTGAATACTAAATTTAAAACCCATAAAACTTTTTCAAATCACAATAATGAAGTAGGATTTTGCCAGACGATAATGACGATGCCTGAAGATACACAGCTTTTGATTGTTGAGATGGGTATGAGAGGGTTAGGCGAAATTGAATTGTTATCAAAATTCTCAGAACCTGATTATGCGGTTATTACAAACGCCGGTTCTGCTCATATAGGCCGTTTGGGAAGCCTTGATAATATTGCAAAAGCAAAATCCGAAATCGTAAAATATCTTAAACCGTCGGGTGCTTTGATTGCTCAAAATAATGAAAGAATTAAAAAGTATGTTGCTGATTACAGCGGTGAAAAGATTTATCATGATTTAAACGATATTGAGATAGTTGAGAGAAAGCCGTCATACACAAAATTCATATACAAAAATAAAGAATACGAATTGAATGTTGAGGGTGATTATAATGCCGATAATGCCGTAACTGCAATAGAATTGGGATATTTACTCGGTATGAATTATGATGAAATTTATACAGGATTATTGTCATATAAACCTATTGAAAAACGTTGGGAAGCTCAGGATATTAAGGGACTTAAAGTTATTAACGACAGTTATAACGCTAATCCAGAATCTATGAAAGCTTCGGTTTCAACGTTTTTGCAGTTATATAAAAATCCTGTTGTAGTATTAGGAGATATGGGCGAGTTGGGAGAGTATACCGATGAATTGCATAAGTGCGTCGGACAATATCTTTCCGAATTGCCTGAAGCTAAAAATGCAAGATTTCTGACTGTCGGTGAATATGCAAAAGAAATTGGTGAAGTTTTGGAAAAATCAGCAGGTTTTGTAAAGAATTTTGAAAATAATGATGAGGTTTCAAAATATATTATTGATAATGTTGATGTTGGTACTACTATATTCTTGAAAGCATCAAGATCGATGAAATTCGAAGAAATCATCGGCAAGTTAGAGGGAGAAATTTAACAATGATATCAAGTATAATAACATTTTTATATTCACTAATAGCCTGGTTAACGGTTGAATTATCTCATATGCAGATGATAACCGTAGCATTTATGCTTTCAATGATTTTATGTTTATTGTTTGGTGTGCCATATATAGATTTCTTAAAGAAGAAAACAATAGGTCAATACGTTAAAGACTGTGCTCCCGAAGCTCATGCGCAAAAAGAGGGAACTCCGACAACGGGTGGTGTATTTATTGTAGCTGCAATCATTATTTCAGCGGTAATTTCATTGCTTTTGGCAGAAAATCTTAATAAGGCATCAATAATTATATTAATAACCCTTTTATTCTATACTTTTGCAGGATTTCAGGATGATTTTCTGAAGATTAAAGGACATGCTAATGACGGTCTTTCGGCAAAAGGAAAGCTTATGAGGCAGATTGCAATAGCTTTGCTGCCTACAATATTTGTTATGATATCAAATCCTTACGGCTCGGTATTTTCGGTCGGCAGCTGGGCATTCGATTTAAAATGGTTATATCCGTTCTTGTCGGTATTCATTATCACAGGAGCATCTAATGCTTATAATCTGACAGATGGTTTGGATGGATTAGCGGCATCTACCGGTATATTTGCGTTTATCGGTTCTGCAATTATAGCAGCATACAGCGGGTATCCGGAAGTCGGTATTATTGCGGCTACGGTTGCCGGAGCATTGTTCGGATTTTTATATTTCAATAAACCTAAAGCTCAGGTATTTATGGGTGATACGGGTTCTTTAGCCATCGGCGGACTTTTGGGTACGTTGGCAGTTATGGGTAAGTTTGAATTTTTACTTATATTCTTAGGTGGAGTTTTTGTTTGTGAAACATTATCCGTAATAATTCAGGTAACGAGTTTTAAGACAACGGGTAAAAGAGTTTTTAAGATGTCTCCAATTCATCATCATTTTGAGTTGTCGGGATGGAGTGAAAAGAAAGTTGTAAGTGTATTTGCTTTTTGTTCGGCAGTACTTATGGCTGTTTCTTTAATTTTATTTTATTTAATGATTAGAGGTATAATATAGTATGTTATCAAATTGGCACGAAAAGAAAGTTTTAATATTAGGTTTATCTTTAAGCGGAGTTGCTGCTGCAAAATTCTTAAACAGGCATGGTGCTGATGTTTATATTACCGAATATTCCGAAGCAAAGCCCGAACAATCGGTATTGATTAAAGAATTGCAGCTTATGGGTATAAAGATTGAAACAGGCGGACATAGTGACGAATTTATAAACGATTCTTATCTTGCGGTTACGAGTCCGAGTGTTCCAATGGACAGCGAAGTGATGACTAAATTACGGGAAAGAAAGATACCTGTTATGTCTGAAGTTGAGCTGGCATTTTCTCAGACGGAAACCCCGTTCATTGCAATTACCGGAACAAACGGAAAGACTACTACAACAGCATTAACGGCTCATATTTTGAGTAGTGAATTTAATGCAAAACCTTGCGGAAATTATGGCAAACCGCCTTGTGATTATGCGGATGAGAATGACATAGATTATCTTGTTTGTGAGTGTTCTTCATTCCAGTTGGCATATTCACCGGCTTTTCAACCGCAAATTTCTGTTTTTACCAATTTTACGCCCGATCATATTAATTGGCACAAAACATTGGACAATTATTTTGAAGCAAAGGCAAGGATATTTAAACTTCCTCAGGCTCCGGCATTTTCGGTATTGAATGCTAAAGATGCTAAGCTTTTGGAATTTTCAAAACACGCTGCCGGCATAGTATTTATGTTCGGAGATGAAGTCGGAGATAATTGTTCTTATGTAAAAGATGGGGCTATATGGTTTAAACGCAACGGCAAAGAAGAAAAAATTATCGACATAAAGGACTGTCCGTTTATCGGGGAACACAATTATCAGAACGCGGAATGTTCAATTATTTGCGCAAAAATTGAGGGTGTAAGCAACGAAAATATCAGAAATGCTATAATGTCATTCAAAGTTCCGGAACACAGAATGGAAAAATTTGCGGAAAAAGATGGTACGGCATTTTATAACGATTCAAAGGCGACAAATCCGGAAGCTTCACTTGTTGCAATTAATTCTTTCAACGACTGCAATGTTGCATTAATAGCGGGTGGTCGTGATAAGATGACCGATTTGTCGGAATTTTGTGAAGCCATTAAAAAGCATATCAGTACAGTAATTTTGATAGGAGAGGCTTCCGACAGGTTTGAAGAAAGTTTGAAAAACAGCGGATTTAACAATATTATAAGAGAAGGTTCAATGCAAAGTGCGATTGATAAATCTATTGAACTGAAACCTGATGTGGTATTGTTATCACCTGCCTGTGCAAGTTTTGATATGTTTAGCGGATATGAAGAAAGGGGAAGGGTCTTTAAGAAAGATGTCTTATCGAAAATCGGACAGGCTTAGAGATGAATATATAGAAAGACGCAAATCTCAGCGCTCACGAGGAATGATTTTATCTGCCCCCGATAAAGTGTTGCTGATTACTGTAAGCTTCCTTGTAATTATCGGTTTTATGGCAATATTTTCCGCTTCTGCTCCAAAATGTATTGAAGAAGGCGGTAATCCTATTCAATTTTTGTTTAAACAGTTTATCTGTTTTGTAATCGGATTTTTCGGACTGAGATTTTTTACTAATTATGATTATAAAAAACTTGCAGACTGGAATATGATTTTTGCGGGCATAATTATTGTTTTGCTTATTTTGGTTGATTTTACGCCATTAGGGGTAATGGTTAACGGGGCAAAAAGGTGGATAAATCTTTTAGGTTTCCAGTTGCAGCCGTCAGAATTTGCAAAGCCTGCTGTAGTGCTGATGCTTGCTACAATTTTCAGAAAAGATGCCGAACTTTTTGATAAAATTAAATGGACAAATGCTTTTATTCCGATAATTTTTATGGTTTTATTAATTTTTATTCAGCCAAACCTGTCAATGGTTATTCTGCTTGGGGTTACAACTATAGCTATATATTTGTGCGCAGGCGGTTCGCTGAAATTGTTTTTCAGCTTTTTGGGTGCCGGCATAATGACGATAATTGTTGCAGCAACTACCATCATAAAACCTTACCAGATGCAGCGTATTACGACATGGCAGCATCCGGAGCTTGATCCTCAGGGAGCAGGATATAATATTATACAGTCACTTATTGCGTTTGCATCGGGCGGATTTACGGGGGTAGGTTATGGCGGTTCAATTCAAAAGCTGTCATATCTTCCCGAATGTCATACAGACTTTATTTTTGCGATTATTGCGGAGGAATTGGGCTGGATTGGTTGTGTTTTAATTATAGGCTTATTCTGGACATTAATCCACAGGGGATTTATTATTGCTTCACGTTGTCCTGATATGTTTGGTAAACTTTTGGCGGTGGGTATTACTTTCTCGTTAGGTTTTCAGGCATTTTTGAATATGAGTGTTGCAAGTTCATTTTTCCCGACAACAGGTGTCCCGCTTCCTTTCATCAGTTACGGAGGTTCATCTCTAATCGTTTCAATGTGTATGATTGGAGTATTGTTAAATATTTCCAAAAAACGAATTAAAAGAATCAGGAATGTAGAAAATGAGCAATAAAACATATTTTATAACGGGCGGGGGAACCGGCGGACATATTTATCCTGCAGTCGCAATAGCGGATGAACTTGTAAAAAACGGGGAAAATATTTATTATGTAGGTAATCCCAAAAATCTTGAGTACGATATAATTTCGCAAAAAGGCTACAAGTTTTTACCCGTTAATGTTCACGGTATGCCAAGAGGAGCAAAAATATCCATTATCAAGTGGGGATTACAACTTTTATGGGCAATAATAAAAAGTTTTGGTTACATTATAAAATATAAACCAGATGCTATTATCGGTACAGGCGGGTATGTTTCTGCTCCGTCAATCATTGCCGCAAAACTGCTCGGGAAACCTTATATGATGCATGATTGTGATGCTCAGCCCGGATTGGTTACGAGATATCTTGCGCCTTATGCAAAAGCTGTTTCCGTTGCTTTTGAAAGTGCAAATAAGTTTATTAAAAACAAAAATTTCTATGTTAACGGGAATCCGATACGTCCGCAGTTTAAAACTTTATCAAAAGAGGAAGCAAGGAATAATATGGGTCTTGAGAACAAACTGACGTTATGTATTATGGGTGGTTCTCAGGGAGCAAGAACTATTAATGATGCATCTGTATCGTTATTGAAAAAGTTGAGTAAAGAATATAATATGCAAATAATTTTCCAGACAGGAAAAAAGAATTACGAGCGTGTTATAGAGCAGATTATCAGAATTTATCCCGAATATGAACTCGATAAAAATCTGATTATACGCCCGTATTTTGAAGATATGGTTACTGCTTTAAAGGCTTCCGATATCGCGATTTCCCGAGCCGGGTCTTTGAGTTTATCGGAAATTGAGGCTGCCGGTTTAGCTTCAATACTTGTTCCGTATCCTCATGCTGCTGCTGACCATCAGAGAAAAAATGCAAAATATATGGTTGAAAAAGGTGCATCTTTATATCTTGAAGATTCGGAAACCGATGAATTACGTTTGGGTGAACTTATTGAATTTCTGGTAAATAATCCCGATAAATTACACGAACTCCAAAAGAATGCATTGGCACTTGCAAAATATGACGGGGTTCAAAAAATTCTTGAGCAGTTAGATAAGATTAGTTAAGCTGACTTTCTATAAATTCACGAACAAATTTTGGGAATTCTGCAAGTCTGTCAAGCGGATTTGATGCAAGTTTCAACCCTGTTTCATCCAAAGAATCAGCTATCATCTTTGCAAGAGTTTCTGAATATAATTCCATTTTTGATGTTTTTGCGTAAGTTCCAATTTTGTCAGCTATAATTCTGTTTTGTTGATGTGAGAATGATGTATTTGCCATATAAATAGCATTTGTAAGTCCAAATTGCGGTGATTGCTCAAAAATTCTGTGTAAATGTATATTATGTAAAAGTTCATGTAAGAATGGGGCGAGGATGTTATCGGAACTTACTATATGTTTTGCATACCATTCTTCTACCTGTTTATTCCAGCTTTCAATATTGTCAGGGATATTTTTTATAAAAATTGAACGGACTTCAAATTCGGGATGTTTTTTTATAACCTTTTCTTTTTCCCCGATGCAAAAACCAAATTTTACGGGTTCTTGTTTTAGTAATTCCATTGTTTTAAATACATTTACATTTGGTGGGGCAATATTAAACGGTAGTCTGAATTTTTCAGAGGCTTCTCTTAATAAATTTAGTGCATACAACATTCCTGCAGCCAGTGTTCTGTTGTTCTGAAAATCACATTCGGTGCCGAATTGACGTTTTATTGTCTGTTCAATGCAAGTAGGATTAACCGAACTTACTTCTTTTTTTATAAGTGGGGTTAATCCTGCCTGAAATGATAATTTATTATTTTTTATATTTGAATTCATTGGAGTAATTAGTTACGATGTCTTAGTTTAGAACCGATTTCAGCACCAATCTTAATTGATGCACCGAGTAATAAACTGTAACCTAAGAAACCTGCTGCAAAAATACGTTTATCTGTATTTTTTAATTGTGCAACTTTATCTGCCCATTTATTCTGTTTAATAAGCTGGCATAACCCTGCAAGTGCATCTCTGCAATTGCCGGTAAATGATTTTGCATAATTCTTCATTGTACCTTTAAAAGAATCACATTTTAATTCTTTGTTACACATACCATAGGTTGCAACAATACCTGCTGCGGCAAGAGGACCTCCAATAACAGCTGCAATATTGTTTAATCTTTTTTCTCTTTTCGGAACTTGTCCCTGAAAACTTACATTGTTAATACCGTTCATTATTTTTCCTACTTTCGGCAAAATATTGCCATATACTACACTTACTCTATATAAAACCCCAAAATTTAAAAATTTGCTAGTTCTTATATTATTTATTAATTTTTATTTGCAATCGGGGATTATTTGTTTTAATTTTGAATTATGAACTACACATACGAACAGGCAAAAGAGCTTTTAACATCACAGGGAAAATTTCACATAAATCTTGGACTTGAACGAATAACCAAAATCTTAGAATTATTGGGGAATCCTCAGGATAAACTAAAATGTATCCATGTTGCCGGAACCAACGGCAAGGGTTCAGTTTGTGCAATTATTGCATCCGTATTAAAGTCTGCCGGCATGAAAACAGGACTTTATTCAAGTCCGCATATATTCAAATATACTGAAAGAATTAAAATTTTAACTGATATAACCCCCACCCGTTTTTCAAATGTTCAAACAAGTTCTCACATTGAAAAACTGCCCTCCCCCTTGGAGAGGGATAATATACCTGATGAAGTTTTTGCTCAGTATGTTTTTGATATTTGTGATTTGGCTGATAAAAACAATATTAATTTAACCGAGTTTGAAATTTTAACGGCTGTTATGTTCAAGTATTTTTACGATGAAAAAGTTGATGTTGTTGTTTTAGAAACCGGTTTAGGCGGAAGATTTGATGCCACAAATGTTATAAAATCGAATTTGTGCGCAGTTATTACCCATATTGATTTAGATCATACGGACAGACTCGGTGAAACAAAAGATAAAATTGCTTTTGAAAAAGCCGGAATAATAAAACCGAATTGTCCTGTTATTACCTGTGAGGGGTATGAGGCAATAAAAGACAAAGCCGATGAATGTAATTCTCTTTTTGTGATGGTTCAGCCGTTTGAAGATACGTCAGAATTAGCGCTGAAAGGAACTTATCAGCAGGAAAATTTGTCACTTGCGTTGGCTGCCGTAAGGCTTGCTTTCCCTGAAATCGGTCAGAATATTATAAATGAGGGATTAAGAAATGTAGAACACCCCTGCCGTTTTCAGTTTATTGAAGATAAAATGCTTTTAATAGACGGGGCGCATAATCCAAACGGTGCAATGGCTTTGAGGGAAAGTTTGGATATGTATTTCCCCGATAAAAAACGCCGGTTTGTGTTCGGTTGTTTAAGAACAAAAGATTATCCGAAGATGATTAAAACATTGTTTTCAAAAGGGGATGAAATATATTTCAACCATTTTTCAAACCCGAATTCTGCAACATTTGCAGAATTACAGGCTGTTTGTGAATACCCTGCAAAAGAATTTAAATCTCTGGAGAAATTTGAAGTTCGTCCCGATACTCTGACTATTGTCTGCGGTTCTTTGTATATGATTAATGAAGTTATAAATATTTAATCAAATAAGCCGCTTGAGAGGTATCTTTCACCGAAATCAGGTAAAATTACAACTATCAACTTGCCGTTGTTTTCAGGACGTTTTGAAAGCTCTAATGCTGCAAACATGTTTGCTCCGCATGAAATTCCTGACAACATACCTTCTTCGGTTGCAAGACGGCGTGATGTTTCCATTGCATCTTCATTCTTTACGGGGAAAATTTCATCAACAACTGTTCTGTCAAAATTATTCGGAACAAAATTTGCACCAATACCCTGAATTTTGTGCGGTCCTGCTGGTTTACCCGCTAAAACCTGACTATCGAACGGTTCTACTGCAACCGCTTTAATATCTGGATTTTTTTCTTTTAATTTCTTTGCAATACCTGAAATTGTTCCGCCCGTTCCGACTCCTGCAACGACAATATCAACTTTTTTGTCGGTATCAGCCCAGATTTCTTCTGCGGTTGTCAGGTAATGTGCTTCGGGGTTTGCAGGATTATTAAACTGTTGCGGAATAAATGAGTTCGGGATTTCTTTGTGCAGTTCTTCAGCTTTATCAACTGCTCCTTTCATCCCTTTTGCGCCCTCTGTCAGAACAAGTTCTGCCCCATAAGCTTTTAACAGCATTCTGCGTTCTTTGCTCATAGTTTCAGGCATAGTAAGTATAATTCTATATCCTCTTATTGCAGAAATAAATGCTAACCCTATTCCGGTATTGCCGCTTGTCGGTTCAATTATAACGGTATCTTTGTTGATTAAACCGTCTTTTTCCGCCTGTAAAATCATATTGTATGCGGCTCTGTCCTTAACGGAGCCTGCAGGATTTTTACATTCAAGCTTTGCAACAATTATTGCATTACCTTTGTTTAGTTTATTTATTTTTACAAGCGGGGTATTCCCGATTATTTCAAGCATATTTTCTGCAATTTTCATTTTCTCTCTCCTTTTTTTTGCAATTATATTACAAAAACTTTTAATAGTGTTATGTTTAGTATAAAATTATTAACGGAATAAGGAGCGAGCAAATATGAAATTTACTGATTTTATAAAAGAGCATTTTGATTTCAGGATTTATCCGGTTACGGTTATTGCGATATTGGTTGCATTATCAATAATACCCTGTGCAATGTATTTGCCTCCTGCTTGGGGTTATGAAAACGGAATAATAGAAGATATTCAGATGCTGACACTTATCATCGGCTTATTTTTAGCTGTTTTTGCAAAGGAAAATAAGCAATTTTTCTATTTTGTCGGTTTGGCAGTTTTTATGATTATGGCAAGAGAAGTAAGTTATGGCAGAACTTTATTTTTAGCTGTTCCGGGTGAACCTAATGTGTTTTATTCCTGGAAAGATTTTAAATACGGCTGGCTGGTAAATCCGTTGGTAGGTCTTTATATCACAGGTACTTTTTTATATTTTATTGTAAGTAAAGCATACCTTCAAATGTGGAATATTATAAAAAAAGTCAAATTCCCGGTTTGGAATTTTTTATTAGCGGTTGTCGGAATCAGTGTAAGTTTATATATAGAAAAACATGCAGATAATGATGTTTTTGAGGAAATGGCAGAATTATTATTTTATGTAGCCGTAGTTGGTATTATATGGTTGTATGCCTATAACAAAAACTTTAGTACGAAGTAATGAGTGAATATTAATTTATGTAAAAATTAATCGGACATGGTAGCAAAGTTTTTTTTTGTTCGCTTTAGAATAATCAAACAAAGGTTCTAAAGGAGAAAATATGGACGTAAAAAGAGTTGAAAGTGTCGCGGTTCCGACAGTATTAGCAACGGTTGGTGCAGGTTTAGCCGGATATATGATGCCCAGTATTACCAAAAACGGCGAAATTTCAGATGAGTTTTTGAAATATACTGCTGATTCTATGCGATCAAAAGATAATTTAAGAATTGCCGAAGCCGATGCTTTGGATAAAATTAGTGTTGAAATTACCGAAGAAGAAGTCGCAAAATTAAGCAATAAAAATTTTAGAAAAGATTTCATTAAATTAGTTGATAAAAAGACCAAAATTGCCCGTAAAACATTAGAATCTTTTGTAGTTAAACACGCAGAAGAACTGGGTGTTAAACCTAAAAAAGGTCAGTCAATGAAAGATGCTGCAAGAGCATATATTAAAGGTAAAACTATTGAAGATATTAAAGAAGCTTATATGCCGTCTTCTTTCAGACATGTAATTGAAAATACTGATTACGAACAATTGATAAAAGATTGTTTTGATGAAGCATTTGACAAAACAACAAAGAAATTTAAGACAGGCGAAGAAATTGCTGAAATATCCAAAATGCTTAAGCGCGCAGCTACCGATATGAGATTAACTGTAGGTGGTGTATGGGGCATTGCGGCCGGTGCTGTTGCATTAACAAGTGCTGCTATAGCAAATAAAATTTCTAAAAAATAAGATTTTAAGATAAAATAATATTTGTAAAAAAGATTGGTATTATACCAATCTTTTTTATTATATGCTTGACGTTTTTTTATTATCAAGTTATAAAGATATAATTACAAATATAAAAGGAGTAAATATGATATTAGATAAGGTAAATTGTCCGGATGATGTTAAGGGATTATCATTTAGTGAAATGGAAATCCTTGCTGATGAGATGAGAGAATTGATTATAAAAAAAGTTAATACCATAGGCGGGCATTGCGGTCCTAATTTGGGTATTGCTGAAGCTACAATAGCTTTGCATTATGTTTTTAATTCTCCGGAAGATAAAATTGTATTTGATGTTTCGCATCAATGTTATCCGCATAAATTTATTACGGGGAGAAAAGAAGGTTTTCTGAAACCTGAAAATTATATGAAATATACAGGTTACACTGCTCCCGAAGAAAGTGAACATGATATTTTCAAAGTCGGTCACACATCAACTTCAGTCAGTCTTGCAACGGGTTTGGCAAAAGCAAGAGATTTAAAAGGCGAAACAGGTAATGTTATTGCACTTATAGGGGATGGTTCATTAAGCGGTGGTGAAGCTTTTGAGGGTCTGGACAATGCGGCGGTTCTTAACAGTAATATTATAATTATTGTTAATGACAATGATATGTCTATCGCACCTAACGAAGGCGGATTATACAAAAATCTTAAACTTTTGCGTGATACAAACGGTCAGGCTGAATGTAATTATTTTAAATCGTTAGGTTTCGATTATTTGTATATCGGGGAAGGCAACAACGTTGAAAAACTTATTGATGGATTTAAAAAAGTCAAAGATATTGACCATCCTGTAGTTGTTCATATCGTGACAGAAAAGGGTAAAGGGTTGAAACCCGCAACCGAACATAAAGAAATGTTCCATTGGATTATGCCGAATACTCTTGATGAAAATAATAATCTTATTCCGATGAATTATTCCGGTGGTGAGGACTGGTATAGTATTACAAAAGACTATATTCTTAAAAAGGCACAGGAAGATAAATCAGTTATTGCCATTAATCCCGCAACTCCCGGAGTATTCGGTTTTAATCAGGATTTTCGTAACAAATTAGGTAAACAATATATTGATGTCGGTATAGCTGAAGAACACGCAATAGCATTTGCTTCAGGACTTGCAAAAGGCGGAGCAAAACCGATTTTGAATGTTATGAGTTCATTTATCCAAAGAACTTATGACCAGCTATCGCAGGATTTATGCCTGAATAATTCACCGATAACTCTGCTTATTTGGTGGGGCGGAATATCAAGTGCGGATTCAACTCATCTTTGTACATTTGATATGGCAATGATGGGTAATATTCCTAACCTTGTTTATCTTGCTCCGACTAACAAGGAAGAATACTTAAGAATGTTAGACTGGTCTGTTAATCAGACAGAATTTTCAACCGCAATAAGAGTTCCATCCTGTGAATTTGTTTCAACGGGAATAGCCGATACTACGGATTACTCAGAGGAAATAAACAAATTCAAAATGGTTAGACAAGGTGAAAAAATTGCAGTCATCGGATTAGGTAATTTCTTCGGACTGGCCGAAAATGTTGTTAACGAAATTAAAGCTCAACTCGGAATAGATGCAACATTGATTAATCCCCGTTTTATTACGGGAATTGATGAAGAAATGCTAAATAACCTGAAATTAAACCATGATTTAGTTATTACTCTTGAGGACGGTGAAATTAACGGCGGTTTTGGCGAAAAAATCTCAAGGTATTTGGGTAATTCAAACTTGAAAGTATTAAATTACGGTTCTCATAAAGAATTTACGGACAGGATTCCTTTGGCAGAACTTTATAAACGTTATCGCCTAACCCCTGAACAGATTGTTGAGGATGTTGCAAGCTGTCTGAATTTAAACGCAATTATATAATTAAAAATAAAAAGTAATATATTGACTACGGCATATATAAATGTGCCGTAGTTTTTTCAATTTGACGGAACTTAAATTATAGAATAAAATATAATTATGAGGAGAGGTTTATTTATAATTTTAAGTTTTTTAATATTTGCATTATGCCCTGCAAACCAATCTTTTGGGGCATATAATGATGATTTGCCCGAAAATTTACAGGTTGAAGATGAGCCTGCTCCCGTGTTACCTAATATTTTTATATGGCAGATTCCGGATGAGGATATTGAACCTGCTCCCGTAATTACGGAGGAAGATGATTATGCTGAAACCGAGGCAGAAGAAAAAATTCCTACCGAAGAAGAATTGTATTATGCAAATTATGATAATATTCCGTTAAAGGGATATTTGGATTTTATTGAAGATTCCAATGCTATCTCTCTTAAAAAACCCGATAAGGATTATGCTCTGAATATAAGTGTTCCTCAAAAATTTGAGTCATTAGGTTTATCCGACAAAGATAAAATTCCAACTACGACTTTTGCCCACCATGTATATTCGAGATCTACGGATAATATTCAATATAATATTGCCCCGTTTGATGATGTTCAGGAGTATACCCATAAAGGGTTTTCGGTAGGTACATCTTATAATGAAAGCATTGATAATTCTGATTTGGGATTTACGACTTCTCTTTATACAAAATATGAAACAAAATACTTTGCTCTGAAAACCTCTTATGATAAAAATGCAGGGGTATCATATTCCGATGTAATTGATAAATTTTCGTTTACGCCTGAAATAAAATTAAACAGATATGTATCTATAAAAGACGTAATAACTTCAGATATTACAAGAGACAGGAAGAAAAATGAAATTATCTTGTCCATAAAGCCGACTGCAGATGAGCGTGTACGATTTGAATTTGGTGCCGGTCATACGTTTGATGCGAATAATGAATTAATGAGAACTCAGGTGAAATTTTCTACATATTATAAGTGGTAATAATATATATGTTTATTGCATTTCAGGTGAATAAGAAAAAATTAAAGCGTAAATTTTTGTAAATAAATAATGTCATTATGATTTCATTTCATGAAAATGTGGGTATATAAATACTATAAGAGTATAAAGATGTGAAGTAAACGTGAGGCATAAAATTATTATATATGTAAATAATTGTAAATAACGTGATACATACCTTAATTAATAATATGATGTATATGAGGTATTTTCAATCTTTTGTATGATTACAAGTCAAAACCATAAAATTATAATCAGACTATGTAATTATATTCTAAAAAATTGTTAATAAATTGAGGAGAATAAATATGGCGTCAACAAATTCAACGAAGAAGAAGTTAAACAAGTATTATTGGGATGACGGAGGTACTCAATCTCTATATGCAAATCATGCTATGGTAAATACCGGTAACATGAAAGATGGTAGTGCATCCGTAAAGAACGGTAAATATGTTTCAAATGCAAAGTTTAATAATACATATACCTTAACAACCGAAACAGGAAGATTTGAGGAAACCGGTACTTTGCTAAATTACAATGATGCCATTACGATAGATGAGACAGATGAAGATGCTACATTTGTTTTTGGTCATCCTAACAAATTCCGTTATGATACTGATCAACAGTGGAGTAATTGCGGTGTATGTTCTGCCATAAATATTCTCTCCGTTGCCGGTGCTATTGATGTAGTGGCTCCGACAGATGAAGAAAAGCAAAAACTTACAAAACCTTATACTGTTGAAGAATTTGATATTTATACCAATACTATGGTGAAAAAAACCGTATATCCGAAAGTAGATTTTTCTTCTACTGAAGATGCGATTACGTTATATGCTATACAGCATGATTATGCAAATCACAGTAAAGATTTGACGGATTATAAATCTGCAAAAGATATAGAACGTGAAGATGGCGGAACTTATACCGCAAATATAGGTGAAGAAAGCCACTTATATCACGATACTATCGGTTGTAGTGTAAATATATTAAATGATTTTGGTGTAAAAGCTCATATTGATCGTTTGCCGCTTGTTCTTCGTCCTGAAAATGATGAACCGATTGTTCTTGAGGAAGAAGTTGAAGAGGAAGAGATAGTTATTGGTCATAATGAAGACGGTAGTGATATAACCGATACTATCAAAAAAGATACAGTTTGCGAATTTAAAATTCATTCCGGTAACTATAACAATAACTACGAAGTAGTAAGTGTTGCCGGTTCGGATACTCTTATTTTCACGGATTTGAACTTCTCTGATTTTGAAAATAAAGACTTTGTAATTTCAGAAGACGGCGGCGATTTAATTATTGCACATACTGATACGAACTATGTAAGAATAAAAAATTACTATATAGATGCTGAAGCTGATCCGGATGACAGATCTCATATTACAACCGTTAAATTTAAAGATGGTTCAACCATGAGTATTGGGGCTTTTGAACGCAGCTTTACTCATTACTCAAGCAGCATACTAGAAAGCAGTAAGTTTAAATATGGTTCATTCGCTTACAGTTTATTTGGCAGTGTACGTCAGGGTAAAGGTATTATTGTTTCAGGTTTTGCGAAAGCATTTGTAGGCGAAAAGGGCGGCGGACACGCTATGGCACTTGTCGGTGCTCAGGTAAAACAAATTAAAACCGAAGAAATCAATGAAGTAAGCGGTCATAAACTTGCAAATTATTATGATATAGAAGGTTTTTATGTCGCAGATTCAGGCGGCTGGATTGACAATACCAATGACGCAAAATATGTGACTTGTGAGCAGTTGTATAATTTCTTAACCGATACATTAGAAATTGAAGGAAATACTTATTACAACAGTTATACAAACTATACAATTACTGATGAGAATATTAAATTGTGGGCAGATGAGTTGAATCTTATAGGTAACAACAGAAGAAATAACCTTTTTGGAAACGACAGTGCCAATATTCTAAAAGGCGGTAATAACGTAGATAACTTGTATGGTAATGGCGGTAATGATACGTTGTATGGCGGTTCCGGTAATGACTGGTTATCAGGCGGCGGCGGCAGCAACGCATTATACGGTGGTGCAGGTAATGATACTTATGTGTTCGATTCATCTGATGATAAAGGTGCAATACAAAATGTATATACCGGCGGCGGTAAAGATCGTTTAAGGTTTGAAGGTTCTAACCTTTTAGTTTCCGATTTGAAATTTACCAATAAAAAAGGTGATTTATCAATTGATTATCAGAATGATCGTAAAGTAATTATAGATAAATATTTTAAAGATAAGAATTACTCTATGATATCTAAGATTGATGATACCGAGACTATTGCAAAAAGGGCAAAAGATAATAAAGATCACGCTTATAATTTAATTGATATTATTAAAAAACAAGGTGTAAATTATGAGCTTAGCAAATCTCAGGCTAATTCAATTCAGGGTACAGAATTCAAAGATATTCTTACTACAAGCAAATATAATGATACTATCAATACCGGAGCAGGAAATGACTCAATCACAGCTGCAGCCGGAGATGACCTGATTAAATGCGGCAGCGGTAATGATACTGTTGTCAAAGGTTACGGTAATAAAAAAATATATGGTGAAAGCGGTTCTAACAAGATAAAATACAAAGACGGCTTCAGCGGTTATGACACAATATACTCAGGCTCAGGCAAAGATTATGTTGAAATGACCTCTTTATCACGCAGTGATTTGATATATTCCAAAAAAGGAAATAATCTGGTTGTTACTTATGATCAGTCAAATGGTTCTTCCGTTACTGTAACCGATTACTTCTCAAGAAACGGAAATACTTCTGTAAAATATATCAAATTAGCGGATAACGATTATCTGGATCTTGTAAAAGAATATTCAAAAATTAACAAAAAAGTCGTAAAAAATAAGACATCAGGTATTACTGGCGGTAAAGGTCATGATACTTTAAACGGCAACGACAGCAGTAATAATATTGTTGGAAATATGGGGGATGACGTAATCAGAACAGGTAAAGGAAACAATACTATTACTGGTGGTCTTGGCTGTGATCAGATGTATTCTCAGGGCAGCAGCGATACATTCGTTTTTGAATCACTATATGATGGTTATGACACAATCTATGGTGGCGGAAGCCATAAAATAGTACTTGATATGACTGAAATTGGTGAGTTATCATTAAACGGTACTTTCGGTTTTGATAACGGTTATAAGAGATATAACTACGGAAGTAAAGATTATGCTTATTCTAAGTCCGGCAATGATTTAGTTGTAAGTTATGCTCAGCAAGTTGATCAGGAAAGTATGAGTAAAATAACATTATCAAATTACTTTAATTCAAGTAATAAATATTATCTCAGAACTTCCGGCGGTACACTTGACTTGTCTAAAGCTTCCGTTTACTTTGGCGGTAAGAAATCTAAATCAAATACAATAAACGGTACTAAGCAGTCCGATGTAATCTTTGGTGGTGATAAAAAAGATACCATTAAAGGTAACGGCGGCAGTGATTATATCACTGCTGGTAAGGGTAATGATGTTATTACCGGCGGTACGGGACATAACAGAATTATTTATAACCATGGTGACGGTTATGATACAATCAACCTTACAAGCAAAGAAAATCTTGATATTATCTTAGACAGCAGTTATAAGGCTGATAAGCTGTCATATACAATATCTAACAGTGACTTGATAATTAAACATAAAGGTTACAAAAAAGTTGTATTGAAGAATTTTGGTACAAAGGATGTAACAGGTTCTTCAGGTTCTGTTAAACTTTATCTCGGTAATCAGTTTGTAGAAGATTTGAGAAAAGGTTCTTATTTGCCTAAGTATAGTTCATTCTCATCTAAGAAACTGTCATATAACGGCAATTGGCATGCTGAAGTTATTGATGCATCAAAACTGAGCAAATCAGGTTCAGATGGTGTAAATATTAAAGGTAACGGCGGTAATGATGTTATTACAGGTTCTAAGTACAATGATACTATTTCCGGCGGCGGCGGTAATGATAAGATTACCGGCGGAAGCGGTAAGAATACTCTTGATGGTAATAACGGCAGTGATACATATTATTTGTTTAAAAACATTAAAAACGAAAATTCAACTATCAAGGATACCGGAAGTTCAGGCACTGATACCGCAATACTTAATACCGCACTTAACAAGCTGAAAGTATGGTTTAACATTGATAACAAAGGTAAAGCAAGCGGTGCAATCAATGTTAGAACTAAAGACGGCAGCAGTAATAAAGCAACTCTTAGCGGTATAGAGACAATTAAGTCTGTATCTGATGACGGAACATATAAATTCAACAATAAGAGCAGCGAATTACGTCAGGAAGTTGCTGCATGGTTGAATACAAGCGGTCATAAGTATTCTGATGTTAATACCGCATTGGAAAAAGCTACTGTTAATCAGCAGAATGAATTGATTGCAATATTTACAAAAGATGAATACTGGACACCTTCATCATAAATTGATTGCGATTTAATAAATATAAAAATGGCTCCCGCATTATTCGGGAGCCATTTTGTTATTATTTATCAGTTTAAATCGTTGTTTCGGGAATAAATTGTTTTTTGATATATATTTAGATAACTTCAAATTTTATAGACAGTTTTGGTGATTTCCGATATAATTTACTCAGGAGCCTGATTAATGGATAAAGAACAAGGTAAAAAATCTAAGAAAAATGCCGGTAAAATGCAGCAGAATGAGTCAGCTCAGATAAATCCGGATATTGTTCAAAAGGTAAAAGACAAATCGAAAAAACATAAGAGAAGAATTGTTTTTTGCTATTCATTTTTGACGTTTGTACTGTTATTTTGTCTTGTTCAGGTTGGTGTCAGTGTAATACTAAATACCTCCAAAACGATAGCTTACCGCGGTAAAATCAAGACAATGACAAGAGTTCGTGATGAGGCGGAACAGCGTAATAAAGATTTAAAAAATGATATTAAATTATTTTCAAAATCTTCAAGCCTTGAAGAAATTGCAAGAAATAATTTAAAAATGGCAGGGGATAATGAAGTTTTGGTTATCATCAACAATCCGCCGCCCGAACAGGATAAGAAGAAAAAGAAACAAAAGAAAGATAAATAGTTTTGGAGAGCTAAATGGCTGAAAATGATGAAATTATCGGATATATAAAAAGAGCTTTTGAACTCAGAAATCAGGAATGTTATAAACAGGCGATAGAAATGTTGTATAAGGCAATAACACTTGAACCTGATAATATTGAAATAATGTTTCAGCTCGGTGAATTATACTATCTTTTGGAGAATTATTCCCGTTCTATACAGCTTGCGGAACAAATCTTAGAACAGGATGAGAATAACCTTCAGGCAATGAATTTGCTGAAAAATATCTATCTGAAACAAAATGAATTGTATTCTGCAAAAGAAGTTGCGGAAAAAATTTATCTGCTTGACAAATCAGAAAAAAATCTTTTTGTTTTAACCGATATCAGAGGGCAGCTTGAACTTTTTGATGAAATAGAAAGCAGTCTGACTGAAATCAAACAAAGTGAGAAATGTCTGTATGCTTATGCAAAAAATCTCTATGCGGCTAATAAGATTGATAAGGCTTGGGATATTACAGATGAGATTTTATCAATAGATCCCGACAATGAGGATTGTATAATTTTAAGAGGAAAAATATTTTTTGATAAAAATGAAACCGAAAAAGCAAAAAAAATCTTTTCGAGATTTGATAAATATACCCAAAATCCTGAAATATTGAATTATCAAGGACTTTTTGCGATGGAGGATATGAATTTTACCGAAGCAATAAAAGCCTTCTCAAAAGCAGTTAACCTTGATAAAAAAAATTCCTTGTACAGTTATAATTTAGGTAATGCATATTTCCTGAACGGTTGGTATGAAGAAGCTGTTAATGCATATAAAGATGCAATTCTTCTTAATCCTGAAAATATGGAGTACAGATATTCACTTGCTTATTTATATTACGAGCATAATGAATTTGATAAAGCAAAAAAAGAAGTTGAGTGTATTCTTGAAATTGATAATACTAATTTGGGTGCCAATGTTTTAAAAGCTTTGTTGTTGAGTAAAGACGGCAATTATATTGAGGCTGAAAAACTTCTTAAATCTAATTTGGAACTGAATGAGAATGACGAATTTACCCTGTCATCTCTTGCAAAGATAGAATTAGAGCTTGGTAAATACGAAAATGCGGAGAAACATATTAATACCGTAATAAAAAATGCTCCGGAGAATCTTTCCCTGCAATGTGATTTGGGGGAGGTTTATATCATGAAAAAGCAATATGAAAAAGCAATAGAAATTGCCAATAATATTATCGGGGATAATCCTAACTATATTGCGGCATATATTTTAGGTGCAAAAGCGGCGTATGCCGGAGAAAAATTTTCCGAAGCAAAAGATTTTGCTCAAAATATTTTATCTGTCGATATTAATTGTGCTGACGGGTATTATTATCTTGCGTTGGTCAGAAAGCAGGAGCAGGATTTTGATGAAGCAATCGAATGTATGAAACGTGCAATTCTTTACGATGTAAATAATGCGGAATTTTATGCACAGATGGCAGATTTGTATAAATTATCGGGAGATACAAAGACGGCTTTTGAATATGTGAAAGAAGCGGAAAGTATTGACGGGTCTGAAGAATACAAAAGACTGTTCAGAGAGTATGCCGCATTGAATCGTAGGTAGTGTGAAAATTTGACGTGAAAATAAATATCAGTATAATATTATTATTGAGAATTAAGAAGAGGAGATTTGATATATGAGTATAAAAAAATTATTACTGACATTAGCGGTAATAGCATGTCTTCCTCTAAATGCGTATGCAAAAAAAGATGATGTTTATATTCCGAAAAATTTCCCGCAGAAATACGATAAGGAATATGTTTTAGGAATTATGCCCGTATATAAATCGGTGAGTAAAGAGCCTGTAGTAATGGTAGCATTGGATATGCTTGTCGGAACAAACGGAGAATTTTCCCGTAATGCAATTCTCGGGAATAACCTGAGTCAGCGTCCGATGAAAGTTGAGTTCAAAAATCTAAGCGAAATTAAAGCAGACTATACTGATTTTGATGCATTAGGCTGGAAAAAGGGGAAAGAACTGACTATTTATGTAAACTCTAAACACAGAACAGCTCCTCCCGGGGCTTTAGCGGCTTTGCTTTCTCATGAAGCATTACATCAGGACGAATATAACTCTATTGCGGAAGAAACTTATGCCTGGACTATGGAAGCGGCTGTATGGTGTGAAATTCTGAGAAAATATCCGGAGAGTGAAGACGATAAACTGAATCCGCTTGTAAAACGTGAGAATAATCTTAAAAGAATGTTTGAAAAAGGCAATTATTCCGATAAATACATAAAAAAAGAAGTACGCGGAAACGCCTCATACAGAGGCTTACCACAAACTTCTCCCGGATTTGAAGATTTATAATATTTTTTAATTTTAAAAATTTTTTGAATATACATTTAACTTACCGAAAAAGTATATTGATTATAAAATTTCGTTGATGTTTAATACTGATATGAACAAAAAATGGTTTTGGATATTTTTAATAACAACGATGCTTTTGTTTGTCGCAAACAAAGTATTAATGGACTATAAAAACCCTCTGATATCAAGTGATGAAGAACTTGTTAATCATGAGTATGTATCTTCTCAAAAATTATATGAAAATGTTTGGAACATTGTCAGAAAAAATTATTATGAAGCAGACATGAACGGGCAGGATTGGTATCGGTGGAAGCATCGTTATGACGGAAAAATTAAAAATGATGATGATGCTAAAATTGCCATAGATACTATGCTTGCGAGTTTAAATGACCCGTACTCAAGATATATGAGTAAAGAGGAATATAACGAACAAAACACCTCCATAAGCTCAAAAATATGCGGTATTGGCGTAAATATTGCATCAATTGCAGGCAAAACGGAGATAATAAATGTAATAGAAGGGACTCCTGCACAGAATGCCAATTTACAGTCAGGCGATATAATAACTGAAATTGACGGCAAAGATGCAAATGGGCTTTCAATATCTGAAGTGGCAAACCTTGTAAGAGGACCGGAAAATACTCTTGTTCAAATTACTGTTTTAAGAAATAGTGATAAATTTGTTAAAAAGATTATAAGAAAAGAGATAAAAATTAAAACCGTAAAGAGTTCTGTAGAGGACAATATCGGTTATATTCAAATTAACAGTTTTATAGGTTCGACAACTCCGAACGAATTTCTTGAAGCTGCTGAAAAAACCAAAGATACGGACGGCTTGGTAATTGATTTGAGAGGTAATACGGGAGGACTTTTGCCTAATGCCATATTTATTGCAAATTTATTTATTCCTAACGGCAAATTGGTAAGTATTGTCGGCAGAGGGGGTAACAGTTATGATATTCAGGCTCAGCACACCGATTTTGAGATAAATAAACCTGTAGTAATCCTTGTTGATGGCGGCAGTGCAAGTGCGAGTGAAATTTTCTCGGGTGCCATGAAAGATTATAATCGTGCAAAACTTGTCGGGACAAAGACTTTTGGTAAAGGTATGGTTCAAAAAATTTTCCCGGTCGAGAACGAAACGGGTCTGAATTTAACCATTGCAAAATATCTGACACCTGCCGGTACGGATATTAATAAGAAAGGGATTAAGCCCGATTATGAAGTCCAGTTTACCGAAAAAAATATCCGTAATAAAGAAGATGTTCAATTAAATGAAGCAAAAAAAATATTAACCAAAATGATAAATCAATTAGCGCATAATTAATTTTATACTGCAGTTAAAACCTTATTATCTATCTGCAAAAATTTATCGAGCAATACCGGAACATATTTTGCATTTAATGCTGAAAAATCAAAGGTAAATTCATTAATTCCGGCTTTACTGAGTATTTCAACTTTGTCGAAATCTTCAAGAACCCTGTCTTCAAACATGTGCATCCTGCAAAATCCGTCACAGGTAAACGGGAATAATTTATTCAGAGAAGGATCTTTAAGGGCATATCCGCCTCTATGACATGGTGCTGCACATGACAGACGGGATATGATTGCGCTGTCGCTGTTCAATGGACATAATCCCAAACTCGGAACTCTTATGTTTCCTGCAATAGTATATTTTTTGTTTGGTATGATATTTTTAACTTTTTTAGCAGTTTGTATGGCGAGTTCAATATCACCGAATGCGGTAAAATCAACCGTATTAATAGGTGCAAGATTATTCAGGCATTTTATTGAAAGACTGTTTAACAGATTTATTCCCTGTCCTATTTCTATCGGAATATGGTTAATATCATTGTCGTTAATAAATGTCCAAAAATATCCTATGTTGTTGATTATGACGCTGTCAGGTTCTATATCGTCTAACATCAGTTGTTTTCCGTATTCATATACACGGTCAAAATCTCTCTCTATTAATATCCTCGGAGTTGACAGCTGAAATTTTATACCGTGTTTACGGCAGAACTTCTTGACTTTTGTAATTATTTCGCAAAAGCTGCTTGTAGCCAAATCCTTTGTAGATAAGATTTCACCGTATTCTATTGAATAAACCGGATTTACTCCTGTTTTTTTAATGTATTTATCGAGCTCCTTGAGTTGAGCTAATTCTGAAAGACGTAAATTTATCCTGTAGTTTTGAACTTTTTCCATGGAAACATCTGTGGTAAATTTACCTCTTTTAATATCCCATTCAAAATTTTCAATATTTTTGCTGAACTTAAAATCTTTTCCTTCAGCACAAATCATCTCACCCGAGAAATGGTTTGTCTGGTAGAAACTTTTTCTGACATGTTTAAACGGCAGTTTGTGTTTTCTGAACAATTTCGGCTTATCAAGAATTTTTTGAATAAGCTCAATGCCGTCAAGAATATCTTCGGAAGTTTCAAATTTTCCCTTAATTACAACGCTGTCAATAGCTCCTGATTTTTCAATATCTTCTGCACAGTATGGCAGATTATCCGTATCTATTGCGAGCGGAAGTTTTGTATATTTTTTGATTTTTTCGATGTTTTTCAGATAGATTTCTTCGGTGATAATAACTTCCGAAACCTTGTGGAAATTATTTATAAAATCAATTCCCGACAGATTATGAATATCAAAATAAGAATCAACAATAACCTTAAACGGCAGGTTGAAAAGTTTGATGGCTTCAAGCATTGCATAAGAATTTATAAAGATACCGTCTATACCTGAGGTCTTTAAAAACTTGAGCATCTTTTTTATTTCCGGAAGATTTTCTTCATTAATATCATGTTTGAAATTAATATAAATTGCACAGTTTTTTTTCTTTGCGGCATTAACAAATTCCGAAACGTACTCAAAGTTGTTATTCAGGAATTTTTTGTAATAGACATAGTAAGCCCTGCATTTTGTAGCTTCAGAAAACGTTTCAATATCTTCCGGTTTTTTTACCGGTGCAATAATCTTAATTTCTTTCATGCTTGTATTATAAATTGATTAGTTCGGTTAATCAAGAAACATAAAGAAACATTACGGTCTTGGGATGAGGTATGGTAAATTCATCGGATCTGAGGCTATTTCTTTTATGTATTCGTCAACATTTGGTACTGAACGGTATCCCTCATCTGTTTTAATAAAAATTCTCCACGGATATGAGGTTTTGTATTTCAGAACGGTATTGTTTTTATCAACTATAACCGAACGTAAAAACTCATTATCTTCTTTTGTGCGGATTTCTAATTTTGTATTTCCGTTCTCAAGTCGACTGATTATCATATTATTGCCTGATTGGGTATTAAATTCACCAAGCGGAAGCCTTTTACCGTCTAACTTTTTCTGTATTTCAGCAATAAATTCGTTATTTTGCCGTATTTCTTTCGGGGTTTCTGTTGATACCTTATAAAAACTGCCGAAGAAATTTTTTACCGATACCCATAAGTTTTTAATCCCGGTAGCGAATTTATTTCCACCCGTATAATATCCGTCATACCGCATAATACTTTTTGCGCCAAAATAAGGGTTGTACTGAGCGGCAGTATATCTTGTCCGGTTATTTGGATTATATGAATTAATTTTTGGTATCATGTTTTCTCCGTTATCATATAAAAACCGCCAAAATAAATTTTTTGCTACTTATCTTTTATAAATATCATCCTGATTAAACATTCTGTACTGCAAAGCCTGCATCAAGTGCATTTGAGTTATGATTTCCGAGTTTTCAAGGTCTGCAATTGTTCTTGCAAGTTTTAGTGTCCTGTCATAACGTCTGCCTGAAAGCTGATATTTTACTATAGCAATGCGGAACATTTCTTCTGCCGCTTTATCAATTTGACAATATTTTTTAACAAGCTGCGGAGTAAGCTCGGAATTGGTTAGTATGCCGTCATTTTTATATCTTTCTACCTGAATTTTTCTTGCTTTGACTACTCTTTCTCTAATTTGTGCGGATGTTTCTTCTGTTCCTTTGTAGTTTAAAAGTTCATCAGAAGTCAGTCTTGGAACTTCTATCTGTAAATCAATTCTGTCTAATAACGGTCCTGAAAGTTTTGCAAGATATCTTTGAATTTGAAATTCCGAACAAGTGCATTGTTTTTCTTTATCTCCCAAAAATCCGCACGGGCATGGGTTCATTGCTCCCAAAAGAATAAATTTTGCAGGATATTTTATTGAATGTTTTGCGCGGGAAATTGCGACTTCTCCGTCCTCAAGCGGCTGTCTTAAAACTTCCAGAACATTTCTCGGAAATTCAACCATTTCGTCAAGGAATAAAACTCCTCTGTGCGCAAGGGTTATTTCTCCCGGTTTTGGATTTGTTCCTCCCCCGATAATTCCGACAGGGGATGCTGTGTGGTGTACAGGTCTGAACGGTCTGAAACGTACAAGCGGCTCATCTGAGGATAAAAGTCCGCTGACGCTGTATATTTTTGTTAATTCCAAGGCTTCCGATAACTCAAGCGGCGGAAGAATAGACGGAAAACATTTTGCCATTAACGTTTTCCCTGACCCCGGAGAACCGAACATAAGCATATTGTGTCCGCCTGCTGCCGCAATTTCTAATGCTTTTTTAGCTTTTTGTTGTCCTTTCACGTCTTTAAAATCGTAGCCGTAATCAAGACTAAATCCGTCTTTAAGGTACTGTTCGATGTCAACAATTGTCTGTTTTATAGGAGTTTCAATAAAATTATCAATGGCTTCACCAAGATTTGCTGCCCCAAAAACGTTAATCCCGTCAACAAGTGCAGCTTCTTTAGCGTTATCGGCAGGTACTATAACGTTTTTTATCCCGAATGATTTCAACCCTATAACAAGTGGTAATACTCCGTTCACCCCTCTGATACTTCCGTCTAAAGAAAGCTCGCCGATAAATCCGTAATCTTTCACCTGCTCAGGTGTCAAAACTTCTTCTTCAACCTGAATTCCTATTGCAATAGGTAAATCAAAATTTGAACCCTCTTTTTTCAAATCAGCAGGGGCAAGATTGACAATTACTCTGCCGCTCGGGAATGTCAGATTGGAATTTCTTGTGGCAGAGCGAACCCTGTCACGGGCTTCATTTACGGCAGCATCGGGCAACCCTACAATAGAAATCATCGGATTAGAGCGTGTGGTGTCAACTTCAACATCTACTCTGTATGCGTTTAGACCTATTACTGTTGCTGTCGTAACTTTATTTACCATAAGCCGATTATATCACGATTTTTTCATTTATGCTATAATTCAAATATGAGTGATTTTAAGAATATTTTGGCAATAAATTTCGGCGGAATAGGTGATGAGATTTTCTTTTTGCCTACATTAATTTCTCTGAAAAAACAATTTCCGCAGGCAAAAATTACCCTTGCACTCGAACCGAGAAGTAAAAGCGTTAAAGATTTGACTGATTTGATAGATGATATGATATTTGTTGACCTTAAAAAGAAAAACAAATATTTTGAACTGCTTAAACTGATATTTCTTGCAAGAAAAGGGAAGTTTGATTTGGCGGTATCAGCAGGCGGAAACAAGTTTATCAGTATAATATTAAGTCTGACCGGTATAAAAACGACTTGCGGATATGATACGGGTGATTTGAGCAGAAAACTGCTGACACATGCCGTTCCGTTGAATAAAAATCAGTATGCGTGTGCGATGTATCATGACTTAATTCGTCCGCTTACGAATTATAATACCGAGTTGCCCGAAGTCAATATCACTCCTCAGGAAAAACGTCCGAATACCGTTTTAATTCATCCGGGGGTAAGTAAAATGAGTATTGAAAAAGGGTGTATAAAAACGGTGGATGCAAAAGTTTGGGCAAAGGTTGTTGATTTGCTTGTTCAAAACGGTAAGCATGTAATTTTGGCAGGCGGTCCCGATGATAAAGAATGTATTGATACAATTCTTGGTACAATAAATTGTAAAAACAGCGAACTTTTTGAAAATTATTACGGCAAAACCCGTTCTATGAGAGATTTGGGTGAATTGATTTCGAGTGCGGAAAAATTTTTGTGTTCGGATTCGGCACCGTTACATGTGGCTGTTGCTCTGAGGACACAAACCTATGTAATTTTCGGGTCAACAGATGATAAAAAATTGATACCGCAGTCGGATAAGGTTGTAGCAATAAAGGCTAACGATAATTGTCCGTTGAAACCGTGTCTGTGGGAGCGCAGAATGACTACCTGTGAAAGTTTGGATTGTCTGAAAATAACGGCAGAAGATATAGTTAATTGCATATTAAATTAGGGTATTTCTTGAAAAAATATCAAATTTATGCTACAATTCCATAACAATTTATAATGTAGTGGGTTAAATGACAAAAAAAGAATTTTTGCAGCATAATATTTACAATATGCCAAAAACCTTTGTGCCTGTGGGGGTAAGACTCCAAGTCCGCTCAACAGGTGATTTTACCAAATTGATGCAAATTATTCCTCTGCAAAATACTGTAACAAATCTGTTTGTTACATAAATTTTGTTGTGAAAAATTAATAACAGAAAAATAAAAGTATATGACAATTATATAGAAAAAGGAGAAATGATTTATGGCTACAAAATTTAAACCAAACAAGAAAGGTGTTATTACAGGAACAAAAAATGCAGACAAGATTACTTGGGCAAAAGGCTGGACAAAAACAATTACTGTCAATGCAAATGGCGGTGGTGATACCATTAATTTTAAAAACAGTAAATATAAGAACAAATTATACGGACAAGACGGCAGCGATACTATTTATGGCGGAACAAAAAATGACACCATAAATGGCGGAAAGGGCAACGACAAAATTTATGCTCAGGCTGGTGATGATAAGATTTATGCAGGTGTCGGAAAAGATTATATAAATGCAGGCAAAGGTACAAACTATATTTACCTGAATAAAAATGAGGGTAACAATACTATCGTTAAGGGCGGAGGTTCCGATACAATTGTATTTGCTCAGGAAAGTAATTTTAATAATTTCAAATTTTACTACAGCGGAAATGATTTAATTTTTACCGCAAACGGCACATCAGCAATATTAAAGGATTTTGCAAAAGGCGGACATAGTGCAAAATATATTCAGGCAGGAAGCCAGAAATATAAACTCGGCGGTAAAACTTCGGGTAAAATAACCGGTTCAAACGGGAAAGATTTGCTTGTTTCTACAGGCGGTAAAGACACAATAAATGGCGGCTCAGGCAATGATATAATAAAAGGCGGAAAAGGCAATGATATAATTAATGCCGGTGCCGGTACAAACAGCATATATTATAGTCTGGGTGACGGAAATGATACAATTCAGTATGGCGGCGGAACAGATACACTTGTATTTGATAAAGGCATAACGGTTTCGGCAACATATAGCGGAAATGATTTGAAAGTCAAATATTCAGGCGGCTCACAGAGTAATACCATTACAATATCAAACTTCAAAAATAAAAAGAGCGTAAAATATATTACTGTCGGCGGTACGAAAAAGAGTGTTGATTCCTATATCAAAGGCGGTGATAGCGGAGCAGATAAAATTTATGAAGTTAATGATACTCATTTATATGATGATCCTGAACATCCGTTAACATTGACTTCAGGACAGAATAACAAAGTTGTATTCAGTGGTCAGTATGACGATTGTTACATAACATCAAACAATGCATCAGCATATACAGACACTTTACAAATTTCTGATATTAAAATGACAAATGGATATAATATCAGTAATTTAGAATATCTATATAACGATACAACATTGACTATTGATACATATTGGCAAAATCAGGAAACCGACGAACAAGGCGGCGGATATATTATGTACACCGCAACTAATACTCCAAAAATTGCTATTGCTGATTCAGAAAGAACATACAATTTTAGCGGTTATACTTCTGTTCAGGGAACAAACTTAAATCCGCTTGAATTAGCAGACGGTAATAATTTGGTATATATAAAAGCTCAAACAGGTACAAGTTATATTACATCAAATGATGATTATAATGTAATTAAGACAGAATATGGAGAACACGGATCAGGTTTGAATTATCTGTACGGTGGCGGTCATGATTTAATATGCACTTCATCTTCTTCAAATGATGTTTATACTGCAACAATCGACGGCGATACATCTGTTGTAATTTATGATGCTGACGGCACAGATATAATTAATGCAAACGGTGATAATGTAAGAGTTATTTTTGATGCGGGTAAAACTACAACATTCAAAACGCAGGGTATATTTATTGATAAAACCGTATTATCAAATATGTCAGATGCTGAATTTAAAAATATCTTCTCTACAGATAAAGGTATGAATATTGCGGAAATGAACATTGATGACGGTGATACCTTAAATGTAAACGGCTCTGCTATTACATTTGATAATTGGTCAATAGATACAAATAATGTTCATCAGGCAGTTGCAGGATGGCTCACAGATAACAGCGGATATACATCAGTCGCTGATGCACTTGAAAAATGTACGGATGATGCTTTATTAACATCATTAAAGAATTGTTTCGTAAATGGTACTTATCAAACACCGAGTGCCCCCCCAGTTTGGCACCCCATAGTGGACTAAGCAATATTACCTATAAGTTTTGTAGGGTGTGTCGTTTCGACGCACCTTTTTTCTTTGTTACTTGACAACAATTTTTGTGTTTCGTATTATATAGAAACGAAGACAAGGCGACATGGCCAAGTGGTAAGGCAGAAGCCTGCAAAGCTTTTATCCCCCAGTTCGAATCTGGGTGTCGCCTTTTTTTAACTCAAAAGGGGTGTTTGTATGAGTAGTAAGATTTTTGGAATAGCAGATTTACCGGTAGGTACTATAGGAGATGTAGTACAAATTAACAGCAATGGACAGGTTCCGCCTCCGCAGTTAGCAGAAGCGTCACCATTTGAAGCAGGGGAAAAGCCAAGTATGCCAAAAGCGCTGACAAAGGATACTTATTCGGTTCCTAAAAAATCAAATCCTTTTGTAAGAATGAGAAACGGAATCGGCAGGCTCATGAAACATTTCAGCCACCCGAAAGTAAAGATTTAGTGGTGCAAATGATAATTGAATAAATTTACGGGCGATTAGCTCAGTTGGTAGAGCACTTGAACGACATTCAAGGGGTCACAAGTTCGAGCCTTGTATCGCCCACCATAGAACCTCCGACAAAATCGGGGGTTTTATAATGCGATACTTTGGCGAGAACTTGTCAATCAAGTTCGGCGGATTTGCGTACGGACGGAGTGAAACGAGTCCGGATAGCGAGGAAATTGAGCAAACTTGAACAAAATGTTCAATTGCGAAACTTTCCGAGCGTGGAGCAAATCCAAGACAGAGCAAGCGAGCAGAGAGCGGAACGGTCAAACCGTACAGGTTTGCCGTGTAGGCTCGTTTAATGCGAGCGCAGCGATACAGTCATGTATCGCCCAATAGAGAGGAGGGGAAACCCTCCTTTTTATCTGATATTTTTTGAAAAAATTTCCAAATTTCCTTTAAAATATCCCACAAACGGATGTTTTTTAGGGCTGAAATGTTAATTTTTCGTAACTTTACTTGCACAAATTAAAAAATTCGCTATAATAATGGAGTACAAAATAAGAAAAGGAGTTTTACAATGAACAAAGAAGAATTAGTACAAGAAGTTGCAAAAAAAGCAAAAGTTTCTCAAAAAGAAGCTGCAGAAGTAATCAGCGCATGGGTTGATACAGTACAAAAAACAGTTGCTAAAGGTAAAAAAGTAACTTTAGTTGGCTTCGGTACTTTTGAATCTAGAAAAAGAGCTGCTAGAATGGGCAGAAATCCTCAAACCGGTAAAGAAATTAAAATCCCGGCTAAAACAGTTCCTGCTTTCTCAGCTGGTAAAAAATTCAAAACTATCGTTAACGGCAAGTAATTTCTGTTAGCGGAATAGCTTTATAAAGACCGATTTTATTAATTAAAATCGGTCTTTTTTTGTGTTATAATCCGGATATGATTTTAATCGGCGAAAACATACATATAATTTCTAAATCCGTAAAAGAGGCAATTTTAAATAAAGACGAAGTTTTTTTCAGAAATCTGATTAAAGTTCAGAGCAATATGGATTTTATAGATTTGAATGTAGGGCCTGCAAAGGGTAATTTTGCGGGTTGTATGTCATGGCTTACAAAATTAGTTCAGGAGGAAAATACTGATATAGGTATTTCTTTTGACACTACGAATTATGATGAGATGGTTTCGGGATTTGAAAGTTTTGGTGAAAAATCCCATGCCTTTATAAACAGTACGTCTTCTGATGAGGAAAAGTTTGAAAAATTATCTGAATTGGCGATAAATAACGGGTGTAACATTATTGCGTTGACTTTATCAAAAGAAACTGGTATCCCGAAAACTTCAGACGGCAGGTTAGAAATAGCTCTTGATATGTACGAAAGATTTTTGGAAAAAGGTATTGATACGGACAGGATTTATTTTGACCCGTTAGTATTACCTGTTACGGCAGACCAGTCGCAGGCAAGTGAAGCAATTAATACGATTAAGATGATAAAAGAGAGTTTTGACCCGCCCGTAAAAACTGTTGTAGGGTTATCAAACGTGTCAAACGGCTGTCCTGCAAATTTAAGACCTCTGATAAACAGGGTTTTTGCTGTTTTGGCGTTTGGGGCAGGGTTAGATGCGGCAATTATTGACGCAAAGGATTTGGAATTAGTAAGAATTTTGAAGATGCTTGAAACGAATAATCCTGAGAATAATGTTGATGAATTATATCTAAAACTTGTTTCTATGATTGAAAATTTTGAAGAATTGGAAGATGTGGATTATAATAAAAGCAGTAAAGAAGAAAGTTTGGTTATAAAAACTGTCGGTATAATTTTAAATAAAAATATATATTCGGACAGCTTTACACAAATTTGATTTTCTGATAGTATAAAGGCATTATAAGGAGTGGGAAAATTAAAAAGCAGATTTTATTAACGGCATTAATATTGGCATTATGTTCAGGTACGGCACAGGCTATGTCGCCTGAAGCAAGCGAATTGTATCAGGAAGCCTGCTCATTGGAATACAAGCAGGAATTTGCGAGTGCAATTGAAAAACTGCAGGAAGCTATAAAGCTGTCACCTGAAGATTCCATGCTTTTGACAAAACTTGCGGGTCTTTATTCCGATATGAACGAGTTTGATAAGGCTGTAGCTACTTATGAAAAAGCTATTGAATTAAAACCTAATGATGCATTTATTTATATAAGTCTGGGCAGTATTTACGAAACCCAAAACAAGTATGATAAGGCACTTGCGGCTTATGAAAATGCTCTGAAAATTTTCCCCGAATACAAATATAATTATCTGAATATCGCAAATGTTCAGTACCAAATGAAAAATTATAAAGACGCAATAGAAAATTACAATATGTTTCTTGATACTTATGCGCAGCATTGGGAAGCAAGAAAAAGTTTAGCTAATGCATATTTGGTAAATAATGAACCTGCAAAAGCCGTAGCGGAATTTGATAATCTTTATACCAATAATCTTGAACATTTTGACGATTATGCAAACTACGGAATTGCACTTTACAAGACCGAAAACTATGAGAAAGCTGCAGAGTTTTTAGAAAAAGCTGTTGCAAAAGATAACGAAAATCTGAAAGCAAAGGTATGCCTTGCATTAAGCTATCAGGCTATGGATAAAAACGAACTTGCGCTTTCGCAGTTTGAAGCTATTTTCAAAGAAAATTCAGACTATGAATCGGTAAGATTTGATTATGCTAATCTGCTTGCAGATATGGGTAAAAATGATTTGGCTATAGAGCAGTATAAAAAATATATTGCAGCTTATCCTGATGATTTTATGGGATATAAAAATATAGGGCTCGTATATAAACGTGATAACAAAAACAAAGAAGCTATCGAGGCTTTGACAAAAGCAGTTGCAAGAAATTCTCAGGACGTTCAGGTTAAAAAAGAGCTTGCAGAATGTTATCATTTAGAGGGCAAATATAAAGAAGCGTTAAAGTATTACGATGAAATACTTGCAATAGATTCTAATGATATTGATACAAAGACAAATAAAGCAATAGCTTTGCATGCAATGGAAAAATATGAAGATGCAATAGCCTTATATAATGATATTTTACAGACAAAAGACAGCGAAATGTTACAAAATAACCTGACTGATGCAATAGTTTCGCAGGCAAAAGTTGAACTGGAAGCAAAAAATTATTCAAGAGCAATTGATAATTTTGTGAAAGCTATCTCAAGAGGAACTCAGGACAGTTATGCTTATTACGGATTAGCGAAAGCATATCAGGCTACCGGAGTGAATGATAAGGCTGTTGAATATTTTGAAAAAGCAATATCAATGGATCCTGACAAAACCGAATACAGTAAAGATTATGCCTCTTTTGTTTCCGAGATGAATAAACCTTCTCAGACTCCGCAGTCATCTGTTAACGGCGAGTTGAATGCGGTTGTTATAAGTTTACCTGGCAGTCAGCCGGCAGAAGATAACTCTTATGTTAGTAATATGAAAAATAACAAAAGTCTGATAGAAAAAGGTGACGAAAATTATAAAAAGAAAAATTATGATGAAGCCATAAAATATTACAAAGAAGCGCTTCAGTACAAACCGTCAGATGAAGAAACCCTGTTGAAAATCGGTAATATGTATAAGCAGAAAAAAGATGACAAAAATGCTATTGACTTTTACAAAAAATCCATATTTGTAAAACCTGAATATGCAGACGGCTGGTTTAATCTCGGTTTGGTATATTTGGATCAGAAAAACTATGTTCAGGGCAAAAAAGCTTTTGAAAAGACATTAGAAATTAATCCGAAATATGCAAATGCATATTATGCTTTGGCTTCGATTAACGAATCAGAAAAAAATACCGAAGCTGCAATTGCAAATTATGAAAAATTCCTCGAATATAATACCGATGAATCGGTAAAAGCTACTGTGGAAGCAAGATTAAAGAGTCTTAAAAAAGAATGAAAAAGCTGCTTATAATATTTGCAATAATTATATTAGCTTGTACGACAACCGCCTGTGAAGCGTTAGGCAGAAAAGATAAGCCTGCCATACTGTTTAACAGACATCCTATTACCGAAAGTAATGTTATGGATATGTCGTCTGTGTTTGCTCCGGGTTCAAGAATTTATTATCTTATTCTTATGCCAAAAACACAGAACTCAAGGATTTTGACTATTCAGATAGTTAAAAAAGGCAGCAGAGAATATTTGGGTTACAACCTGTTTATGACCAGAACTGTTAGGCTGAAAGATGAAGAAGAACGGTATTTTACCGATTATATAGTCATAAATGAAAAAGGGGCATATATTATGAAAGTTTATTCAAGAGATAACCCCCAAAAAGTCCTGACCCAAGCCGAATTTTATGTGCAGTAAAAATCGCCTCTTGACAAATCCAAAAAATATGACATAATGATAATATATATGGAGGGTTGAAAACTATGGCTACATCTGCATTTAAGAGTAATTGGGGGGGGGGCAACCTCTCATAGTAAGCGTTTCAGGGGTTTCACCCTTGCTGAAGTGCTGATAACTCTCGGTATTATCGGAATTGTGGCTGCATTAACAATGCCAACAATTATGCAAAATGTCAGAAAAGTTATTGTTGTAAATAAATTAAAAACAAATGTTGCAACGTTTCAAAATGCATTAAGAATGGCAGAAAGTAAACACGGGGAATTACATGAATGGCTTACTTGCGGTACGCAGCAAGAGGGGGAAGAAAATTTTCAGGGGAATTGTACAAAACGTGTTTTTGAGGAATATTTTGCTCCTGAATTTAAAGTTTTAAAAGTTTGCGATAATACTAATATGAATGTATGTTGGACTGCACCAAAGGCTCTTAATGGGGATTCTTTAAATGGTAATACCAATAATAATCCGAAAGCAATAGGATTTGTATTAGCTAACGGCACAAGTTGTTATATGTGGGTGGGCAACGTAACAACAACAGAACCTCATATTCAGATATATTTTGATATTGACGGAAAGGATAGAGGGGTAAATCGTGTAGGTGCCGATGTTTTTGGGGTAATAGCAAAAAGTTCCGAACGTAGAGGTTTTACGTTATGGGATAATGATGCTGATCCAAAGTCATTATGTTCTAAAACTAGTACAGATGCGAAAAATGGTCAGGGCTGTGGTGTATTAATTTATCAGAATGGCTGGGAAATACCGAAAGATTATCCGATTAGCTTTTAGTTCTGTAGGGTGCGTCGTTTGACGCACCTCAAATATTTTATCAAATAAAATCTCTCCAAGGGGGAGAAAAAGATTTCTTAGTGAGCGATAGTTCTGTAGGGTGCGTCGTTTGACGCACCGATAAAATATCTGATTAATTCCCCATTTGTATAATTGAAAGCTTTTTTGTTTCTTTTATGATAATATCGTTACATAAAAGAGGATATTTCTATGAAAAAAAATCTGATAACAATTTTACTTGTATTTTTAATTCCTGTCATAGCATATGCTATTTTGACTTTTGCAGGTACAGATAATACTATGAGTGCCGATGCAAATACTAACAAACCTCAGATTATAAAATTTACGTCAACGATGTGTCTTGATTGTCAGGCGATGAATAAAATCATAAAAGAACTTTATCCTAAATATCAGGATGAAATTATATTGACCGAAATTAACGTTCAGGAACAAAATCCAAATAACGATAAGTGGATTAAAAAATATAATGTAAGTCTTGTGCCGACGATTATTTTGATTAATTCAAACGGCAGCCAAACCCGCCGTATTGAGGGTGCAATAGAAAAAGAACAAATGGAAGAATATATACGGGAACTCAGATAATGCAAGATATTGCGGTAATGTTTAACAGCAGTCACAGCGTACTGTTTTTATACTTAGTATCGTTTATAGGCGGTTTGATAGCCTCGGTTTCACCGTGTTCTTTGGCTATGCTTCCGCTTATAGTCGGTTATGTAGGCGGATTTTCCGATGAAAAACCATCGGCTACATTTGTTCAGATGTTGTCTTTTGTAATCGGTTCTGCGGTTGTATTTTCCGTAATCGGAATTTTCTGCGCCCTGACAGGTAAGGTTTTTGTATCGTTTGCAGGCGGATATTTCGGTCTGATTATGGCAAGTATTATTATGATAATGGGCTTAAAGCTTGTCGGGTTTTTGGATTTTGAAATGCCGGTAATAATAAAGGAAATGCCGAAAAATAACGGTACAAATATGTGCTTGTACCCGTTTTTGCTTGGCGGTGCGGTTGCGCTAGCGGGAACTCCGTGTTCTACCCCTATTCTTGCTGCGATAATGGCATTTGCATCTTTGTCGGCAAATCTCGTTCAGTCCGTTGTTATGTTATTTCTGTTTTCTGTAGGACAGGGCGTTATTCTTGTATTTGCAGGGGTTTTGACCTCGAAAATTAAGAACAAAAGCGGATTTTATAATTTTTCGGACAAGCTGCTGCGTTTCAGCGGTGTTATTCTCGTATTAACTTCTGTATATATTTTTTATAAGATTTTTTATCCTCTGCTTGTAAAATAGACGTAATTGTTGTAAAATAATTACGGATTATAAGTGATATGTGGAGAGAATAAATGAACACATTTGAAGGACAATTGGTAGCCGGTGATGAAAAATTTTGTATAATAGTTTCAAGGTTTAATGACTTTATTGGGTCAAAACTCTTATCAGGTGCGGTGGATGAATTAAAACGTCATGGCGTTGATGCCGATAATATTGATGTTGTAAGAGTTCCGGGAGCATTTGAAATTCCGCTCGCCGCTTTGAAATGTGCAAAAACAAAAAAATATAATGCAATTATTACTCTCGGGGCAATAATTAAAGGTGCAACAGCTCATTTTGATTATGTAAGTGCCGAATTATCAAAAGGAATTGCAAGTGTTAGCCTGCAAACAGAAGTTCCTGTTATATTCGGGGTATTAACTACCGATAATATCGAACAGGCTATTGAAAGAGCCGGAACAAAAGCGGGTAACAAAGGCGCAGATGCTGCTAAATCCGCTATTGAAATGGCAAATCTGCTTAAACAATTTTAAATTATATAGAGAATGATTTTAGTTTTCAGCAAAAGGAGTTGCGTATGAGCGAAGTTATTACAGAATACAGAAATGAAAATACCAAGAATATTGATATTCTGCCTACAATTGATATGGTAAGAAAAATGAATGAGGAAGATAAGCTTGTGGCTTTAGCCGTCGAGGATGCTTCCGAACAAATCGCTCAGGCAATTGATATGATAGCAAAACAGTTTTTAAAAGGCGGCAGACTGATTTATTTCGGTGCAGGTACTTCGGGAAGATTAGGTATTATTGATGCTTCCGAATGTCCGCCGACTTTCAGCGTAAATCCCGATATGGTACAGGGAGTTATTGCAGGCGGTGATGCTGCGATAAGAACTTCTGTCGAGGGTGCTGAAGATAATTTCGATGCGGGTAAAAAAGATGCTGAAATCCTGAAACCCGAAGATGTTGCGGTTGTTATTTCCGCAAGCGGTAACCCGAAATATTTACTTGGAGTTCTTGAAAAAGCTGATGAAATTAACTGCCGTACTATCGGTATAACATGTAATTCAAAAGGAAGAATTGCGGAAGAAGCAGGACATGTTATCTGCGTTGAGGTCGGACCTGAAGTTATCGCTGGTTCAAGCAGATTAAAAGCAGGTACCGCCCAAAAAATGATTTTGAATATGTTGACTACGGGTTCAATGATTAAAATAGGTAAAACTTATGAAAACTTTATGATTGACCTGCAGGCAGTTAACGAAAAATTAAAAGACAGAGCAATAAGGATTGTTGCTCAGATAGCAAAAGTTTCTCATAGCGATGCTTTATCAACTTTATTAAAGGCAAATTGGGAGATTAAAACCGCTATTATAGTTCTTGAAATGGGTATGGACGTTGAAACCGCCCGTAAAGAATTAAGAAAACACGGCGGAGTTTTGAGAAAACTGCTTGCAACAAAACAGGCGGTATAAAGAGGAGAGTTACGAATGAAATTAACGGTTTTAGGTGCAGGATGCTGGGGGCTTACGTTAGCCTGGCTTTTGACGGACAATTTTGATGAAGTTACCGTTTGGGGCAGAGAATGTGACATTTCTGATGATTTAAGAATTAATAAGCATACAGTAAAACCGTTAGAGGTTCAGTTAAAAGATAAAGTTGAAATTAGTTCTGATTTGGCTTCGGCAATTGATGGTGCGGATATTGTTATGTCCGTTGTTGCGACTTCCGGTACCCGTGACGTTTGCGAAAACCTTAAAAAAGCAGGAATTAAACCTAACCAGATTTTTGTAAACGCATCAAAAGGTATCGAATTGCCGTCATTGATGAGAATGTCAGAAGTTATCAAAGACGTTTTGCCCGAGCAGAAACTCGTTATTCTTTCCGGTCCTACATTGGCAAAAGAAGTTCTTGCCGGAAAACCGACAGCGGCTTGTGCTGCAAGTGAAGATATGGAAGCTGCGGAATTTGTTCAAAAGACTTGCACAGTTCCGGGCAAATTCAGACTCTATACAAACAGTGATGTTATCGGGGTTGAGCTTGGCGGCAGCTTGAAGAATGTTATTGCAATAGCTTCCGGGTTTGCCCATGAAATGAAGCTCGGTGATAACTGTGCCGGAACTTTATTAACCCGTGGTATGGCGGAAATCGTTCGTGTAAGTATTCAGCTCGGTGCTAATCCGTCAACTCTGTACGGACTCTCTGGTATGGGTGATTTAATCGCAACATGTTCAAGTCCGTTATCAAGAAATTATACCGTCGGTTCTATGCTCGGTAAAGGTAAGAAAATTGACGATATTTTGAGAGAGTTAGGTTCTGTTGCAGAAGGGGTTAAAACCTCAAAAGCTATATGTGAGTTAGCGAAAAAGCTGGAAATAGATGTTCCTGTTTCTAATGCTATTTATGAAGCAGTTTATACCGACATTACTCCGGAAGAATTACTCGCAAAATTAATGAACAGGAAATTGAAAGAAGAAGAAAGATACATTTAATGAAATATGCCGTAAAATATATAAAAAATACATTTTATCCGTTAGGTGTTCCTGAAGGGATGAGCATAGAAGAGGGACAGCTTGTTCTTGTCAGAACGGAAAAAGGTGAAGAAGCTTTAAAAGTTGAACTTGTAAATAAGCAGATTTCAGATTTATGGGAAAATACCAAAGTTAAACCCGAGCCTTTGCCTGTTATAAGAGTTTTGACGCAGAGAGATTTGCAGACTTTAGACGATATTAAAAAAGAGGAAGTGGAATCATTTTTTAAATGTCAGGCGTTGGTTAAACAGCACGGACTTGTTATGAATCTTGTTCAATGCCGTATTACTTTTGACAGAAGAAAGATAACTTTTTACTATACTGCACCCGAAAGAGTTGACTTCAGAGCATTGTTAAAAGATTTGACTCAGGTGTTTACAAGAGTCAGAATTGATTTAAGACATATAGGAGTAAGGGACGAAACCTCGCTTATTGACGGGGTCGGTATTTGCGGCAGACCGTTCTGTTGTTCTTCATATTTGAGAAAATTTGCAACAATTAATGTTAAATTGGCAAAAGATCAGGGTATGCCTATTGCTCCGGGTAAGATTTCGGGTACATGCGGCAGACTGTTGTGCTGTTTAACTTATGAATACGAAAATTATATTGATGCGGCAAAAGGTATGCCGCCTATCGGGGCTTCCGTTATGACGTCAGAGGGCTTGGGTAAAGTTTGTTATCTGAACTTTATGTCAGGAACGGTTGCCGTTAAAATGGAGGACGGTAAAACAAGAGAAGTGCCGAAAACCGATATTGAAATTGTTGATGCAGATGTCAATGTTGAAATTGATGTTCCGGTTATCAATAATGCTTACGATGAAGAAAGTGCCAGCGCTCAGGATATTAAACAGCTTGAAGATGACCGTAACAGCTCCACGGGTAACGTGTAAAATAACATTTTAGTTGGTTATATTTTCTCGGATTTTACCGTTAACTCTTTTTATATGACTTTCAATCAAGGATAGAATTTCTTCTAACCCTGAATTGTGTATTTCTTCCTGCGTAAAGTAGTAAATATTTCTGTCATAATGCGGTCGCATTCCAATAGACTTTGCTTCAAATTTCAATAATTTATTATCATAAATTTGGTAGGTTTTTTCAATGTCATCGCCTTTATGTACAAGGATTTGTACAGTATCTTTCCCGTCGGTTTTGCCGAATTTTATGAATACGGATTTTCTGTCCGGAGTAATCTCTTTTAAGTAAATTTTTACGGGTTTCCCCTGATAATTCAAAACTTCAATATCGTTCTGTTTTTTGAACCTTCTTCGGATATTTGAATCATCGGAATATTTACCGATATTTTTTGTGAAAAATTTCAGGTTTCGGTATATGGATTTTATTTTTGGGGCAAATTTTTCGGTAGAGCCTGCTTCCGATGTGCTGTGATATGCTTTAAATCCGTTAAGTTCATTGACTTTTGCAGAAACATATTCTCTGTATTTAACCAGATTATCCCGTAATACTGTCAGCGGGGTATCAAAATCTTTGCCATCAATTTCCTCCTGCGTAAAAAATTCAAGCTGAGGCTTGCCCTCTCTGACGTTCGAATCTCTCAAAATTCCCATAGGAATTGTCTTAAATACTTCGTTTTCGGGAGTGATAACGATAATCTTATCTGCCCCCATAAACTCTTTTGTCGTTATAACTAAATTCTTTTTGTAATGGTCATTTATCATATTGACGGAAATTTTTTTCAGATATGGGTGCTTAACTGAAAAATCAAGAATTTTGGAACCTGCTATCCCGTTTTGAATTGTCGGGAAACCGTTTTTGATAAGGTTGCGGGTTTTGCAGTTTTTTACACTTTTAAGTAGTTCGTGAACTCTGTTAAATTCGGATGTGATTTCTCGTACAAGCTGCTCTGTAGATTCGTTGAGTTTCCCGTTAGGTTCTTTAACCTTTACTGTTTTTGGAAGCTGCGTTCTTTTGATTTTCGGTTTTTTAACCGTAACGGGTTTTGGTTGTACCTGTTTTTTAGTTTTGGCTATTGCAGTCGGTAAAATTATGTCCGGATGATTAGCGTTTAATAAGATTTCATAAGCACTTAATTCCCCTGTTTTTACGGCTTTTCTTATTTTAAGGAGTGTATAATCTATTTCATCAAGTCCTGTTTTCAGCATAGCTTCTTTTTCAAGAATATTTGCACGGAATTTAAAAAATTCGATTCTTTCGGGGAGTTTGTCTGCGGTTGTATCCGTTCTTGCGATTTGACCATCCTGAACAAATATACTGTTTTCAATTTTTTCGGTTTTTGGGTTCTGTAACCGCAGGCGAACAGCATTGTTTTCGTGTACGGATAATATATAATTATACTTTTCCGAAAGGAAAGTTATCCCGTCACTCATACTTTTCGGGGTTTCTTTTATTCCCCATAACCGGAGATTTTCAGAGCCGGATGTACTTATATTTCCGAATAATTCTTTTGAATATTTAATGACATCACCGAGCTGCGCAGAAATTGCTTTGTTAATTTTTGCAGAGTATGCAGGTTTTATCGGTGTACCTGTGAAATTAATTATATTAGGTTTTTGGTAATATTCAATGCGCATTTTATTTTATTATAATGCGCTGAATAAAAATTTTTGTTATTTTTCTTCCGGAATATAAAAATCTGATTTTTCTAATAATTCACGCAGATGTTCATAACAACATGCATTTTGAGTTATTTTCTGGTAGCTTCTTACGGTTGCAATAACATCGTCAACAGACATTTTTATAATTCTTCTTTTACCTTCGATAATTCTTGCCATATTCTTTTCTCCTTATGTATTCCCTTATAAGTTATCGGAAATATTTGCGATAACTTTATAAAAATACATAAAGAGGTATATTTGTATAATTCCAAATATGAATTTCGATAAAAAAACTCCGGCTGATATAGCCGGAGTTTTTGTATCAATAATTTCTGTAATTATTTTCTTTTCTTTGTTGTAGTTTTTGAATTTGTTTTAGTGTTTGCTGCCGGTTTGATAGCTGCAACAGATTTTTTCAAAGATTCTGTAATATCATCTCCGCCATATAAAACAACGTCTTTTGCAATAACTAAGTCATAGTTGTTAGCCATTGCCTGTTCTCTGACTGCATTAAGAATATTTTGTTGAATGCTCATCATTTTTTGATTGTATTCTTGTCCGAATGCTTCTCTCTTGTTGTTTAATTCTTTGGAATATTTTTCTTCAAGAGCTTTTTTCTTGTCGGCATCAGTTGTTGAAGCTACATCTTTTCTTGCTTTTTCAATGTAAGAAACTAATTCCGTAGTTTTTTCCTGATTTTCTTTTCTTAAATCGTTAACTTCAGAAGATGCAACAACTACCTGCTGAACATCAACCACTGCTATTTTAGCTACTCCTGAAAGTTCTGACATTGCAAAATTGTTAACACCTAAACCAAGCGCAAATGCAAATGCTGCAACGGCTGTAAATCTTAAACCTTTATTCATTTTCCCTCCTTATTTGGTGAATTTCTAATCCCTACATACAAATATATACATCATTCGTAGTATTTTTTCAATATATTATCCTCCAAAAATGTGAACTTTTTATAAGCAACTTTACAAGGATACAATAATTCTATATAATTAAAACTGCAAGATACAAGAATTTGCTAGTTTATGAATTTTTGTAAAAATAATGCAACAAAAATATAAGAAATGTTTCTATTTACTTATTAAGTAACAAAATGGTAGTAACGAAAATATTGATTAATATACTAAATTGAAGGTGTGTAATGAAAAAGACAACAAAAAGTACAAAATTTATTAAAGCAGTATTAGGCTTGGGGGTCCTTACAGCATTTACTTTACCTGCAGCTGTTTCACCTGCTTATGCGTATGATCCGGGTATGCCGGTTCCGGCAGGGCTTCAGACTGAGGCTGAAATGCAAGGCGGCTTAAATTACAAACATCCTGAAGATGATTTGAAGTATAGACATTATCTTGAGAATCAAAATATTCCGGAGACTTATCAGACTTATACCGATTACGGACGTGCTGGTAATCCGGCATATAATAAGAATGTTGTAAAGGATAATACCCCTGGATATGCACAAGGTGCCGTAAGTCAGGCAGATACTACCAGCGTTTACATAGGTACGGTTGAAGTTTCTCCGTCAGAAATTCTTTCAAGAGAAGAAGTTAACCGTATAGTTCAACCGTTGGTTGGCAGAGATGTTTACATTTCTGATATTAAAGCAGCTGTTGAAAATATCAATAAATTATATGCCCAAAAAGGTTTCGTTACTGCAAGAGCATTTTTACCGGAACAGGCAGTAGATAACGGTCATATAAAAATTGAACTTATTGAAAGTAAAGTTGGTAACGTTACGGTTTCCAACAATAAATGGACTACTTCAAATTATATTAAAAAACGTATAGACCCTAAAGAAGGTCAGCTTTTTGATATTGTTGAATTAGAACAGGATATTATGGAATTCAACAGATATAATGAAGGTGTTAACCTTACTGCAAACCTTAAAGCAGGTGAAAAGGAAGGTACAACCGATGTTGAATTGACAGCTCATGAAAACTTCCCGTTCCACCTGACCGCAATGATGGATAACGCAGGTCGTTATACAACAGGTCGTATCAGAGGCGGCGGTATGATTACTGCAGACAGCTTATTCCACCAGAGAGATAAATTGAGCTTAGGTACATATTTCTCAGGCGGTTCTGTCAGCCCGTTTGCTGATTACAATATTCCTGTAAACAGTAAAGACGGTCGTGTAGGTTTTATGTTCAGTTCTACAATGTCTAAGATTAAATGGGGTCCTTATAAAGACTTAAACTTAAAGAGCCGTGCATTTACTTATTCATTGTACTATACTCAACCGTTAATCAGAAAACCCGGATTTGAGTTGAAGAGTTATTCAGCTTTGAGTTACAAACGTGCTCTTACCGAAATGGGTTTCCTGAAAAACTTCGGACTTGATGACAGACTCAGTACAGATGATATTGCAAGTGTTGACTTAGCATTGAATATGAGAAAAGATACCAGATATGGTATTTGGTATTTGAACCAGGGTGTAGGTTACAATATTAACATGGGTAAAGAAGATAACTACTTCAAAGTCTATGGTGGTGCTGTAAGATTACACGATTTCTCTCACGGCTTTATCGGTCAGTTAAGAGGTAACTACCAGATTGTTCCCGGTATGGGTCATTATAACGGATGGGATAAACACGTTCCTTATATCGACCAGTTCCAGGCAGGTGGTATGGCAACAGTCAGAGGTTATGCTGAAGGTGCTATGATTGGTAAAAACGGCTTCTTCACAAGTGCTGAATTGATGTTCCCTCTGTTACCAAGACAAATTACCAGCCCGAGAAGCGGAGAAAAGATTCCGTTCATCGGAAAATTTGTTAAAGGTGCTGTATTTGCTGACTTCGGTGGTGTATTCCCACAAGTTGGAGAATACCAATACGGCGTAGGCGGCGGATCAGGTCATCAGGGTTCATACTTCATGGCTTCAGTAGGTATGGGTTTAAGGGTTCAGTTACCGTTTGACTTAACAGGTCGTTTATATTGGGGCTATCCTTTAATCAACAGTACATACTTTGATCAGGACAGAAAAGTCGGCAGATTCCACTTCGAGTTAACAATGGAACCGAATTTCGATGCGTTGCTTAGAAAACGTTATGTAGAGCCTAAACCTCAAGCGGCTCCACCTCCACCTCCGCCACCGCAACCGCAACCGGCTCCGGCTCAGCCTGTTAACAACTATGATGATATTCGTCACTACGATTACTTCAATGATGGCGCCGGTGGTTCATTATAATAAGATTAAAAAGTCCCGAGAAATCGGGACTTTTTTATTATTTACTTCAAAGTATTTTTACGTTAAAATAATTTTATGGATAAAGGGATATTTATTACGGCAACTGGAACTGATGTCGGGAAAACTTATGTTTCGGCGCTGCTGGTAAAAAATTTAAAAGATGCCGGTATAAATTGCGGATATTATAAACCTGCACTCAGCGGTGCAGAGATTATTAACGGAGAATTAGTTCCGGGTGATTGTGCTTATGTAAAAAAGATTGCGGGATTAGAAGAACCTGCAATGAATTATTTGTCGTATTGCTTTAAACCGGCTGTATCCCCGCATTTGGCATCACAAATCGAAAATAATCCTATAAAATTAGATAAAATAAAATCTGATTTTGATACCATAAAAAGAAGATACGATTATGTTGTTGTTGAAGGTGCGGGCGGAATTGTTTGTCCTATGGATTTGTCATCTGAAAGGCCCTTTTTAACCGAACATATTATTAAAGCCTTAGGGCTTGATGTTGTTGTAGTCGCTCCTGCGGAATTAGGCTCTATAAATTCTGCGGTTACAACTGTTGAGTATGCGAGGTCGCACGGCATAAACGTCAGGGGCATAATTCTTAACAAGTATGACGATAATGATTATATGCAACGAGATAACAAAAAACAAATCGAATATTTGTGTAATGTTCCGGTAATAGCTTCCGTAGTTTCTGGTGCAAGCAATTTGATAATTGACAAATCCTGTTTGTTATAAACCCTTAAAAATGTATTTTTTGTTTGTATTTCTGTAATTTCTTAAACATTAAGAAATATTACGGCGTGTTTAAAAGTCCTATTTTTTTATAAATACATGTGTTATTATAATATGTGTATACCATTAATTGCGGAGGATATTTATTTTGAAAGCCGGGTCAAAGTACGCATTTACGCTTGCGGAAGTTCTTATAACTTTGGGTATTATTGGTGTTGTGGCAGCGTTGACTCTGCCGACTTTAATTGCTAATTACCAAAAGCAAGTATCGCTTACAGGTTTAAAAAAGAATTATTCTATTCTTTCGCAGGCGATAGAATTTGCTCAGGCTGAACATGGCGATGATTTAAAGGGTTGGAATTCTTCTGATGGTCCTTTTCAGTGGTATTACAATAATCAATTTTTAATTAATGTTCCTAATTTGTTTAATTATTTATCCGAAAGTGTTAATTTTGCAAAAGTTGTCGAGGTAAGTTTTGGCGGCAATGCAAATGTTACTTTTTGCGATTTGCCTGATGGACAGCCGTATAAATGGCTGGATGGTAAAACTAATGTAAATTCAGGTAATGGTGGTTACTGGTCAGCGGCATGGGCTCAGTTACAGGATGGTTCCTGCTGGTTTATTGCAGATACAAAGAGAGCAAATTCTTCGCAAATAATGACTAATGTAATGATTGATATAAACGGTAACAAGAATCCAAACAGGTTGGGCAGAGATGTTTTTGTGTTGAGCATAAACCAAAATGGTAAAATAAGCGGATATGCTCCGGGTTGGTATCAGTCCGAATGTAAACCCGGTAATAATAGAGCCGGTGAAGCTTGTGCTGCAAAAATTATAGAAGACGGTTGGCAGATAAAAAAAGACTATCCGTGGTAGTTAAAAGATATAATACCCTTATATAGTTTTTACATGCAATGTATTAAGAAATATTACGAATGGTCGTTTGCCATGTATATGCTTATTATATATGATATGTTATAATATACATGGAAACTGTTAATTTTGGGGTTTTTCTATGAGAGGATTAAAATCTAAAAAGGCATTTACTCTTGCTGAGGTATTGATTACCCTGGGTATAATCGGTGTAGTAGCCGCGTTAACTCTGCCGACTTTAATTGCTAACTATCAAAAAACCCAAACTCTGACAAGTTTAAAGAAGAATTATACTATTCTTGCACAGGGAATTGAATTCGCTCAGGCTAACTATGGTACTGATTTACAGGGGTGGACATGTGCGGACTGTCCTTTCCCGCAATATTATAATAATCAATTCTCAATCAATGTTCCAAATCTGTTTAATGTTTTATCTGAAAGTATAGCTTTTGCAAAAGTTGTTAATATAGGTAATATCGGTCAATATTCAGGTATAGGTTTTTGTGATTTGCCAGAGGGGCAAAAATATAAAACGATGGGCGGCTCTGATTTAAGTATAGGTGCAGGAGGATATTGGTCTTCCGGGTGGGCTCAGCTGAAAGACGGATCATGCTGGTTTATTGGCGGAACAAAAAATTCTAATACTTCTGATGAAATGGTTAGAGTAACTGTAGATACAAACGGTAACAAGAATCCTAACAAGATGGGCAGGGATGTTTTCGTATTTGTTATTCACAGAAATGGTCAGATAACAGGTGTTTCGGGAAATTCCTGCAACGGTCACTGGTCTAACGGTGGCGAAGCTTGTGCACAGAGAATTATTGAAGCAGGCTGGCAGATCAAACCTGATTATCCGTGGAAATAATTAAAATTTTCTCTTTATAATGCAATATTTTAGTATTATACTTATTTTGTAAGTATAAAATTGTTGTGTATTTTTAAAGAGGCTATATAATGAAAACTTGGAGTGAAAGAGATTTAGAATACATTTGGCACCCGTGTTCGCAGATGAAGGATTATGAGGAGCTTCCACCTATCGTTATTAATAAAGGGGAGGGAATTTATCTGTATGATGTTGACGGAAACAGATATGTTGATGTTATAAGTTCGTGGTGGTGTAATCTTCTCGGACATTGTAATCCGAAAATTAATGAAGCAATTAAAAAACAGGTTGATGAGCTTGAACACGTTATTTTTGCTAATTTTTCAAACAAAAGGGCTATTGAACTTTGCGAAAAATTGATGAAAGTTTTGCCAAAAGGGTTGTGTAAATTCAATTTTTCAGATAACGGTTCTTCATCTATTGAATCTTCAATGAAAATGAGTTTTCAGTATCATCAGCAGGTTGGGCATACCCAAAAAACAAGATTTATGGCGCTGACTGATGCATATCATGGCGAAACTATAGGTGCTTTATCCATCGGAGATTGCGATTTATATACTAAAATTTATAAACCTTTGTTAATGGATATTGTCAGAGTAAAAGGTCCTGACTGTTACAGATGTCCTTACGGTCAATGTCGTGATAACTGTAATTGCGAATGTTTTTGTGAAGCTGAAAAAACATTCACCCAATTTGGCGATGAAACCTGTGCAATTGTAGTTGAACCGCTTTTGCAAGGGTCTGCAGGCATGAAAATATACCCTCCGTTGTACCTGAAAAAACTTCGTGAAATATGTGATAAATATAAAGTTCATATTTTAGCCGACGAAATTGCAACGGGTTACGGCAGAACAGGAAAATTTTTCGCATTTGACCATGCGGGTGTTTCACCGGATATTATGTGTCTTTCAAAAGGTTTGACGGGCGGTTATATGCCTATGTCGGTGGCGGTTACCACTCAGGAAATTTATGATGCATTTTATGCTGATTATAATACGGGCAAAGCCTTTATGCATTCTCATACATATAGCGGAAATCCGCTTGCGTGTTCGGCTGCGAATGCGGTATTGGATATTATGGCTGACGGTGCGGTACTCAAAACTGCCAACGAAAATGCTGTTTATTTTAACAATCTGCTGAAAGAAAAATTTGCAGGGCATAAGTATGTCGGGGAAATCCGTTCAATTGGTTTGATTAATGCAATAGAGCTTGTAAAAAATCCTAAGACAAAGGAATCGTTTGATTATAAGATGCGCTACGGATATCAGATTTATAAAAAAGCTCTCAAAAGAGGGGTTATTCTTCGTCCGCTCGGGGATGTAATTTATTTTAATCCACCGCTTATCATCGATCGTCCTACAATGAACTTTGTAACAGATGTTGCGTATGATTGTATAAATGAAGTTTTAGGTTAACATGCTTTTCATGTTTTATGTATAATTAATTTATACAAAAGAGAGGATTATATGAGCAGATTTTTCGGAATTTTTGGGATTATTTTTATATTTTTGTTGGCATATTTAATGTCTAATAATAAAAAAGCGATAAATCTCAAAACGGTTGGGGTAGGGTTTTTGTTGCAGATTTTATTTGCATTGTTTATATTTAAGGTTCCGTTTGGAAGAGCTTTGTTTATGAATATAGGGCTTTTTATCCAAAAAATTCTTGATTTTGCAAAGGAAGGCGGAGCGTTTGTATTTGGACCACTCTTAGATAATGTTAAACTGGAAATTTTCGGGCATGGTTCAAATATTTTTGCTTTGCAGCTCGTTTGTTCTCTTATTTTTATGATGATTCTTGTGAATATTCTTTATTATTATGGAATTATGCAAAGAATTATTCCGATATTCGGAAAAGCAATGAATAAATTAATGTCAGTCAGTGGCGCAGAAGCTTTGTCAAATGTTGCCAGTGCTTTTGTCGGACAGATTTCCGCCCAGATTATGATTAGACCATATCTTGCAAAACTTACCCGTTCTGAGCTTTTGGCATCTATGGCGGGCAGTATGGCTTGTATTTCCGCTGCTACTATGCCGATTTATATCAGTATCGGGATTCCGGCACATTATCTGTTGGCGTCATCTATAATGGCAGTTCCGGGCGCAATGATTATTGCAAAAATTATGTACCCTGAAACCCATACTCCGGAAACAAGCGAAAACTTTTCCATAACCTACAGCAAAAGAAGAAAACCTTATATAAACGTTTTTGATGCAATATCAGCAGGTGCATCAGAGGGTATGAAAGTTGCAATTAATGTTATAGCAATGATACTTGCCCTTGTTGCATTGGTCGCTATGATAGATTGGGTTCTTGGCGGTGTCGGTAATCTCATTGTTAAATATTTGCATGTAAATTTTGCGGTATTTGATTTAACGCAGCTTTCGCTCAAAATGATATTGGGTAAAATATTTGCCCTGTTTGCATATCTTATGGGATGTCCGCTCAGTGAATCAACGACAGTCGGAAGCTTAATGGGTACAAAGTTAGTCCTAAACGAAATGGTTGCTTATGTTGATTTGGCTAACCTCCCACAGCAGCTTTCCGATAAGAGTTATCTTATCGCTTGTTTTGCGTTATGCAGTTTCGGTAATTTTGGTTCTGTAGCAATTCAGCTTGGCGGTATCGGAGAACTCGCACCAAACCAGAGAAAGAATCTTGCTCGTTTGGGAGTCAGAGCATTAATCGCCGGAACGCTTGCATGTTACTTGTCGGCTGCTATTGTCGGAATAATAATCAACTAATTAAACAAAGTTGTTGACATTTAATTTTGTTTAAAATAGAATAAAAAACGTAGACGAAATAGGATAGCAATAAGCCCCCATCGTCTAGAGGCCTAGGACAACACCCTTTCACGGTGTAGACAGCGATTCGAATTCGCTTGGGGGTAATTTAATAACAGAGCCGATAAGGCTCTTTTTTAATGCCAAAATTACCCCCAAATCTCATCCGAATCAACAAAATTTTTGTTGAAAAATTTTGTTCGATTAGCTTTGCTCGCATAGCCGTAAAATTCGTGACCTCATTTACGGCTAACGTCCTCGCATTAAACGAGATTTCGGTTGTCCGTTTCATAAACTTTGTTTATTTACGGACAAGCCTCCACTCTCTGCTCGGACTTGCGGAATTCGCTGGGGGTAATTTAATAACAGAGCCGATAAGGCTCTTTTTTAATGTAAAATATTACTCAAAAAAATAACTAAAAATACTATAATTACTTTACTATATATTCTTCACTTATTGACAAATTTTCTTTTTTCGTGTTTTATAGAGGGTATGAGATATTCATTTATAGAAAATTTAATCTGTTGTTGCTGTAAGTCTTGTTGTTAAGAACTTACTTATTATTTTGCGTACAGATTTAGTTATATAGAAATATAAATAAGGTTCTTAAATATGTTTTAAGAACCTTATTTTTAGGGAGAATTACAAATGAAAATAAATAATATTAGCACGACTATTAATTTTAATGCCTCTATGGGTGGTTTATCACAGGCTCTATATACATTGAGTAATAATGATATGCTGAATGCTTCTTTTGTGGATATTTTTGCTATGGATACTCCAAGAACAATAGTTGAAAGTAAAAACAGAGGTAAGCAGGCAGGTATCGAAATGGGCTTCAGAGAATACACAGGAACATTTATCGCAGAATTTTCCGCAGCTGTTTTTGCAGTTTTAGCCTCAAAATTTATATCAAAAAAATTAAATCCTGACATTAAAGTAAATTCAGGTTCCTGGATTACAAATAACGGGTTAAATGTATTTTCTGAAATATACGAAAAATCAGAAAAAACTCCAAAAAGTTATGTCGAAAATGTTCTTAATTCAATGTCAGGTATAGTCGGTAATAAAACTAAAGAATTTTCAAAAATTGACAAAGAAAAAACAAAACCTGTAATAGAAAAATTAACAAACCTTATTACAGATAATACCTTGGATAAAAAAGCAAATAAAAAAGTCTTAACGGCTGTTCAGGATGAAATTATAAATCTTCTCGGTGCGGATAATAATATTACAATTAAGGCTTCCAAAAATAAACTTTCAGCAAATCTTTCACACACATTAAGAGATATTGTCGATTCGGGTAAAAATATTTTCTTTACCGAAACCCGGCAAAATTCAAGTCAGATTTTATCAAAACTGAAATCTATGAATAATTTGCGTATTGCTATAGCTATACCTCTGTCAATGGGGCTTGCAATTACAAACCAATACCTAAACAGATACCTAACAAAAAAAAGAACCGGTATTGATAACTTTGTAGGCGAAAACGGATATAACAACAATGTTGCAGCCAAAAACGAAAAGAAACGTGAAAAAGGCTTATGGGTAAAGAAACTCCTGTCTGCCGGAATTTTTGTCTTTATGTTTACCAAAGTTATGGGTGTCAAAAAACCTATGGATTTAATTAAAAAACTTGAATTTGACGGTCCTGCAACAAGCGGAAATGCAATAAAAACAATTTACGGAACTTTGATTTTAGGTAGAATATTTGCTTCAAAAGATTCAACCGAATTAAGGGAAACTAATGTCAGAGATTATTTAGGATTTTTGAATTGGCTTGTATTAGGCGGGTTTGTTGCAAAAGGTGTAGGTCAGATGTTAGATCCTAAACAGGCTAATCTGTTTAATATTACAAAAGACGGTAAAGGTATAAAACATTGGTTACAGGATATTTCTTTGAAATCACAAAAGGAAATACTTGCACAAGGCGGTAACGTCAAAGCTAATCTAAGAAAACTAAATATTGCACAAATGTCAGGAATTGCATATAGTGCTATAATGTTAGGTGTGCTTCTTCCAAAACTTAATATATGGATGACAAGAAAAGGAGGAAATCATAAAAAAAACAATGACTATGTAAACAATATACCGACTCAAGATATATATTTCAAATCGGCGTATATATCAATGGATGAATTTGCAAACAAAATGAAAAAATAAAACAGGTGAGAATAATGAAAAAGATTTTATGTTACGGTGATTCAAATACATACGGCTATAACCCTGTTGACGGTTCAAGATTTGATGATAAAACAAGGTGGACAGCTCTTTTGCGGAATAATTTGGGCAGCGGATACGAAGTAACGGAAGAAGGAGGATGTGACAGGACAGGTTTTGTCGATAATGATAAAGGGTTTATGTTTTCTTCTCAAAGGCATTTCCCTAAAACTATTGCAAAAATGAAAAATGTTGATGTGCTTATTCTTGCAATAGGTACGAATGACTTGCAGTTTAAATATGATATATCGTTCAGCCAAGTAGAAAATGGTTTGGAAAAATTGATAGTATATGCCAGAAACTATGCCGGAAAAATTGTTTTAATTCCGCCTGTCATATTAAGTGACAATGTATTAAAGGGTTGTTTTAATTATCAGTTTGATGAAACGAGTATTTCTAAATCCAAAAAAGTCGGGAAGATTTACAGTAAATTAAGTAAAGTTTACGGGCTAAAACTGTTTGATTTCAATAAATTTACCGAACCGTCCGTAACTGACGGTCTGCATTATGATGAAAACGGACATAAAATTATTGCCGAAAAACTTACAAATTTCTTAATAGAGTTAAACTAACCCCTCTTTGAGTGCTTTGACGGCGGCTTGAGTGCGGTCATCCACTACAAGTTTTTGGATTATGTTACAAACATGGGCTTTTGCCGTATGCTCAGAAATCATTAATTCCTGTGCGATTTCATTATTTGATTTGCCGTCAACAACAAGTTTTAAGACTTCATATTCCCTTTGTGTCAGATTTGCGTGCTGCTCTTTAAACATTGCTCTTGACATTTGCCTTGGCGGGATAATTCCGCAATTTTTGTCCCTCAGTATTGGGACTACCTGCGGGTCAAGCCACATTGCACCGTCTTTTACGGTTTTTATTATCATCTTTAAAATTTCTATATTAATATCTTTCATCACATAGGCCTTTGCTCCGGCATGCAAAGAGTCGAGAACTTCCTGTTCGCTCAGGTGTGAAGTCAGCATGATTACTGCCGCGTTTGAATTAAGTTCAAGGATTCTTTTAGTCGCCTCTATGCCGCTTATATCAGGTAAACCTATATCCATTAAGGTAACATCAGGACGGATAGTCTTATATTTTTCAACAGCCTCTTTCCCGCTTTCCGCTTCGGATATTATTTCAATTTCTTTTTGGTCTTCAAAAAGAGATTTCAACCCTACACGCATAAGCTTGTGATCTTCGACCAATAAGACTCTGACTGTTTCCATATAATCCTCCTGATGTGTGTTTCATTATATTTATATTGGAATTAGGAAGATTTTTAATCGTCAGAAAACATTCCGTTAAAGTATAATATTTTAACGAATTAAATTTGAATAAATTTCTTTAATCTGATTAGAAGTGTCTTAGTACCGGAACAATCAGCTGATTTGCAAGGTCATTTGCGCCTTCAAATCCTCTCTGGCGTATTATATCCGCAGCGAGTGAATCAGCATATTCTACTTCTCTGTGTTCAACCGTAAATGATCCGTTATCAAAATCTATTATTGCATAGTTTGCGAAAGGCTTTCCTGTCATCGGACGTCCTACACTGCCTACATTTACTACGGTCTGGCTTGATAGAGTTTGATATCCGCATGGGACGTGTGTGTGTCCGCAAAGTATAAGATTATCCGTTTCGCCGCTTATTATTTCCTGAATTTCGGACATTTTCATATTAGGTAAAATGTCTTCATTATTTCTTCTCGGAGAACCGTGTACCATCAGAACGGAAACCCCTTCTATCATAAGCTGCTTCCTTGGAGGTAATTCTTTAAGAAACTGCTTTTTATCCTGTGAAATTATATCAACATCGTCCAATAATGCATTTGCCATAATCGGAAATTCTTTACTCATTTTGTCATACATTTTCAGGTCAAATTCCGCAATCATTTTATCGGTATTCCCCTGAATAATAGTCCAATTCGGCGCCCTGTTAATAATGTAATCCAAAACTTCGTTAGGTTGAGGACCTGCCATTGCAAGGTCACCTAAACATAATACTCTTTCACAACATTCCATCTGATAGTCAGCTATAACACTTTCCAATGCCTGCCAATTTCCGTGGATATCAGATATTACCGCAACTTTCATTTTGCTATCTCCTTCTATGTTTTTATGATACCATGAAATTATGATTAAAAGAAGAGTTTCAAAACAAATTACTATAGGTGATGTAAAAATCGGCGGAGATGCCCCGATTAGCGTTCAGTCAATGTGTAATACCGATACCCGTGATGTTGAAGCTACATGCAGGCAGATAGAGGAATTGGCTGAAAAGGGTTGTGATATCGTGCGTCTTGCCGTATTAAACAAAGATGCGGCAGCTGCTATAAAAGATATTGTCAAAAGGACTTCAACTCCGTTAGTTGCGGATATTCATTTTGATTATAGGCTTGCTATCGAATGTATTAATAACGGTATTGCGGCTTTAAGAATTAATCCCGGAAACATCGGGAAACGTGAACATGTCGAAAAAGTTGTTAATCTGGCAAAACAGCAAAATATTCCGATAAGAATAGGGGTAAATGCAGGTTCTTTGGAAAAATATTTGCTGGAAAAAGATATTCCGCTTTATGAAAAAATGGTGGAAAGTGCATTAGGACATATTAAGATTCTTCAAGATATGGATTTTGATTTGATAAAAGTTTCATTGAAATCTTCTGATGTTCTGACGACTATAGAAGCATACAGATTAATTGCGGAAAAAATTCCTTATGCACTGCATTTGGGAGTGACAGAAGCCGGGACTTTGCGCGGTGGTTTGGTTAAATCTTCAGTCGGGTTAGGTACATTGTTGGCAGAAGGTATAGGCGATACCATAAGAGTTTCCCTGACCGAAAATCCTGTTGAAGAGGTCGTTGCCGGAATCGATATTTTAAAAAGTTTAGGACTAAAGCAAAAAGGTGTAAATTTTGTATCTTGTCCGACATGCGGCAGAACTCAGATAAACTTAATTGAACTGGCTAAAAAAGTTGAAAATAAGTTTAAGGATTTGGATTTGCCAATAACTATTGCGACTATGGGATGTGCTGTTAACGGTCCTGGTGAAGCAAGGCATGCTGATTTCGGTATTGCCGGCGGAATTGGGGAAGGTTATATCTTTAAAAAGGGCGAAATTGTTGCAAAAGTACCGGAAAACCAATTGTTGGACAAATTAGAAGAAATCATTAAAAAATCATACGTTTAATCCATTTATTTTTCTTGTAAAGAAATTATAATATTATTGCAACTATCTAAAAAAAATGTTATGATAATTTCGAATAGAGGTATTTAGACGATGAAAAAAATGTTATTAATTGTTGGAATTTTGGCTTTTGCATTACCTGCGATTGCATCTGTAGGTACTAAAGAAAGTACATCCATTCAGTATCTGAGAAATTACGGATATTCTGAATCAGGAAACAGATACGTTCAAACATTAAAAGCAACAAATAATGGTGAGCCATATTACAACAGCTATGAGTTTAATGAATGCAGCAAATACTACGGCCGCAACAAAATAAGAAACGGTATAGTAAGTTTTACTCGTTCATTCTTTAATTATATCGATCCATCAGAAGATGCTTGCAAATTCTGGAATAAAGATATAAAATACTATGCAAATACACAAGATTATTAATGGCATAGTGGGTTTGGCAGCACTTGCAATTATTGCTTCTCCTTTTGCGTATGCAGAGGGCGAGCTTGAGGAGTTGCCGAAAAATCTTACCGATGCAGAAAAATTATCACCATATGCAAAGCCTGTAATTGACAGTGATGCAGTTGAAGCAGAGGCAGACAGTTATTTCTATGCAGGCATGCAGGAAGAAGATAAAAATTTAAAAGAAGCATATCTTTCGCAAGCGCTTGCAAAGTATATGCTTCTTTTATCTGTTAATCCAAAAGATGCAACAATATGTACTCAAATCGGTATTATCCATGACGCTTTGGATCATACGCAAATAGCAAAAGAATATTTGTTCAGAGCAGTAAGTCTTGATTATTATAACCCGTTTCCGAATTTTTATTTCGGAGAACATTATTACAAAGCCCATGAATACAACAATGCTCTGAAATATTATAAGGCAGCGTATGATAACGGGTATAAAAAACAATATGTAGTAAATTATAAGCTTGGTATTATATATGAAAAGCTTGGAGATATAGCAAAGGCGAAACAGTATTATACTGCAGCATACAAGGCAAATCCGGATAATACAGAATTAACGGATAAAATAGAGGCATTAAACAAAGTATACTATAGCAAATCAGATTATAAATAGAATATAATATTTCGGGGAGAAAAATGTCAGTAAAAAATATAATCACAGTATTAATTTTGATAATAGGATTGGCGATACCTGCCTTAGCTTATGAGGAGTACGAGTCTATGTACTATCCTCCTGAGGCACGTCAGGGTGATATATTATTTTCTCAGTCTAAACGTTTGGTAGATGCAATTAACCCTACCCCGTCAACAAATCCTGCCGGTATATCTTTCCCCGGGGCAAGAGGTTCAAATCAGCTCGTTTTATATACTTCAACATACGGTGAACGCACAGGAACAAATGAATTTGGAACAGAGGCTGTTATCAAAGGGAATACCGTTGTTGAATTAGGCGGCGCGGATTCGTTTATTCCGTCTGATGGTGCGGTTATCAGTGGGCATGGTACTGCAAAAAATTGGATAAGTTCAAATTTAACTATCGGGACAAAAGTGTATTATGATGCTGTTACGGGGGCTCTTACGACATATACGACATCAAGAAGTTATATGTTTGAAGCGATGCAAAAAATTGATGAAGCAAATACAATGATTGATTATTATAAATTGGCAAACCCCGGATATGATTGGAAAGTACCTAACGACTATATAAAAGAAGCTCAGAATTATATGCGTAAAGGCGAAAAAAATCCTAATCAGATGAAACAGTATTCGAAGCTGGCTATAGACTCTGCAAATTCTGCAATAAAAAGCGTATTACCGTTTAAGACTAATGAATTTAAGGGGGTCTGGCTGCGTCCGACAGAAACAAATGCTGCCGAAATTGCAGAATCCGTCAGAAAAATAAAATCTGCCGGTATAGATAATGTTTTTATAGAAACATATTTTCACGGGAGAACTATTTTCCCCAGTAAAGTTATGAGTGATTACGGGTTTGTTGATCAGAACGAAAAATTTGTCGGCTTTGACCCGTTAAAAGTATGGATTAGTGAAGCTCATAAAAACGGTATGAAGGTTCATATTTGGTTTGAGACTTTTTATGTAGGAAATAAAGCTCCGTCATCAAATCCGAATAATATTCTTGCTGTAAAACCCGATTGGGGAAATAAAACGCTTGCCCGTTATACTTCATACGGTGCGACACCTTCTGCGTCAGAGCATAACGGATACTTTTTAGACCCGTCTAATCTTGAGGTTCAGGAATTTTTGGCTAAACTTATATGGGAGATAATAACGGATTATAAACCCGATGGTATTAATCTTGATTATATTCGTTATCCTCAGGCTATTTCGGCTTCAGCGCAGGGAAATTGGGGTTATACCGCAAATGCCAGAGCTTTATTCAGCCAGGAGTATGGAGTTGATCCCGTTAATTTAACGACTTCAGACCCGTTATGGTATAACTGGAGTAATTTCAGACGTAATCAGGTTACAAATTTCGTAAAACATATAGGTAATATTTGCAAACAAAAGGGTATTTATCTGAGTGCAGTTATATTCCCCGATAAGAGTGTAGCTTACACAAGAAAATTACAGGATTGGTCATCGTGGTCACAAAATCACTACCTGCAAGGGTTTACGCCTCTATTTTTGACTTGTGATCATAAGACATTTACTTCTCAGGTTAAGACAGTTCTTAATTATAAAGAACCTGAAACCGATTTGTTTGCCGGTTTGTTTGTTACATTTATGGGTGGCAGCGAAGAAGATTTAATTCGTCAGATTCATGAATCAAGGAAGCTGGATGTAAACGGAGTTATACTTTTTGACTATGCTCATTTGGGAGATAAATATATTCAGGCTTTATCAAAAAGAGCTTTTTCTGCGGATGCTAAATCAAATGTAAAAAAAAACGTTTCTTCAGTTTCGCAGGAAAACGTAAAACCGGTAAGATACAGGTCAACAATTGAAGACTTGCTGCAGTCACAAGAATACACGGAAATAAAGCAGGAGCAAAACGCAAAATTTATTATAAAAAGATATGACCCTGGTAAAATGATTGCTCCGGCACCTGCACTGTCTACGCAAAAGAAAAAATATTGATTATTTGTGTCTGTTAAAATTTTGTTAACAAACAAGTAAAGATACTTGCCCAATAAATATATATACTGTAGAATTGTTGTATAAGGGACTAAAGGAGATATGTGGGAATGCCGGAAGTAGCAAGAAGGTATGAAGACAGATATTACTATTCCGAAAATACATACAGAACTTGTACTGCCATACCTGTAAAGCATTACAAACAGGTTACTCCTGTTTTAAAATGCCGTAAACCGCTGCCCAAGAAAAATAATGCAAAAGTTCAACGCAATAAAATTGCTGCGAGATTAATAACTTTTTCGGCATTATTATTGTTGGGAATTTTTGTTTTGCCGGTTGGATTCAGAAATATTTCAGGATCTTTCTTTACGAAGTCCCCGTATCCTAAATTAAAGACTGATTATAAAAAAATGGTATTTCCTACGGTAGCTTATTTGAATAACAATTTGTTCATGAATGAGTTATCTTTAAATGGGGCTGCAAGTCCTAAAAAAGCTGCAATGACCGAGCTTATTATCGGTAATGAGATGACTGATTTGGAAAACAGCATAAAAAATATTATGCCTATGTATCCGTCAATACATCCTTCTGTATTCGTTTGGGATTACGATACGGGTAATTTTGCAGATATAAACGGTGATGAAATGTTTGCTACCGCAAGTATAATTAAAATTCCTGTTTTGCTGCAGCTATTCCGTTCAATTGAAGCTAAACAACTTTCTTTGTATGACAGAATGACTTTGACTGATTATTACAGAGCAGAGGGTTCCGGCAGTCTGCAGTTCAAGGCAGAAAACTCAAGCTATACGCTTGATAAACTTGCCAGATTAATGATAACCGAATCTGATAATTCGGCAACAAATATGCTTATTGCCAGAGTCGGCTCCATGGTTGATGTTAATCAGGGGCTTAGAGATTGGGGTTTAAAAAAGACACAGGTTAATGCGTGGTTACCGGATTTAAGCGGTACAAACCAATCAACGGCAAGAGATTTGGCAAGAATGCTCTATAATATTGAAAATCCTAAATTTATATCTGAAGAATCATCTTCTAAAATTATAGATTATATGAGCCATGTTAAGAACGACAGATTATTACCTGCCGGACTTGGTGAGGGGGCTTCCATAATTCACAAAACGGGTGATATCGGGTCAATGCTTGGTGATGCAGGTATAGTTACTGCGGCAAACGGCAAAAAGTATATTGTGGTAATCCTGGCAAATCGTCCGCACAACTCTCCTTCAGGTAAAGAGTTTATTGTAAAAGCTTCCGAAATAATTTATAATTATATGCTTATGCTCTAAATTTATTATTGGTTTTTCGCGTAGAAGAAATAGTCGAATTTGAACTGTTCAAATTTTGTATGCGGGATTTCCAGAATCTTTTTAAATCCCTTATTTTTAAAATATTGTTCCGTTGTCAGGCAATATTTCATAAATAAAATATTTTCTCTGTCCGGTAATGGAATTGATTCCGGTACGGGTTCATAATTACATGATATTCCGCTTATCGGCTTGAAGTCTGCGGAAGTTTTTGAGTTATTTTTATTATCAACATATTGTTCGTTATTTCTGGTTATTATAATGTCATAATTATTGAAATTAATAGTGTTGGCATTTTCAAGTTCTGCGAAGTCAATTTTGTACCCCTCAAATTCAAGCATCTTTATTAAGAGCAGTCTTTCTGAAGCGCTTGGAAAATATAAAAATCTCTTATCTTTTCCTATTTTTCTTATATTTTTCTCAACTTTGCATATTTGATTTCTTATAACCATCGGGTTTTCAATTTGTTTGGGCATTCCGGAACATTTTTCATATTCTCGGATTTGTTTGATGCTTACACCCTGTCCCATATATTCATATACTCTGTTAAAAGGTCTTCCCCATAAATGTGTAGAAATCAGCAGTAAACCAAATAATGCGAATAGTGAAATAATAAATTTAACAGGATTATTTTTTCTTGAATATGAATATACCAGAATTGGTGAAGCAACTATACAAAAAGAAGTTAAAAACCTTATATTAAATGACATAAATGTTATTTTATAAGACATAATTATTATGGCACCTAGCAAAATAAGTCCGAAAGAGCCTATAATTTTAGCGGAATTTTTCTTGCTGAAAACAGGTTTTACCATAGAATATATCCAGCAGGGTAAAAACAGCATAAATCCTAATATTCCGAGTCCCATACATTGTTCAATTAAGGAGCGGTTTAAATCAATTTTTAATGTTGTATTTATCCCATCTGAAATGTATGAAAGATTCAGACTTTCCAATATGTTTTCTTTAATGTCTAAAATTATCATTCCTAAGGAGTCATTCCACTTAAATCCGGTAAAATCAAAGAAAAGAAAAATATGTTTTATAAATCCGGCAACGGCCCCTTTTATACCGAAGAGATTTGAATGTATAGCCACAAAATATTCAGGTCCGAATAAACTGCCAAAATCTGCCAGATTCAATATGTAGTTATATGATGCAAATAATATAAAGTTTATTATTCCAAAACCTATGAATTTTACAAAAGGTTTATAAAAATCTTTTTTAAGATATTTATATCCCATCCAAAGCATCCATAATCCGACAGGAAGAACCAGCATTAAAGCAGGGGTTTTTGTACCTATAGCCAAAGCGTAGGCAAGAGCCGAAAAATAAAGTTCATTTTTTTTGCCTGTTTTTAGATTTTCCCAATATAAATATATAGAGGAAAGAACAAGTCCCGCAATGATTATATCGGTTTCTGTTCCCGAAAGTTGTACTATTACCGCCGGTAATGAAGAAAGTATAAATATTGTCCAAAGTTTTACCCGTTCAGATATTCTGGTATTCCCAAGTATTCCGTAAAGAGAAGTTATAGACAATAAAAACCCTGCGAATGAAAAAATACCGAACCATAGTTGTTTTTTTAGAAATATTAATAACCACAGATAAAGTATTTCAGAATTAATCGGCATTACGAGTGCTCTTGTGTCAGCCGTAAAAAAGTGATTTAAATTCCCGTTGCTTATCCAAAATGTACTCCTCATTACATGGTAAGCATCAGCATCCGGATTTACAATCGGCATAAACGAAATTAAAAACAAGGATATTCCGCACATAAATAAAAATGCTAATCCCAGTACCAAAAGATATTTGTCCGACATCACCGCATAATACAAACGCTTAAAAAATCTTTTACATCTTATGTGAAATACGGGTTTCCCTTTTTTATACCATATTATCCCGGAAATTATCGCAAATAAGATATTCAGACTCAATATTCCCGTTTGGGAAATTTTTGAAAATAATGATAAAATTTCTACATTTAAAACTAATGATGCAAACATTGATAAACAGTAATATAAAAATATTTTTATAAAATTTTTCTGTTCAAATATTGAAGTTATAAAAAATCCTGTAATCAGTGTAAGTATTAAAGATGTAAAAAATAATATCATTTTAGACTCCGATAATATATTTATTCTTAATTTTACCATAATGTAAAATACTTTACAAAATAGTTTTTTTAAGTTAATATGGTCTTGTTATGATGAAAAGATTTCAAAACCGACGTACATATTTAAGTAGAAAGGCTTGTTTATAGAATAAGGCGTTTACTTTTGTCGTTGAAATGAAATCTTAAACAAGACCTTTTATACTGAAAGAGGTCTTATTTTTTTGTTTGTAAACAAACGTAAAAATTACAATCAAAATAAGCAATTTAAAGTATTCAGTAACGTTAAAATTAAAGTGAAAGGTAGCAGTATGAAACATAATATCCGACGAAACTTAACCATAAAGGCGAATGCCCCAATCGTCAAATTAATGAATTTAATTTGGGGCTTGTAGTACTCAGGTTAAGTGAGGAGCATACCGCTCCCGAAAGGTTAGAAAATGATTTCCCCAATATCGGCAAGTAAAATATATTCGGTTTTAGCAAACAGTGATTCTTTAATCCCTATGGGTATTAAAGATACGGCAAACAGCTTAGGTTTGACCGCAGGTTCATATATTACGGGTCAGGCAGCAGAGAGCCATGACAGATTTATAGATGAGTTCGGTACTCAGGCTATTTGGTTATTAGGTATTCCCGCATACAAAAAGATTTTAGACTGGGTTATGTTTAAACCCATGGGTTATGATGCAGGTGTTGATGTCAGAATAATGAAAGACAACGATGTTCTTGAGTTAGCTAAAAAATATGCAAAACAGCATGATGAAAAATTCAAGAATAATGTTAATGTTAAAAAGATAGCTGAAAACATTGAAAAAGCCGCATCAAATTCAAAAGCATTCAAAGGTTTAACTTTTGGTAAGTTTGTAGCTGCTACTGCTTTAACTATCCTTTCATATGGCGGACTTACCAAATTCAGACACAATTACAGAGAGAATAAGATTAAGAAAGAGTTTTTTGCTAAACAGGAAGCACTTAAAAAAGAACAGGCAAATCAGACAGCTCAAAACAACGGCAAAACATCATTTACAGGCGGATTACAAGATTTTATGTTCTCTCCCGTAAAAAATATGATGATAGTTGACGGTGTTATTACCGGGCAAAGATTAGGAACTTCCAAAAATCCGCAGGAATTTTTCCAGTACTGTATCAAAGAAGGATTTTTCTGGTTCTTTATGTATTTTGCAGGCGACCATATCAAGAAATATATCGAAAACAGTTCTTTAATGAAAAAAGGTTTACCGATAGATATGGATTCAAGAGCGTTAGAATCGGAAGAACTCAAGAAAGCATTGTTAAATAACAAGATAATGGACAGTATTTATGAATTTCCTGTTTCTGACAAACCTACAAATGTCGAAGTTTACAAATTCGTAAATGAAACTCCGGATAACCTTGTAGTTCAAATGGCTAAAAAATCCGGTATCATCAAAACCGTAAAAGAAAATACCGGCTTGTTCTCTAAACCTAAAGATACAGGTTCTGTAGATAACAGAAAATATATAAATACCGATGATGTAATCGGAGTAAAAAATAAACTCAAAACATTATACGAAAAGAGTCAGGAATTTATCCAAAAAGAAGCTGAAAAATTAGGTATGGCTGTTGAGGAAGTTTCGGAAGCAGATAAAACAAAGATGCTTGAAGCATATCTGGAAAAAGTTAAGAAAGCTAACGGCAGAGCCGCATTAAAGAGTATCGGAGCTTGTATCGGAGTTCTCGGTGTATTAATGCCGTCTATAATCGTTGCATGGAGACTTCTCGATAAAGATAATCAGGGCTACAGAGTAAGAGAAGATATCGAAAACAAATTAAAAGCACAAGTTGCAAACGCATAACAGTCTTAATTTACATTTAAGAACTTTAACGTTTCTTCTTGTATTTTAGCAAGTTCTTCATATTGAATATCTTTTGGATTTTGAACAACTGTTTCCAAATATTTAACTAATCTGTGACAAGTCCCGGGCGGAATAAGACCGTCAAGGAATATTGCATAATGATTTGAAAGCGGACGTTCTCCGCTATTCCAGGGCAATGCTACCGCAATTTCAGTTGTACTTCTGCCGTCTTTTGGAGTATTATATGATATAGCATACCCTTCCCATTTTTTACCCCTCAGCATCTTTCTAAGCAGTATTCTTCCATCGGTACACCATTTTTCCCCGCCGCCTCTGAATTGGTATGCTCCTCTGTCATGGAAATCAAAATATATTCCTATATTTTTTATTGAGTACTGTGTATTATATTTACCGTTTAAAACCCCTGTTATTACCGGAGTAAATTTATCGGGATCTGCAATACCGTTTGCATTAAGTGTTCTGAATATATCTTTTACTCTTTCTTTTGATACTATACCGTTTATTTTTACTCCGAAGAAATCGCTTCCGCATGGCAGAATTATTTCCGTTGTTTCGTTTGCATCGTCATACAAAACAGTCAAATCTTTGTTATGAACTTTTTTTAGTGTATCAATTGATGGTCTGGAGCTTCCGTTTGTTTGGAAAGGTTTTTGAGCTATATAACCTGATACTTGTATATCTTCGGATTTATATTCTTTAACTGTTTCGGGTAATTTCGTCGAATATGTCTGGATAGGTTTTTGGGGTTTTTGAATCTGTTCTGTTTGCTGAAGTTCCGATGTTTTTTCAGTTTGCGGTTGGGGTTTGGAAGTACCTGATGCAGCTGTGGATTTGTTTTCAGGCATGGTATTTGTTTTTGGTTCGGGAACTGCATGAGTATGAGGTTTTATTTCTTTGACTTCTCTTTCTGCTCCGCCAAGATATCTTTGAAGATTTTTCCCGAATTTGCCCTTTCTTGCCAAAACTCCAAGTGTAATCAAAGCTGTTGCAGCGGTTACCGCACCAAGTGTAAAATCCCTAGGGGTGCTTGATTTTACTGTAATCTGCGATTCCGGTTTATCTTGTGACGGTTCGGGATTATTTGCAGGTTTTGGCAGAGTATTTATATTTCGTTTTAATGAAAAATCTGTTTTAAAATCTACACTCATATTCGCAACTTTCTACAATTATATAAAATAATATAAAATCTCTTTTTTTCGGAATTGTTTATAAATTGTTACATTATTCATATTTTCCGCAACAAAATTTTTTTACGGGTTTTATAGCGGGTAAATTAATTTTACAGGAGTTATAATATGGAAATAAATTTCAGCAAAATAGGTACAAAAGTAATGGCACTCGCTGACAGAGGTTCAGATAAATTTTATGTCAGATATAACAAAAACGGAATACAAGAGTTAGCATCAGGAAATTATAATTTAGGCGAAGTTTTGGAAGATGTTTATACCGGTTGTTCAAGTCCTGTTCTTGAAATCAGTTCAAAAACGGCATCCCGTCATAAGAAGGTTGTCATGTCAACCAAGGACGGTAATGAAGTTATTACGGAGACTCCGTTTATATTTTCAAAGAAAGAGGATGTTCTTTCTTTGCTTCCTGAAACAAAAGGTCGTCTGAAAAAGGTCGTTTTGAACAGAAAAGAAGCCGGAGATATAATTCTAAAAGATGATGATATCAGAATGTATTTTGCAAGACCTTATTTCAGTGCCAAAAATCCTGTACTTGAGATTACTTCCAAGAAAGAAGATAAATTTGAAATAGTTGTCATGGAATTAAAAGATGATAAGAATGTTGTTGCAAGGGCGGCTTTTTCAAAGAGTAAAGATGGAAACGGTAAACGTGTCAGAAAATACCATTTCTTTAATGAAACTTCTGTTAATACAGGAAATGCTGTTAACGGAAGAGAAAAGAAAAACAGTATAGACTTGCTGCCCAGAAAACTGGCAGAAAGAATAAATATGTTAAGTGATTACCTGTTAATGGAAAGAGAACGGGTAATGCTCAATGATAAGTTTGCCTTAAATGGAGCAAAACGCAAATCCGAAATACAAATCGGTGAGCTTATGGGATTAACGAAAGAGCGTGTAAGACAGATTATTCAAAATGCTGTAGATAAAGTAAGAGAATATAACCTAACTCCGGAGATGGCTGAAAATTACCAAAAGTATTCTAAAACACCAAAATATTTATCGAAAGAAGAAGTAAGAAGCTATAAAAACTTTTTAAATGATTTACTTTCACAGGATGCAAAACGCCGTGCGAATGCTCTGAGTGCAATTCAGGATATGCTCAGAATTGATGAAATGCGCTCAAGGAAAAAAGTATTTAATATAGTACATGATATTCCAACGCAGGCTGAAGAGGTTATACCTTCATCTCCCGTAACAGGAGTTTTTGTCTTAGCAGAATAGTATTAAAATATGCAGGCTGAATAGATTTCTTCTACATAATGCAATGTAAATTTTTGTAAAGTTTTTACGAATTTATTAAAGTTTTTGGTGATATATGCCGTAACAGAACACATAAAGTATGTAGAAGAACTAGAGGATTTTAGGCATGCTAAGACGTAATAATACCTGTACTAATAACTTACGTTGCATAAAGGCATCATTTTTAGGATTATGCCTTGTTCTCCCTTGTATAAATTCCGATTCGGCATGGGGCGCTTCTGAAATTACGTCAGTTTATTCTAATATTACGACAGGTCAATATGTAAGTAAGCAATTAACAAAGGATTCTAATGGTGCATTCAATCTTACTCCGCATGCAGTAAATGGGAAAACCGGATTAGCAAGATATTCACAATTCAAATTAGAGCAAGGCGATGTTGCCAATTTTATCTACAAGGCATATATGGATGTTGGCGGAACAGTTGATATAGATACTTTTATTGCAGAGGTTAACGGCGGCAAGATTAATATTAACGGTATAGTTAATACTCTGACAGACTTACCGTCCCAAGGTGGTGTATATAATCCGAATGGTCATCTGGTATTAATTGCACCGGGAGGGCTTGTTGTTGGAAGTTCAGGTGTTTTAAATGTCGGGCAGTTATCAGTATTTACTCCTGAAATTCAAACTTATTCACATTATTCTAAGTATCCTGAATATATAAGAGAAATCGGCGAGAGTTATACTCCGGCTTTTGATAATGAAGCTACTATAAATGGTACTCCTATAGATAAAGCAAGTATAGCCGGAAAGATGGTAGATATTTCGCAATTGACAAATAATCCAGAGATGCCGAATGCATCTTCAGCCAGTTTTGAAAATAATGGTTTAATAATGTCTGCCCATGGGCTTAGTGTCCAAGCTAACAATATAAGTAACAGCGGAAGAATAATTAATGGTGCAATACCGAATAACGGCAGTAATATATTGGATTCAACAGATGCAGCGGAAGCACTTTTTGCCAGTCTTGTAAATGTAGCTAATAATAATGGCTATAATGGTAATAACAGAGCTCATATTTCATTAAATGCTACAAAAAGTAATACTATTAACGGCCAGATATTAAATGCAGCTGATGGTAATACTACTATAGCATCGGGAGCAGATGGAATAACTTTTGGCGGTACTTTAAAAAATACCTCAGGTCATATGACTATTACTGCTGATGGCAATATAAATATCAATGATGGAGCATCTGTTACCAATTACGCAGGTGATTTATCCCTAAAATCAGAAGATGGTGCTATTCAAATTTCCGGAGATCTTTCAAATGCCAATGGCAACATGGATATTAATGCAAAATACAGTGTGGATGTTTATGAGTCAGGCAGGGTTAACTTGAGAGGTAAGAATACCGGTGTCAGTGAACCTACAATGACTATAAATGCAGCTGATATGACAATTTTTGGTAAAATAGAAGCAGATGATCGTGCAGCGATAAATATAGGCGCAATCGGTACTATGTATATGAATGCATCACATCAAGATGGAAACGGCAATGAAATTAATAACATTAAAAGTGTCGGTGGTAACGTTACCTTAGATGTATTCGAAATCACTCCATATAATAATTATAATGGCGACAAAAATAAATATGTAAATATAAAAACTGAAAATGGAGCCAATCTTGATATTACGGCAGTTGGGAATATCGGTACTAATTATACAAAGAATGACAGCAAAAATACAGGTATATTAGATTCTACTCTGAAAGTATCTGTAGACGGAAATCTTAAAGCTACAAGTAATAACGGGCATGTTCATATCTCCAGTCTTAACAAAAACCTGAAAGTAGATACAATTCAGGCAAAAGAAGATATTATACTTATTGCAGACAGTTATGATCCTACAAAATCCAATAACGGTTCAAATGAAGCAGCTTATGATATCACAGGTGTCACCCGTACACAATATGATTCATCTACTCCTCACTTGCAGGCTAATGGAATGGAGGTTATTGCTTCCGGCAAAATTGGTAATGGTACGGATGATCCGTTAACCATAATTCAGGACAATGCATATTTTGATAAAACTATCACAAGAGAAGAACTCTGTACGGAATATACAGGAAATGGACGCAGAACAGGGGAGCAGACTCTTCCTGTAAATATACTCGCAAATGGCGATATATCTTTAAGAGGTGTCGGTAAAATTACTACATATAAAAATGGTGGTCCAAGCTATTACTACGATGATTATGATGAAAACTACTTAGGCTGGGCTATGGAATTTGATCCGTATTCTGCGGATGGGATGAACCAGAGTAAGATTGCCAGTTATGGTAATGCTGATGTTGAAATTAATTCCATAATTTCAAGAAACGGTTCCGTAAATGCAGAATTTAATGGTGATGTCTATATAAATCAGGTTACATCTAATGATAAAGTAAATATTAAAGCTCATGGTACCAATATGGTAATTACGCATCTTGGTGAAACTCCTGATTATAATAATGGTGATTATTTTGGTACAAATACAAATAATGTAATTCCTAACAGAGCAGTATTAACCGCTACGGATATGAAGTCAGATACTCAATATTATACTACAGGTGGTCTTCCTTCAGTAAATCCTTTTACCGGACAAATACAAGATAATAGTAAAACATATTATTATCAGCCATATTCTACAATAGTTGTACAAGGCGGACGCTTGAAAGGTGATGGTAAGGGCAGAGAATCAGCAGATAAAGATCAAGATTTACAGCTGATTGCAGATCATTCTTATGCAGATGGTTATGAATTCTTTAACGGTCCTAATGATGATCGTAAGAATATACAATTTGTTGATACTGAGCAGACAAATCCGTATATGTCTTGGGTTCGTGAAAATGATGCAACATCAACTATTCAAAGTGTCAAATCAGGGGTATCTGCTATATCTGTCAGAGCTACTGCGGTTCGACCAAAAGATATGCCAACAGGGGTTTATGCAAATACAATAAATGCTACCAGAGAAAAACCGGTTGATCCTCAAGACCCGTCCGCAGGAACAATGGGCTATTATTATGGCGGCAGTACACAATATACCGATAAAGACTATGATGGTCCCAATAATAATAGTCTAGACACATACCTGTATGGTGGAACATATGACGATGATAACCTTGTAATTCCGCGTCAGATTGAGCAGAAAGAAAATCCGCCTGTCATAGATCCTACATCAGATTACCCAACAACAGATAACCCAACCACGGATAACCCAACAACGGATAATCCTACAACGGATAACCCGACAACGGACAACCCAACCACGGATAACCCAACAACGGATAATCCGACTACGGATAATCCTACAACAGATAACCCAACAACGGATAACCAGACAACGGACAACCCGACCACGGATAACCCGACAACGGACAACCCGACCACGGATAACCCGACCACGGATAATCCTACAACGGATAATCCTACTACGGATAACCCGACCACAGATAATCCGACTACGGATAACCCGACCACGGACAATCCTACTACGGATAATCCGACCACGGACAACCCGACAACAGATAACCCAACAACGGATAATCCTACAACAGATAATCCAACCGCAGACAATCCGACAACGGATAATCCTACAACGGATAATCCTACAACAGATAACCCAACAACGGACAATCCTACTACGGATAATCCTACAACGGATAATCCTACAACAGATAACCCAACAA
>JAFXXK010000021.1 GCA_017542305.1 bacterium
ACAGAATAACATCTTGCTATCACAGGCATTTCCGCTATAAAAGGGTATGAAAATGTTATTATTGTCTTGGTTACCGGATGAAACGGTGCTTTCTTCCACATTACTAACAATGCGATAAATGCACTCAGCCAATTCAAAATTTGCATTGGATACGGATACCACAACTTTAATTTTGCAAACGGCATTATCAGCAAATACCAAACAAGCAAATGCCCCTCATATTTCATTTCAGCTATTAATTCTGGTATTGTAAGATTTTGAGCAAGCATATATGCATGTGCCTCATCATACCATGGTTGATGATGGGAAACTCTCAGTAAAGTTATTAAAACCCATAAGATTAAAACAATTACACCGAATATTTTACTGTTTAGCTTCATGGTATTCCTTTTCTGTATTAACCAGCCATAAAATATCCTTATTGGTTTGTCCCGTTATTGCTTTTACTGCCTCTATTCCGCTCAACATAGAATGATCCATATTGTTGTATTTATGCTGCCCGTTTCTACCGATGCAATACAAATTCTCAATAGTATTCAAATAGTTTTTAACGACATCGAAATCTTTATATGAGCCAAAATATGCAGGATAAGCCTTTTTAACTTTTACTCTGATACTGTCAAGAACATCCTCTTTATTTATGACGTTAAGTTTTTCCAATTCGGAAATTCCAAAATCAAGCATATCATTATCCGTCATATTCCACAGTTCATCACCCTCATTACAGAAATATTCCAGACTCAGAAATACTTTATCCTTAAAATCTTTTACAAGATACGGTGACCAGTTGTTCATAATTTGCATTCTGCCTGCTGTAACATCATCTTCCTGAATATAGATCCAGTTATCAGGGCAGATATTGTTAATAGTCGGGATTTTTGTATTATTTTTCAGGTTAATTTTATTGCAGTAATATCCTAGCAGAATATAATCACGATAAGGCAGTTCGCTTGCGACAGATTGAACATTTTCAGGAACATTGCTTCCTAGTCCTGCAATTAAGTCTTTTATTGGCATTGATGATATTATATAATCCGCTTCAACAGTTTTTTCAGACTCATTATCTGTAATTTTTACCGAAGTAATTTTATTTTCTGATGTATCAAATCCGATGACCTTTGTATTCAGATAAATTTCTCCCCCCATTTTCCGAACATCATTTGCCATAGCTTCCCAAAGTTGTCCGCAGCCGTATTTCGGGTAGAAAAATTCGTCAATTAAAGATGTTTCTTTTTGTTTGTTGGATAGCAGTTTAAATGGTGATAAAATTGCATTGATTATAGCCTTTGATAATGAAAGACCTTTGATGCGCTGTTCTCCCCATTCTTTTGATATGTCCTTCGGGTGTAACCCCCAAACCTTTTGGGTATAATTCTCAAAAAACATTTTATAAAGCACTAGGCCAAAACGATTAATCATGAAATCTTCAAGATTTTTTTCTTCACGTTTTATTAATGCTGATTTAATATAGCTCATCCCGGCCTTGAAGGTTCTGCCAATACCCATATTCAGAATAGTAGATGCCTTGAGGCTTATCGGATAATCGAAGAACTTTCTCAGATAAAAGATACGGGAAACTCTGCGACGTTTAAGCATTACTCTGTCCGTTTCATCAGGATCGGGACCTGTTGGAGAAAGCGTTATTTCTCTGTTTAAAATTTTATCGTCTATTGGCGGCTTACCCTGAAGCGGCAATATCTCTTCCCAAAAATCAAGAATTTCCTGGCTTTTTGAGAACAAACGATGTCCTCCAAGGTCAATACCATTACCGTTATAATGAACCGTTCTTGAAATACCGCCAACTACATCTAATTCTTCATATATGACAGGTAATATATCATCAGTCATTTTTAAAAGATTATATGCAGCACTCAGACCTGCGGGACCTGCACCGATTATAATAGCACGCTTATTCCTAACCATAAAGATATCTCCGTTTTAAAAATGTTTTAGTTCTTAATACTAACTATAACCCCTAACATGATATAACAAAAAAACAATAATACAAACAGGACAACACTTACGCTGTATTTATGTTTAATCTTCTATAATTTAATATTAAAAAGGAAACAGCAAATAAAAACTGTTTCCTTTTGTCTGTTATTAATATTACAAATTAAACATTAACCAAAGTACCAAAAGCTCCTACAACATCAGAAACAAATTCAGGAGAATCCGGCAATACCGTATTTTTTATATTCAATAAGTCTTCCTGCATTAATCTTCTTGGAGAACCTTCTTCCATAGAATGGTTTCTCAGAAGATATGACGGATGGAATATTGTAATAGCTTTATACTCAACACCGTCTACCGTAACCGTCATCCATTGACCTCTTATTTTTGAAATAGTCTGTTTTTTATCAAGAGTTACGAATGATTTTAAAGCTGTTGCACCACATAATACAATCGCATCAGGTTTAATTATATCAATTTGCGCGTCAAGGAATTTTCTGCATGCCGCTTTTTCTTCATCGGTCGGGACTCTGTTTTCCGGCGGACGGCATTTAACGGTATTGATAATATAAACATCTCTGTCACGAGAAATTCCTGCTTCGGATAAAAATTCGGTAAGCAGCTGACCCGCTCTGCCTACAAACGGTCTGCCTGTCAAATCTTCTGTTTCTCCCGGAGCTTCCCCTATCAAAACTATTCTTGCAGTAGAAGCATTACCGTCAGAAAATACTATATTATTTCTTGTTGCACCTAATGCACATGCCTGACAACTTTCACATTTTTGTCTTACGATATTCAGACAATTTTCTTTCATGTTCTATTTCTCCTCTTTCTCCAATCTATAAATACCAACATTGTATTTTTTACAATATCTTTTAAGTTCTTTTATAACAACATCCGAAAGTATGAATACTGCTATAAGATTCGGAACCGCCAAAAACAGAGTAAATGCATCCGACAGGTTAATTATACTCTTAAAGTTCATGGCTGAACCAATAACAATGAATATACAATATATTACCTGAAAAGTACGAGTTGTCAATTTTGTATCACCAAACAAAAAAGTCCACCCTTTAATTCCGTAATAAGAACCGCATAACATAGTAGACAAAACAAAACAGCTTGCCATAATTGTTAACAATATCGGGAAGAACGGACATACAGATGCAAATGCCTTTGATGTTAATTCAATACCTGCCAGTCCCGTATTGTTAAGATATACACCGCTGACAACAATTACAAATGCTGTTGCGGCTCCAACTATAACAGTATCGACAAACGGCTGAAGCATGGCAATAAATGCCTGTGCTACAGGTTTATTGGTTTTTACCGCAGAAAATGCTATCGGGGCTGTACCAAGTCCTGCTTCATTAGCGAACATTGCACGTCTGAATCCCCATAACATACATGCAAACATGCCGCCGCCTATTGCCTGCGGCTTGAATGCTTCTGTTAAAATCAAATGTATGGTATGCGGGAAATGATGAATATTTACAAGGCAGATAATAAATGCTGATGTTACGTACAGGGTACACATAACCGGCGTAACTTTTGAAGTAAATTTACCTATCGCCTTAATGCCTCCAATAATGGTAACAAAAGTTATGATTGCAACGATTAATCCTAACAACCAGCTCTGATTATAGAAAAAGCTGTTTTCGCCACCAGTAACCTCAGTTATCTGAGTCGTCATTGCATTTATCTGGAACAAATTCCAGCCGCCTATCATTGCAAAAATACAACATACCGCATAACTCTTAGCCAGCGTCGGAGCAAAACGTCCTAAAACCTTGTGTCGTTTCAGACCTGCCAAAATATAATACATCGGGCCGCCTGCAACAGAGCCGTCTTTTTTATTCACATAACGAAATTTTAACCCTAGTAAAACTTCCGCAAATTTTAATGCCATAGAAAAAACTCCGGCAACCATCATCCAAAATATAACACCGGGACCGCCGACAGAAACCGCAGCGGCAGAGCCTGCTACGTTACCAATCCCCGCAGATGCGGATATTGTTGCAGTCAAAGCTTGAAAAGCCGAAACCTCACCATGCTTTTTGCGTTCTATGGTATCGTTATGTTTATAATTTTTCGTAATCAGCTGAATTGCATGCTTAAATCCCCAAAAACCAATAAATCGGGTTCTGACGGTAAAAAATATCGCCGCTGACATTAACAGAGCAATAAGAAATTCAACCTTAACTCCGTGAATTGTCACATGAGAAAAGATAATCCCGGAAATTTTATCGGCTATAGGGGACAACAAAGTGTCAATTGCGCTATCTAAATTCATAAGTCTATTGTAACATGAACATATAATATACCCAAAATATATTATTTCAGATTACAGTATAATTATTAAACTGCGTTTTTTTGTTTTGCCTGTTTTTTGTATTCAAGGTATTTGTCACATAACAAGTTAGTAGGTTTAACTACCGCCAGCGGAACAAAGAATCTGTAAACGAATCCGAATACAAGGATTGAACGTAATGCCGCAAAACCTTTGCTTCTTATCTTTAATCTCTTGAGCATACTTTTATCAACGACATGCTGTTCACCGTATTTATCAAGATAATCGTTAATTTCTATAAAGTTCTTTCTGACTATATTTTCTGTTTTTACAGCATTTGCGATTTTTTCTTTCATTTCAGCGCTGCCTGTAGCGATAATACTCTTACATTTTTGGATTAATGCGTTTTTATCTTCAGGATTAGCAACTTTTATTCCGGCATCGGCAAGTTTTTCTGCAAAGATACCCATTTTTGAATTTTTATCGAGAACGACATCACTCTTAATGAATTTTTTGACTAATTTATTTAAAGCCTTATCATCTTTAATGGTCATTTCGAGTTTTGTTTCACCCTTAGCGACTTTTTCTATAGTCTGTTTATTCATGTCTGAGTTCATTTCATTCATACCGTCCCAAGCGGAATTTCCTGCGGCATTTAATCTTAAATATCTTTCATGCTGTTTCTTCCACCAGCTTTTTAAAGAACCGTCTAATGTGTACGCGCCCAATGTAGATAATAACAATGTAAAGCCTTGATTTACCGTTAAAGTAGCACGTCTGTCTTTATCCATTTTCTTGTTGGTATAAGTCTGGTGCATATACATACCGCTGGTAATAACGGAACCGACAGCCAGGAAGTGTTTAACAGCATTTTCACTGTTTCTTATTGTATAACCCAGCTTGTTAACTACAAAATTATCAAATATAGGTCTGCAAAAATGTTTACCTACTTCCTCACAGAATTTATCATAACCTTTTGATATATTCATACCCGTAAAGGTTTGCGGTTGAGGTTTCGCACATCTTTTATCAAGATTATAGTTGTATTGCGTATTGAATTTTGGAGAAATATTATGAGAAATGTTCATTACTTATCACCTCCGGTAAATTCTTTAAACGCTTTCATTGAATTAGATAATATTGCTTTATTTGCATCAACAACTGTCTGGGTTGTTGTATTATTTTCAGCTTTTTTATTTGCCGATTTGCCTTTTTCTACATGGAATACATATTTCAAAATCGGCGGAATTAATGCTATTGTCAGCATTGCTCTTGGTATTGCAATTGCCCATTCAGAAATATTATGCATTGTTGTATCAATACCTTTCATATGATTTTCAAGGTTCTTGATTTGTTTCATTAGATTTTCTTTTTCCATAATATCGGTTGTTGTAGCCAATAAATGTTTCAGTTCATTTACTTTATCAACTTTATCAGCTACTATCTTCAAATATCCCGGATAAAGGACTTTTGTTTCAATTACATTTCCGTTTTTATCTTTTATTTCTTTTATTACAAACTTTTTAAGCGGAATAATTTGACCCTTATTGTCTTTTATAAACTGAGCCATTTTTTCGTGACTTATCGGATTTCCTGAATTATCTTTAAGCTGTTTCAGAATATCTTCTTTAGACAATTTATCTGATTCCATTTTATCTGCGATTTTTTCAGGAGTTAAATTATTCTTTCTTATGTAATCAGCCAATTCTTTAACTGTCAATTTGTCATAATCTTCTTTGCGCATCTTTTTGGCATCTTTGTAGATGAATTTTATACCGGAATCAATAGGGGTAGTTATCAAAGTAGAGAACCCGAAACCGATAACACCGGATGCCATTGAATGACCTGCAGCATAAATTTTGTCTTCCAGGTCTTTTTTACCCGGTAAAGATATTGTAATTGCAGGTCTCAAACCGCCTGCAAGGAATAAAGCTATAAGAGAAGCTGCCGCTACATTGTGTTCACCGGCAAATCCGGTCAACCAATTGAAAGCTCTTGAATCCATTATCTTCTCCATTAAAGTTTTAGCGGCAGTCACACTCTCATTTGGTAACTTGCCGCTAAAATTCACATTATATCCTCTTGTATTATTCTCACCGTACATCAGTGCATAATTTCGCACATTTCTATCCGGATGCTCCGAGTCATACCCTGACTTAAGTCGTCTCTTGTGGGTAAATTCACTTGTTAAGGGTTTTATATTCATGACCTACCGTTAAATTTTTAACTTATACAATTATTTTAAAACAAAGCAAACCAATTTTTGCCAAATGATTACAAAATGTTTACAATATTTTAACTAAAAGTCGTAAATTAGCTATTCTTGCGGAGTTTGAAGTTCGATTTGTTTATTTTTAATATTTAAATATCTGTCACATTGCTTAACACAAATTATCAGACAGAATTCTGTTCTTTAAATCCTGCCCGATATACTTACTGTTAATTAGATTTTTGATTAAAGTTACGGGGTTTCTTCTGTACTTTCGATTACTTTATCGGCAGTATTTCTTACTTTTTTAGCTGCGTAATTAGTAGCCTTTTTAGCTCCTCTTTTAGTTGCATGACCCGCTTTTATTGCATTTTCTTTTGTGAATTCTCCTGCCTTTTTCGCTGCTTTTGCAGCATTCTTTTTTGTTGCGTGTCCTGCTTTTATTGCACCATCTTTTGCAACTTCAGCGGCCTCAGATGATTTTTCCATTACAAAATCACCTGTTTTTTGGGCAGCTTCCTGAGTCTTTACACCCAAATCTTTTGCGGTTTCTTCAGTTTTTGTCTGAAGTTTTTCTAATGTTGTAGGATTAGCTTCCTCTGTATGAACCGTATAAACTTCATCCGCCATAGAAGAATTAAATCCCGTAATCATCAAACCCAATACTAAACAAACAATTTCTTTTCTCATAATAACCCTCCTATTTAATAGAAATACTAATATATTATTATTGTTATGTCAACAAAAAAGCTCCGCAAATTTGCGGAGCTTTTTACTTTATATATAGTCATTAAAAACTATTGAACGGTACTAAGCGGTTTAGGACCTGCATTAACAATTTCAGCCGGCATATTAGGATATTTGCTTGAGAAATTATCTGCAAACATCTGAGCCAATTTGTTAGCTGCTTCGTCATAAGCTGCTTTATCTGCCCACATACCTCTTGCATCAAGCATTTCTGCAGGAACATTCGGACAAGAAGTCGGGTAATCAACGTTAAATACATCATGATGTTTGAATTCAACATTATCAAATGAGCCGTTCAATGCTGCAGATACCATAGCTCTTGTGTAAGACAATTTCATTCTCTTAGCACCTGAAGAAGCACTTCCGCCTGCCCATCCGGTATTTACTAAGTAAACCTTAGTGCCGTATTGGTCTAACTTATCACCTAACATCTTAGCGTAAACACTTGCATCCATAGGCATGAAAGGTTCGCCGAATAATGTTGAGAATGTCGGAACAGGTTCTGTAATACCTCTTTCAGTACCTGCCAATTTGGAAGTAAAGCCTGTTACAAAGTGGTACATTGCAGCATTCTTATCTAATCTTGAGATAGGAGGTAATACACCGAAAGCATCTGCAGTTAAGAATACAACAACTTTCGGAATGCCGCCCATTGAAGGAATAGCTGCATTGTTAATGTAGTTTACAGGATAACCTACACGAGTATTTTCTGTTAATGAACCGTCAGCAAAATCAAATTCTCTTGTTTCAGGATCCATAATTACGTTTTCAACCAATGAACCGAATTTAATTGCGTGGTAGATATCAGGTTCATTTTCTTCTGTAAGGTTGATACATTTTGCATAGCATCCGCCTTCGAAGTTGAATACCCCGTCAGGTGACCAGCCGTGTTCGTCATCACCGATTAATTTTCTTGAAGGATCAGCTGATAATGTGGTTTTACCTGTTCCTGAAAGGCCAAAGAAAACTGCTGTTTCATGAGTTTCAGGATCCATATTAGCTGAACAGTGCATAGGTAATACATTCTTCTTAGTCATAACATAGTTCATAGTAGCGAATACTGATTTTTTAATTTCGCCTGCATACTGTGAACCTGCAATAATAATTGTATGTGCTTCATAATCGATAGCTATACATGCTTCAGAGTTTGTTCCGTCAACAGCCGGATCGCATTTGAAGCCAGGAGCACAAATAATTGTGTAATCAGCTTCGCCGTAGTTTGCCAATTCTTCTGCTGTCGGTCTGATTAATAATTGGTGAATGAACATGTTTTGGCTTGCTAATTCGTTGATTACTCTGAATTTTTGAGTATAAGTTTTATCAGCACCTGCAAAACCGTCAAAAATAAAGATTTCTTTACCGTTCAGGTAATTAATCATTTTAGATTTAATAGAGTTAAATGTTTCTCTTGAAATAGGACGATTTACTTTGCCCCATGCTATATCATTGTGAATAGTATCAGTATCAACAATAAATTTATCCTTAGGTGAACGACCTGTATATTTACCTGTGGTAACAACAAGTGCACCGGTGTTACTTAAAGAACCTTCACCTCTTCTTAAAGCAGCTTCGGTCAACTGAGCCGGAGTCCAGTTTCTGTGTACTGCAGAAGGCGAGGTAATTCCTAATTTTTCAATACCATAAGTTTCCATTATATTTCCTCCTTTTTTATGGGTATTTGTAAGTATATATAGTAAGTGTACCATAAACACTAAAAAAATGCAATATATTTAGTTTTGTTGTGCATCTGAGTATAATTTATTTATTTTTAGAACGTTTTTTAAGATGCAAAAGATATGACCCCGGAATCTCATACTCGTATTTGATTTCATAATCAGCTGCCCACTTTTTAAGCATCGGAATGACCGGACACCCCTGATAATCAAATGAATAAAAGAACCAATAATCCCCGTCTTTTAAGTTGTTAAGGTGTGCCATATAATCCATATGCTCAGGGAAACCATCGGTTTTTATGCATTTGGGTTTAAAATTATAATAACCGGCATAATAAGAATATTCGGAATAAGATGCATTATTTACCATAATACAACCTTTTCCGTTGTAATGTTTTACCAGTTTTTTCATAAGAATTTTCCCGTTAGTCACATGATCTCGCAGCAAAAACGGATAATTAAGCATATATGCCGGAGTATATTTACAGAAAGAAATTACCAACACCGCAGATATTATAAGGGAATAAACTTTCCTTTTTAAGGAGAAATAATCCAGCGGTTTTAAAATTAAAACAATTAATACCGGTACTGTATATAGGGCAACTCTCTTAGACAACGGATAGATATGGAGAAATGAACAAATTAATATCAAAATAAAAGATAGTACAAGAATTATATGCGGGGAGCGTTTTATTCTTCTCAGAACACATAATATACCGCCAAAAAGCAGTATAATAATCAATAATGGGAGAAAATTCGGGTCGAAAAAGAAAACTATATTATCTTTTAATATATCGAAGTCAGACAATAAATCAAAAGTAACAAAACCTTTAGCCCAAAAATATTCAAAATGCTTTATCATAACGTTATGCTGAGGTATAATTACGGTTATTAAATATATAATATTGATAATGCCTATCGGGAAACAAAATACTGCAAACTTTTTGAGATTATTTAATTTATTACAAATTAATTCTTTAATAAACCAGGCACCGATAACAAAAACGGTTGGAACGGATAATAACGGCAATAGTGCAATGAACAATGAGTATAATACCGTCTGTTTTACGGATAAATTCTTTAAAGAAAGTTTGTTTAAAATTACAAATGCAAGCATAAAAAACAAAACATCCGTAGAATATTGTTTAAATTCCTGAGAATAATATATTAATTCCTTATTAACAGCAAACAAAAAACTTGCCAATAAAACAGACCATTTCCTGATTAGAAACTGTTTTGAAAAAACATAAAAAAGAGGGAGAGCCAACAATCCGCCGACAAATGGTACAATTCTCATCGCAAGTTCTTTTGTTCCGAAGATGAAAGTAAAATCTTTAACCAATATCAGGAAGAGCGGAGGGGCAGACTGCTGTCGCTCCAATTCGGTAAAGAAACCCAAGAAATTTCTGTTCAACAAACTTAATGCCAATTGCCCTTCATCAAGCCATATCGGTCTGCCTATTAAATACACTTTTAATCTTAATAAAAACCCAAGTATAATAAATACAAACAGACATATAAAAAAAAGTTTTTTACAGTTTTTTTTAATACTTAAAAACTCCATTTCCGCAAACTTTCTTCAAAATTTCAATCACAAATAACATGGTAACATAAATATATTTAATAATAAGATTTGCAGTATAAGATTATTCGATATAAAATTTAACTATGAATTTATTATTTTTAGAAGAGATTGATTCTACCAATAAATATGCAAAAGAGCATATTGCCGAAATCCCCGACGGCACAATAGTTTACACCGACAACCAGACTGCCGGCAGAGGGCGTTTAAACCGTAAATGGTCTTATATGGGAGAGGATAATATTTATGCAAGTCTTGTACTAAAACCGTCGGATAAAATGGAAGATGTTTATTCAAATCTGACGCAGCTTTTATGTCTTGTTTTGTGTCAGACTTTTGAAGAATACGGAGTTAAACCAAAAATTAAATGGCCGAATGATATTCAGATTAACGGGAAGAAAATTTCGGGGATATTAGCGGAAGCCGTCATGGGCGAAAACGTTTTAAAGGGAATAGTTTTAGGTTTTGGTATAAACTTAAACACAAGCAGAGAAATACTTTCACAAATCGATCAGCCTGCTACTTCTCTTAATTTAGAAATCGGAAAAACTATTGATAAAAAAGAATTTTTGGAAAAAGTTATAAACAAGTTTTGTTTGTTGTATAATGATTTTATTGAGGGTGGATTTTTATTAATTAGAGAAGATTATATAAGAAGAGCCGGTTTCCTCAATAAAGAAGTTACCGTAAAAGTACTGAACAAAATACTTTGCGGGGTTGCGAAGGACATAACCCCAACCGGTGCCTTAAAACTTCTGGATGAAAATAATGAAGAACATATATTACTTATAGGAGATATATTATGAACAGCGAATTATGGTTACAAGGGCTTGTCGCAATGTGTATAGGGATGGGAACGGTATTATCTTTCCTCTGCCTAATGATTGTTTCTATGACTATAATGTCAACCATTGTGAAAAAGCTAAACCAAATTTTTCCGGAAGCAATTCCGCAGACATCAGGAGTAAAGAAAGCTGCTGCTTCTAATGATGAAGAAATAGCTGTTGCAATACTTGCGGCGATGTTCAAAAAATAATAAACATCCGATAATATAAAGAATCTAATTTAAAGGAGATATATAATGACAAAACTAATTAAAGTAATGGATACGTCTTTCAGGGACGGTTTCCAGTCAATCTTCGGGGCTAAAGTTCTCGTAGATGACTTTATTCCTGCTTTACAGTCAGCTGTTGATGCAGGGCTCAAGCATTTCGAAACAGCAGGCGGTGCAAGATTTCAGGCTCCGATATTTTTCTGTAATGAAAATGCTTTTGAAACTATGGATAAAATCAGAGCCGCTGTCGGACCTGATATAAAATTACAATCATTGGCGAGAGGGGTTAACGTTGTAGGTTTGAACTCTCAACCCCGTGACGTAATTGATTTGCACGCTAAAATGTTTGCAAAACACGGAGTTAACGTTATCAGAAACTTCGATGCTTTAAATGATGTTCACAATTTAATTGACTCTGCAAAGAGCATAAAGAAACATGGACTTGAACACGAAGTTACCATTACAATGATGGAATTACCTTACGGTTGTGAAGGCGCACATGATGTTGCTTTCTATGAAAAAGTTTTGAGAAACATTCTCGATGCGGGTATTCCGTTTGACAGTCTGGCATTTAAAGATGCTTCAGGAACTTCAAATCCGAGAAAAGTATATGAAACCGTTAAAATGGCTCGTGAAATTTTGGGTAAAGATGCTCATATTCGATTCCACTCTCACGAAACTGCCGGTACAGGTTTAGCTGCATATTTGGCAGCTCTTGACGGCGGCGCTGACGGAATTGACCTTGCTATGAAACCGGTTTCCGGCGGAACAGGTCAGCCTGATATTATTTCAATGTGGCATGCTCTTAAAGGCACTGAGTATGATTTAGGCTTAGATATCAAGAAAATTATGGAAACAGAAGAAATCTTCAAGGATTGCATGAAAGATTATCCGATTTCACCTATTTCTTTGGCTGTAAATCCGATATTGATTCAGGCACCTTTACCGGGTGGTGCTACAGCAACTACGGTAAATCAATTGAAAGATATGGGCATGCTTGACAAGTTCCCGAAACTTATCGCAAACATGAAAGAAGTTGTTGAAAGAGGCGGTTTTGCTACATCAGTTACTCCTGTTTCACAGTTCTATGCTCAGCAATCATTCTTAAATGCAATAACAGAAAATCCTTGGGAACAAGCTAATCCGGGTTATGCAAAAATGTTACTGGGATATTTCGGAAAAACTCCTTGCGAACCCGATCCGGAACTTGTTAAATGGGCTGAAGAAAAAACAGGTTTGCAACCTACAACAGAGCATGTTGTTGACCTTAACGACAAAGATCCTGAAAAAGGATTAAAAGCTGCTGAAGAAAGATTAAAAGCTGCAGGTTTACCTGTAACTGATGAAAACTTATTCATCGCAGCAGCTTGTAAAGACGGTAACGTTGATAAAGGTATTGACTTCTTACTCGGCAAAGGTCAGGTTTCTGTTAATAAAGTTTCTGCAGATGCTCCTAAAGCATCCGCTCAGGCTTCTTCTACAGGTGAATATACAATTAAAGTTAACGGCAAGAATTATGCGGTTAAACTTGATAGTGATAAAAAAGCAATTGTTAACGGCAAGACTTATGACATTGATGTTAAGGCCGGTATTGAAACCAAAGCAGCTGATGATGCACCTTCCGGTGACGGTGAAGAAATTAAAGCCGGTTTGCCGGGCAATGTATTGAGAATAGAAGTTTCTGAAGGCAGCGAAGTTGCAGAAGGCGAAGTTCTTCTTGTTATGGAAGCCATGAAAATGGAAACGGAAGTTAAAGCTCCCAAAGCCGGTATTGTTCAGGCAATCCTTGTTGCTCAGGGTGATAAGGTTGTTACAGGTCAAGCTTTGGTTATTATAGGTTAGGGGGTAAATCAATATGACAATTAATATTCAAGACGGTTTACTTCAATTATGGAATTCTACGGGTATTATGACGTTTTTACAACCTCAAGACCCTAATATAACAAACTGCTTTGAACAATTCTTACATGTTCACGGTCATTGGATAATGATTTTAATCTGTTTATTCTTGCTTTGGTTAGGAATCAAAAAACAGTTTGAACCGTTACTTCTTGTACCTATAGCATTTGGCGGTTTATTATCAAACATCCCTATGCCTTTAGGAGAAGAAATAGCAGGTCCAAACGGATTCTTGGGAATTATATTTGAAGCAGGTATCCATAAAGGACTGTTCCCGTTGATAATCTTCATGGGTGTCGGTGCAATGACTGACTTCGGCCCGTTAATTGCAAACCCGAGAATGGCACTTTTAGGCGGGGCTGCACAATTCGGTATTTTTGGTGCATTATTAATGGCATATTGTCTCTTCGGATTTTCATTACCTGAAGCTGCATCAATAGGTATTATCGGAGGGGCTGACGGTCCGACATCAATTTATGTAACAACAAAACTTGCAGAAAATCTGCTCGGACCTATTGCGGTTGCGGCATATTCATACATGGCACTCGTACCCGTAATTCAACCGCCTATTATGAGATTATTAACAACAAAAGAAGAGCGTCAAATAAAAATGGAACAGTTAAGAGAAGTTTCAAAAAGAGAAAAAATTGTATTCCCGCTTATGATATTACTTCTCTGCGTAATCCTTTTACCGAGCGCCTGCCCGTTACTAGGAGCTTTATGTTTCGGTAATTTATGCAAGGAATGCGGTGTTGTTGATAGACTTTCAGATACTATGCAAAATGCATTAATCAATATTATAACAATATTCTTAGGTTTATCGGTAGGTTCAAAACTTTCTGCAGAACAGTTTTTGACATTACAAACGATATTTATTCTTATTTTGGGTATTATAGCATTCTCACTTGCAACAGCAGCAGGGGTTTTGATGGCAAAATTGATGAATGTATTTTCAAAAACAAAAATCAATCCGCTCATCGGTTCTGCCGGAGTTTCTGCTGTACCGATGGCAGCCCGTGTATCAAATAAAGTAGGTTTGGAGGAAAATCCTCAAAACTTCTTACTGATGCACGCAATGGGACCAAACGTATCAGGTGTAATCGGCTCTGCGGTTGCAGCCGGTGTTCTGTTAGCATTGTGTCACTAATTAGCTGAATATATATAATGAAAGCAGAAGTAAATTTATTTACTTCTGTTTTCTTATGTAAAGCTTTATAAAAATTTTTAAAGTTTTTCTGTACTTGTACCGTAAATATTTATATGTGTAAGTTACAGGAGAAAATAGTATGAAAATTGACGGAGAAAATCAGGATTTTCAATCCGGCGGAGTGCCTAAAAAATCCCGTTTATTAGATATTGAAACTTTTAAAAAGCTATTAACGGTTTTTGATGCAAATACCGATGGCAAAGTTACCAGAGAAGAAGTTTTAAACGGATTGCAGTTGTCAAAAGCTTTGTCCGGCACACCGCAGAATAATGCTTTTGCGAACTTATCTTCGGAAAAACTTCAGGAAATAATTGCTTCTAACAAAGATTTAGACGGAAATTATTCTGTTGAAGATTTGCAAAATTTTATAACTGACTATGAAGCTGAGTTTACCGAACAAACATCCGTACCTGATGATATTCCTCTGAAAATTGATGTTAAGAATCTTACAATTGAAAAGATAAAACAACTGTATAACGGTAAAGATGTCCGGATTTCAGAAACGTTAAACGAAGAAACAAAGAAAAAAATTATTGAAGTATTTAATAAGGCAGGAGAACCTGTTGCTCGCTATGAATCAAATAATGGAGAAGTTTATACAATTTCCGATAATTATGACAAACTAAAAGCTGCATTTGAAAGGCTGCGTTTTTATAACCAACAAGGAAATTTATTCAGATTTACCGAGGGCGGTAATTGGTATGATGTTTCACCTGATACCGGTGTTATTATAGATGATGTAGATATGGATTCGGCGGTTGAAGCCGGAGGTTTAACAACCGCAAAATCAGGTCGCAGCAGAAAACGAAGAGCATCATCGGGGAATGTAGCCCAGATAGCAGACAACTTATATAAAGATGTTTCTAAAACCAGTTTGGGGGTTGTACCTACAACTGATAAAAAGGGGTTGAAAAAACATGTTGCCGAAATAAATTCAAGAAATGTTCTGGATGTCTTGTATTATTATTACAAGAAGTCCAAACAAAATCTTGCTACTGCAATTTTCCATGAAGTTGGTCTTGATGCCTCTTTAAGAGCTGAACTTGTTAAACATATCATGAATGCTGTGTGTGATGCATATAGAGCCAAAGGAATATATGTTGATGATGTACGCTCTGCTATGATGAAAGAGATTAAGTATCAAAAAAACAGAATAGGAATGATGGATGCAACCTTATTAAATAAACTTGTTAATAAGTTGTGTGATAGATTAAAGTCAAAAACAGAAGGTCCACAAAAAAATTACAAAGCTGATGGCAAAGTAGAATGTCCGAGATCTCAGGGCAAAACCGGTGACTGCTGGCTGGTTGCAACCATAAATTCATTATCAAGATCTCCAAAAGGTCAGAAACTTTTAAATGATTCCATAAAAGTCAATTCCGATGGGAGTGTCACCGTACATCTAAAAGGGGTAAATAAAACCTACACATTTTCCAAAGCAGAGCTTAACGGCGCAATGGAATATTCAACCGGGGATTTAGACGTTAGAGCTTTAGAACTTGCTGTGGATAAATATTACATGGAAACAAAACATGATCGTCTTATAGATGATGGCGGTCGTGAAATTGATGCCTTTAAAATCCTTATCGGAAAGAGTCATTTAGATTTTTATGGATGGGATGCTATTTGGGATGATGTTGTGGGTATATCTGATTCGTATAAGAAAAAAATAAATGCCCAAAATACGATTTGTTTGGCTGCTTGCCACTCAACTCCTTTGTCAAATGTCCCCTCCGATAGCGATATTGCATATACTACTCCCGATGGAATTTCAATATATAAAAACCACGCTTATAGTGTTGTCCGAGCGGATGATAAATATGCATATCTGATAAATCCGTGGGATAGTACTAAAGAAATAAGAGTTCCGTGGAAAGACTTTAAAAAGATATTTAATTCATTTAGTGATGTCACGTTATAAAAATTATTGCAATTATAAGATGACCGCATGCTTCCTCATGCGGTCGTTTTTATTGTAAAATATTATTAATTAATAGCAAAATTTTTTATTCACGCTTTTTGTACTTTATCAAGGAGTATCAAGATGAATATATCCAAAATTTCAGCGGTAAGTTTCAGGGCAGACAATGTTCAGCCGGAAGAAAAACCAAAAGAATCTAAAGCAAAAGAATTTTTGCATAAAAAAGAAGCTCCGTATATTATAGGAGCATCTGCTTTAGCCGCAATAGCTATTGGAATACTCGCTGTTAAGAAAGGGAAGGGAGTAAAAAATCCACCCCACAACCCCATAACGGAACATCCTGCTCCGCATACCGAACCTCCCGTAACAAAACCCACTGGTGCAGACGGGAATATAACAGCAACCCCCAAACCGGAATCCCCCGTAACTCCGCCTGAAATGACAGTACCCGAAACGCAAGAAAGTATCATTAATATGGGACCGTGGGATGATTCGGAATTACTTGAGATTGGTGCAAATGTTGCTCACGTTGACGTAGCTCCGGGTTATATTGAACCGGAAATCATTAAACAAACTCAAAATCGCACAGGTCTTATTACCGAATATTTAACAAAATACATGGATAACCTTGAGATATTAGAAGGTGTTAAGGACGGGACTTTAACTCCTTTAAAACGCTTCAAATATTTTATCAAAAATTTTGACGAAAGAATTGAGGCTTTCATAAGAAGTATTAACAGCAATTACGTTGTAGATAATATCAATACAAACGGATTATATCGCTACAAAAACGATTACATGACAGCTTTTAATGAATTCATAAAAGATTCTAAATCAAGCTTATTCAAAGCGAGAATTGAAGAAAATGGCAACACCATACTTCTGACACAAAAAGACGGAAGGAAAATTCTATATACATTTGAAGAAGGCGAAAAAGGCGGACTTAAGACAATAAAAGAACTTCCGAAAGGTGATGACCAAACCTCAATAACACTCCATTATCTGCCCGATAAATACTGGGATTACGGTAAAATCGGAATCAATCGTATTCATAAAATTGAATACCATAACACAGAAACAAATAAGCTGATACAAAGTATTACGATACATCCAGACGACAGAGCTGCTCATACGGTAATACTCAATGACCCGAATACGGGAAAACCTGTATTAACTATGAACAGAACAGCAGAACCGAATCATTTATACTACGATACAGTACTTTATCAAAAAGGAAAACCTGCAATCAACATCAATACCCAAAATGATACGGTACAGGTTATAAAAGATTAAAAGTTACAATAATAAAAGTCCCTGAAATAATTTCAGGGATTTTTATTATTCTTTTTTTGAACCTGTCCAGAAAGGTTTGGTCTTGGTATTCATTGCGTGCTCTATATTGCTCAAAAGATCTTGGACATCTTCATTATCATCTAAGGACTGAGCCTGCTTTGCATACCCTAAAGCAGCTTCCGGTTTGTTATTATTTAAGTACATCGCAGAAATATTATATAAAATAATATATTTATCGCTATCTTCTTTTGATAAATTATATGCTTTTTGGAAAGATGCAAGGGCATTCTTAAAATCGCCCATATCATCATAGGCAATTGCCATATCTATATATCCGCCTGGAAGATCAGGTGCCTGTGCAACATAATTTTTTGCCTCTTTTAATTTTTGAGATGACATATTCTTTGCAGAACCCAAAACAACCGGTCCATATATTAATGTCTTTGTGGGAAACTCTGATATCGGGGTATTGGAAATAGTCGGTACTATATTATACAAAAGGCGAATTGTTGATATATCGGTAGGAGAAATATACTGAAAAGCACTTCTGTGTTTAATAAATAATCTGTTCTCTCCCTGATTTGCCTGATTTGCCATATACATCAAGTCATCCGTACTGTAACTGTGCCCCATGATACCTAAAGCATGTCCAATCTCGTGTAAAACTGTACTGTAAAGCTCTTTATCAGAGAAGAACGAACCGTTTGCATCTTTATCATAAACCGTAATAACCATCTTCTTTAACAGTCCGTTTCTTATTACAGGATCAGTATGCGCAACAACATACTTGCAACCGCTGTCTGCGCAATTCGTTATGGGGGAAGGCTCATATTTCACCACAATTTGCGCAGATGATTCATTATCTATAAATTTAAAAGTTATGAAACCGGAAGATGCAGTCCACTGCCCAAAAGCTCTGGAAACTTCCGTTGTATAATAATCAGGATAATAACTATTATCCTCTGATGATACATAAACTTTCAGCGGAAAAGTTTTCGGATTCCAGTGTATTATTTCCGTATTCATAGGAGTTCTGTCAATATAGTTTGCACCGTATTTCTGCAACAAATTGTTCCGCCACAGACTGACCTGAATACCTGCGAAAAGTTGCGCACTGTCTTTTTTATCACTGTTTGCGAACTCAAACATTTCCTTTTGAATATTATAAGAGGGTTTAAACTTTGCAAGAGTCTGAACATAATAATACTTGTAATTAGAATTTTGTTTATTCCATAATCTGGCATTTTTTAAATTCTTATAAGCCTGAAAATACTTACCCTGCTTAAAATAAGACACACCAGTATTGAAAAAATATTCAGGTAAAGCTATTGCACCGACAACAATAAAAAACAGCAATACCGCCAGAATTCCGATACTAAATATGTACCTCTTTTTCATTATCTTTTAACCCCTTCTCAGCTTCCAAGAGTTTTGCCAAAGCCCTTGTATCTCCCTTTAATTTAAAATATTCATCAAATTTTTGAGTAGTTCTTAAGTTATAGCTTCTTCCGTTTTTATCTCTGGTTCTGCTTATCAATCCCTTTTCCAGCAATTCCGGAATATGTTCATAAGTAGTAGAACCGCGCAGCTCTTTTAATTCCGTCTGACGAATAGGCTGTTTCAAAGCTATTACAGCCAAGGTTTTTAATACAGCAGGTTTCAGTTCAACAGGACAAAGTTTTTCAACGATATCCATATGTTCTTCTTTTACCTGAAGAATATACCCGTTTTCATCATCAATTTCTAATGCACCCGGTCTTGAAGAATAGTCCATGATTAATTCTAACATGGCTTCTTCTGTTTTTTCCACATCTTCTTCATCTAAGATTTCTGCAATTTCTTTTATAGTCAGAGCTTTGGCTGTTGTAAACAAAACAGCCTCAATTCTAGCCTTCAACTGTTCCATCTGTTCCCGTTCCTTTTACAACATACAAATCCGAATAAAACTTTTCCTGATACAAATCATAATCTGTGTCTACCGTCAGGAATAACAATGCAATATATGCACTAATCTTATCCATCCCCAGCAAAGTAAGCTGATTTAATTCAACTTTATCATTTGATTCAAATATCTGCTGCAGATTATCCTTTAATCTCAGCACACATTCTTCAATATATTCTTCATGCGCAAGATTTATAATATCATCAGGAGTAAATCTTTTATAGTTGGTAACTCTCTGTTTTGCACGTTCATGTGCATTCTTGATAGACTGCGTTCTGTCAAGTTTTTCGTAAAATTTTAACTGTCTGATTAAATCCTGCAAAGTTACAACACGGTTTCTGTTTAACCTTACACTCGTTCTTCTCTGAAGAACATCCTCAATAGACTGAACGTTTGCTTCGGGGATAAAGTCTTCCTCGGGATATTCTACAATAAACCCATCCTCGTCATACTCTACGCTTTCCTCCGGAGGATCCTGGAATTGCAATACATCAATACCGTCAAGTATTTTTGACTTCATGTTTAAAAGCACGGAAGCAAACAGATACGTTCTTCCGGTAATTCTTAAATTATCCGATTTCATAGCACAACAATGCGCAAGGTATTTATCCGTAACATCAATAATATCAATATTCCACGGATCGATTTTACCCGCTCTTGCCATTGAAACGAGAATGCCTATACCTTCATTTTCGGCATTTTTCTCTATCTCTGGCAAATCTAAATTGTAATTAACTACCGCTGTGCTCATACTAATCTCTTAATTTTACTCCGGTTACTTTTGTGATACCTTTTTCTTTTTGAGTTACACCTATTGTCCTATTAGCTGATTCTATCATAGGTTTGCGATGGCTAACTACTATAAATTGCGTATCTTTTGATTGTTTCTGCACCATTTGGGCGATACGTTCAACATTCATTGTATCCAAATTCGCATCAACTTCATCAAGTGCATAGAATGGAGAGGGCAGATATTTCTGAATAGCAAAAACAAAAGCCAGTGCCGTAATTGATTTTTCACCGCCCGACAAACTGCCCAACCGCTGGTGTTTTTTATCTCTGATACTTACTTTCATATCTAACCCGCCGGATAAAGGTTCTTCCGGATTTTCCAAAACCAACTCACCCTCTCCCTCGGAAAGATTATGGAACACTTCTTTGAAGTTTTCATTGATATTATTATAAGATTTCAGGAATGCTTCTTTCTTCTGCTGTTCATACCCGCTCATACGGTCAAGAATTTCCTTACGTTCTTTTGTCAGAATTTCGATTTTTTCTTTTAATTCTTCCTGGCGTGCTAATTTTTCATCATACGTTGTTAATGCTCTCATATTAACATCACCAAGTTCATTCATTTTCTTTTCAAGACGCTGAATTTTTGCATTAATATCATCTATGGACATTTCTACGGGTTCTAATTTTGAAATATCAGCACCGGTTTCTTCCAAGGCTTGCCGAGCGGAATCAAGCTGCGGCTCAAGTTCACGTCTGCGGGCTTTGAAAGATTCTATCTGCTCCGCAATTCTTTCTATGTCTGAAGATTTGATATGTTTATCTTTTTCTAAATTATTAATTTCTTCAGCAATTTTATCTCTCTGTTTTATCAATTCACCAAGTTTTTCCTGAATTACGTCAATTTGTTCGGTTAATATCTCAACTTTCTTGTTTAAACCTTCTATCTCAACCTTGAAAGTTTCTTTATCCTGCTCTAATTTTACATTACTCTTTTCTTTTTCCGTAATTGTTTCTTCATGGGTTACAATCAAACCTTCAGCAAAAGTTATCTGACGGTCGAAATCATTGCACTCATTATTTACAGACATTAGGTTGGATTCCAGACGTTTAATCTCAGCTTCAACCCCTTGTGTTTTTTCTTTTAAATCCTTAAGGTCTTGATCATTAATAAGCTTTTCAATATCTTCAATTTCAGATTTGACATTCAACATTCTGTCATTTATCTGAAGATTTTTCTCTTCCAATCTATCAAGCTTTTTATTAATAGAATCTACCTGAGGTTCGGAAGATTTTATGAAATCAGCCTTTTCCTTTAAAACAGTTTCGCTGTTTTCATAGTTACGAACCATATTATCAAGTTCAATTTTTGCCTTAGTGTGTTCGGTGACACAATCTGAATACTGTCCGCGAATTTCTGATAATTTGGTTTCAATATCACCTTTTTTTGTTTCTAATGCGGCAGATTTCTGCTCCATTTCTTTTAATTTCTTTTTAACTTCTTCGAGTTCGCTGTCATCATTTTGAGAGAAAGAGAAGCCTGATTTCTTAACAGTACCGCCGGTAATAGCACCTGACTTTTCAAACAATTCACCGGCTAATGTTACCATACGATACTTACCGATAAGACGTTTTGCACATTCCATATCTTCAACAACAATGGTATCTCCAACTGCATAGAAGAATGCGTTTATGTACTCGTCAGCGAAATCAACAAGATTAATTGCAAAATCAATAACGCCTTTATCTTTCGGTAATGCAAGCTTTGTGGGAGCTTTTGCCACTTTATTAAGCGGAATAAAAGTTGTTCTGCCGGCTTTTGCGGATTTTAACAGTTCTATTGCAACGGAAGCTACATGTTCATCGTCAACAACAATATGTCCCATCCTGCCACCGAATGCTATCTCCAAAGCTGTTGCATATTCTTTATCTACAGTCCCCAACTTCATTAGAGGCGCATGGACACCTTTTAATTTCGCATCCATTACGGTATCTATAGCTATATTCGATGCCGAATTACTTGCTATTTGTTTTGCAGTTTCAAGACGGTTTAGCTTCCCGTATACCATTTTGATATTATAATTCAAGTCATTTATTTCATTATCGGTTGTATCAAGTTCATGCATCTTTGACTGCTGAATTGCCTTTAATTCCTGCATTTCCTGTGCCAACTGTTCCACAAGAGTTTTCTTAAGGTCATGATCCGCTGCATAATTAGCTTTCATTTCCTCTAATTCTGCAAGTTTTTGTTTTGCTTCCTCTAAAGACTTAGTTAAGGTTTTCAGGTCGCTTTCAAGCGGATATTTATCTTTAAGAAGTTGAGCTTCTTTATCCTGTAAATCTTCTAACTCTTTGCGTAATCTGTTACGGTTTTCAATATGCTGTTCAGCCGTACTGCTTAATCCGGTCATATCTTTTAAAATCTTTGAAAGCTCCGCATTCTTTTCTTTTATATTCGCTTCGATATTTTGAGCATTCTCTATGTTTAAAGTTTTCTGTAACTTTAAATCCTCAATTTTCTTTTTATGAGCTTCTATACCATTTTTGGCATTTTCTATTGTTCTTTTATTTTCTAATATTTGCTTATCCGCAAAGATTACAGCATTGTTTTTACGATCTATCTCACCTTTTAAGGATTCTTCCTGTCGCTTTAACTCAAGCTGCTGCGCTTCGCCCTTTTCAGAAACTTCTTGTTTTATCTGCTCGTATTTACCGCGAATGAGATTAATTTTTTCATCAATATCTTTATTCTTTAATTCTTCTTCTTTTTTCTTCTTGGAAAATTCCAAAATGTTTTCATGAGCCTGTTCAAGGTTACGCTTAATGTCAAAGAAACGGACTTTTACAACCTGACCTTCAAGTCCTTGTTTTTCTTCTCTGAGTTTTTGATATTTTATCGCAACTTCACGTTCTTCTTTTAACTGTTCAAGCATAGCCGAAATCTCTGTTAAAATAAGATTCGAACGTTCAACTCTGCTTTCAACATCCGTTAATTCATTGGTCGCCTGTTCTATACGGCGGTTAAAATCAGCAATGCCTGCAATCTCATCAATAATCTTACGTCTTTCTTTGGTATTACAATTTGTAATCCAAAGTACATCACCCTGCATCATAACATTATAGCTGTTAGGTGTAACGTTATATTTTTCAAGCAATGCATGAACATTAGTTAACGTAGTAACACTGTCATTTATATAATATGTACTTGCATAGCCCTGGCTAGTTTTACGGATACGTCTGGCAATATTCAGTTCACCCTCACCGTCAACATCCCCAAAAGTAACCTTTACGGCTGCTTCATTACGTTTTGTATAATTTGAAATAAACTGAGAAAGATTTTCTGCACGCAAATCGCTCGCCTTTGCGAGTCCTAATGCGAAAAGAACACTGTCAATAATATTACTCTTTCCCGAACCATTTGGTCCTGAAACAGTGGTAAAACCTTTTAAAAGGGGTATTTCCGACTTATTGGCAAATGACTTAAAATTATCTATTTCCAGTTGTTTTATATACATAATTTTCCCGTTTATACACGTCCCTTTTACTATTAGACTATATTTTTTGCTATATGTCAAACAGGTTTACAAATTTTTAGAATACTTGATGAAAACAAACCGAATTGACGAACCCCACAAAATATGATATATTTACCTGCGTAGAGAGCATACTATTCTATGAAAGGTTGGTATTATGAAAAATTTTGCAAAATCATTGGTTATTTTTAGTGTATTGGCACTAACAGCCGTTCCGGCATTTGCAAGAACATGGATTGAAATCGGAAACGGTCACTATATAGATTCTGAAAGTATTAAACCATACTCTAACTATGGTTCTTATACTATGGACACAAAATATATAGGTAAAAATGCACCTATAGACAAAATTGACGGCAAAGATGTATGGACTATTAAAACATATTCATACATTGACTGCAAATCAGCTTATGCAAAAACTCTTTCTATGACAGCACTAGATTCTGATGACAGAGTTGTTCATACTGATAAAAACATTGGAAAACAATGGTACGGAATTAACAATCCCGGCTCAAGAGCTTATGAATCATACTCATTTGTATGCTCTGACAAATATCTGAATGTCCGTCCGGGATATAACAATTTATGGTGGTACTAAACCATATAAAATATAAAACGACACCGCAGAAATGCGGTGTTTTTTATACAAAATTTGCATTGCGGACAAAATATGCTATAATCCGTATATGATTGAACTTCTGATATTATATGTATTAACACGCAGAGAGTTTACGATGTACGGAATCTCAAAGGAAATTGAGGGCCGTTTTGATGTATATACAAGACCAAGTTTCGGAGCATTAAAACCTGCCTTGCGCAAGCTTATTTCGGGCGGATTTATCGATGCCAGAAAATCTATGTCCGAGGGCGGAAAACTTTCCGTATATTATTCCATTACGAATGACGGGGAAAAGGAATTAAAAAAACTCATAAAAAAAGAACTTTCCACAAACCCTGTCCAATTTATAGCTAATGCAAAAATCAAATTATCTGCAGCGGATAAATTAAATAAAGAGGAACGTGCAGAATTGTTTTTGCACCTGAAAACACTGGCAATCTCGTTTAAAAATTCTGCCGAAAATATTTTGAATGATGAATATACTGAGAAGAATTTCTATCAGAAAATTTTGCTTGATAATTCAAGTGTTGTATACTCCAACTTGATAAAAGTTATTGAAGGATTTGAAAAAGATAATGAGCGCAACGGTTGATAAAGTTATAACAGGCTCAATTGCAGAAGAGTTGGAAATTGAAGCCGGAGATGAAATTCTGTCAATTGATGACACAAAAATGGAAGATATGATTGATTATAACTTCCTTTGCAAATCCGATTTTATAACACTTGAAATTAAAAAGAAAAACGGCGAAATTGAAGTAATTGAATTAGAAAAAGATTACGATGAGGATTTGGGTATAGTATTTGAAAGTGCCGTCTTTAACAAAATAAAACCCTGCCTTAACCATTGTATATTCTGCTTTGTAGACCAGCAGCCAAAAGGATTACGAGATACGTTATATATTAAAGACGATGATTACAGATTATCCTATCTGCAAGGCACATATATTACGCTAACAAACCTTACGGAAAAAGATAAAGAACGAATCAAAAGAATGCACCTCGGTCCGTTTTATGTTTCCGTACATACAACAAACCCCGAACTGCGCGTAAAAATGCTCAGAAATCCTAATGCCGGAAAAGCCTTAGAAAATTTACAATGGCTCAGAAAAAATAAAATACCGTTTCATGCACAAATCGTGCTGTGTCCGGGTTACAATGACGGCAAAGAACTTGACAGAACTTTGTCGGATTTGGCAAAATTAAAAAAGACTGTTCTTTCTGTTGCAATAGTTCCTGTAGGGATAACTCAATTCAGAAAAGGAGAAAAACTCAGACAAGTTGATAAAAAATGTGCAGCAGAAACTATAAAGATTGCATCAAAATATAAGAGGGTCTGTTGTTCTGATGAGTTTTTCCTTTTAGCCGGCGAAAAAATTCCAAACGCAAAATATTACGGAAGTTTCTCACAATTGGACGACGGCGTCGGCTCTTTGAGGTATTTGCTGGAAAATTTCAAAAAACTTGAATTACCCAAAGCTGTTAATAAAAACCTAAAAATAGTTTTGGCAACTTCTTATGCTGCATTATATGCGGTAGAAAAAATCAGCAAAAAATTAAACAAAATAAATAATTTAACAACAAAAGTCATACCCGTAAAATCTGATTATTGGGGCGAAAATATAACCGTTGCAGGCTTAATCACCTCCGACGATTTGGTTAACTCAATAAAAAACGAGAAATGCGATTTTGTAGTCATACCTACAGTAATGCTGCGTCCGTATAGCGAAGACTTTTTAGACGGAAACAATCTGGATTATGTAAAACAAAAATCCGGCAAAGAATTTTTTATTTTGAAAAACAATTATTCTATGTCGGATTTTATTGATTATTTATGGTCAATTTCAGACTAAAACTGTTTCAAAAACCTTACGTCATCATTGAAAAACAGTCTTATATCATCGATTGCATATTTAAGCATTGCAAATCTTTCTACGCCCATTCCGAATGCAAAACCGGAATAAACTTCAGGGTCAATACCAACCCCTCTTAACACGTTGGGGTCAACCATACCTGCACCCAAAACTTCTAACCAGCCTGTTCCTGAACATGTCTTGCAACCTTTACCGCCGCACATTATACATTGAACATCAACTTCAGCTGACGGTTCTGTAAACGGGAAAAAGCTACTTCTGAATCGTGTAGGACGGCTTGCCCCGAAATATATTCTTATAAATTCGTTCAAAACACCTTTCAAATCACCAAATGTGATATTTTTATCAATATACAACCCTTCTATCTGATGGAAGAAATTGTTTTTACGTGCATTTATATTTTCGTTACGATAAACTCTTCCCGGAGAAATAACTCTGATAGGAGGTTTTTGATTTTCCATAACGTGGATTTGAGCACCTGAAGTCTGACTTCTTAATACAACATTCTGTGCTACCGTTGTAAAAAACGTATCCTGAACATCACGGGCAGGATGGTCTTGCGGGATATTTAACATATCGAAGTTAAAGTATTCTGTTTCAACTTCCGGAGAATCTTTACTCTCAACAACCGAGAAACCAAGACTCTGCAATATTGATACAATCTCATTGGTAGTCGAAGTCAGCGGATGAACTTTCCCTCTCGGAGAAAATTTACCCGGCAAAGTAACATCGAGTCTTTGTTTTTCAAGTTTTTGATTCAATTCAACTTTATAAAATTGGTCATGTTTTGCCTGAATTGAAGTTTCCAGCTTTTTTGTAATTTCATTTGCCAAAGAACCAACAATTCTCTTATCTTCATCAGATAAATTCTTCAGGTTCTTTTTTATTTCATTAAATTCGCCCTTGCGGCTGAGATATTTCGCGCGCACTTCTTCCAAATCATTGATTGATGCCGCTTTATCAATATCCGCAGCTGCCAGAGAATATATTTTTTCAAGCTGTTCTTTCATTTCTGCTACCTCATAATGTCGTTATACACTTTTTCGTATTTAATTGTTGTTTCATCTCCATGTCCGGGATATGCAACAATATTATCATCTAATTTTAATATAATATCATTCAGACTTGCCTTAATTTTGTCAAAATCACCGCCAAACAAATCAGTTCTTCCATAACTGCCTCTGAAAAGAGTATCGCCGCAAAACAGTTTGTCGCCAATCTTATAACAAACACCGCCTTCAGTATGACCGGGAGTATAAATAACTCTTACTTCTTCATTTCCAAATTGCAACACATCACCCTCTTTTACATAAAAATCTACCTGAGGTATTTCAAGCTGCGGCAAACCTAAGAAAATATTTCCGAATTCGTTGATATTTTCAACTAAAACACTGTCATTTTTATGAAGTACGACCTGAGCATTTAGAGTTCTTTTCATAGCGTTTACCCCCATAACGTGGTCAAAATGACCGTGCGTAAGCAGGATATATTTTACATTCAGGTTCTCCTTTTCCACATCATTCAGAATATCTTCACAATAATCTGAACAATCAATAAGGATTGCTTCTTTTGTACTTTCATCCCATATCAGATAATTATTGGCATCAATGGGTCCGGCTATGTAAGTTTTCATTTTCATAATATTTAAGTTCTCACCAATTCAAAAATATCACGGCACATCGTAAATAACTTTTCAGTATTGTCCAAAGCTACCATATTAGGTCCGTCACAAAGTGCTTTATCAGGATCAGGGTGAATTTCGAAGAACAAAACATTAGCTCCTGCAGCCATTGCTGATTGTGCCAATATAGGAACAAATCTTCTGTCTCCGCCTGAGCATATGCCGTTAGCACCAGGCAGCTGAACGCTATGAGTAGCATCAAAGACAACAGGATATCCGAATGCCTGCATTATCGGAATACCTCTGAAATCTACAACAAGATTATTGTATCCGAATGTTGTACCTCTATCCGTAAGCATTATTTGAAAGTTACCGCTGTCCTCAACTTTTCTGATAAGCGGTTCCATTTGTTCCGGTGCCAAAAACTGACCTTTTTTGATATTTATTATTTTCCCTGTTTTAGCCGCAGCAACAAGCAAATCTGTCTGACGGCATAAGAATGCAGGGATTTGTATTACATCGGCAACCTCTGCCGCATATTTCGCCTGCTCGGGAGAATGAATATCAGTAACTATCGGCAAATCAAACTTGTCTTTGACCTTCTGCAGCATTTCCAGACCTTTTTCCATACCCGGTCCTCTGTACGATGTTATAGAAGAACGATTTGCCTTATCAAAGGAGGATTTGAAAATGTAATTAATCCCCAGCTTTGTCGTAAGTTCTTTTATCTTTTCCGCAGTTCTGTCAAGTATTTCCTGACTTTCAATAGCACAAGGACCTGCCATAATTGTCAGCTTGTCCCCGCCTATCTCGAAATCTCTTAATTTTAATTTTCTCATATCCATACAGTAATTATATAAAAAACAAAAGGATATGACAAGTTCATTAGCCAAATTTTATTGAAAGAATTATAACAATTATGAAATAGGTAATCAAAAGAAGTATAAATTCTCCGATATACCCGAATAAAGCCAAAGCTGAACCTTTTTCGTCCCTTTTATTTGCGCAATAAGCCTGTCCGATCAGATTATTGAAGCTTAACCTGAAAATCGGGGCAAGCAGCAAAGGAATAATATAAAAAAGCGCATACTTTAAACTTACCATAGTGCAACTGCCCATAAAGCCCAATATTACAGAAAGGCTGAGTATAGCAAATAATGCGGTAAAATAATTTATGCTGAAATATGAAAAAACTTTTTTTAAGTTATACAGGGCAAAAAGATCTTCGTTCTGTTCAAGGTATGCAAAAAGAAATCCCGGACCTGCCAGAATTAAAACAATTTCAACAATTGCAAACAAAAAGAACGGTATTATAAGCAGGACAAGGAATGCTTTGCTTACCGTTGAAAGCATTGCAACAGAAACCAACAAAACCAAAAATACCGCTATTATAGGCATAGCAAGCATTAAAATTGCAGTTATAAATTTTATACCGGTTATAAAAATATCACCAGGTTTTGACCAATCCGGCAATAGCGCATTTTCATCGTTCATAAGATTTTGAATATATTTTAAATGATATCCGTAATCAAAAATCATAGCCAAAAAATAAAGCGGAATAGCTATCGGCAACAAATCATAATTCTTTGCTACCATTATAAAAGTCATCAGTCCCATTGCAAAAGTTAATACAACCAAAACCGAATATTTTGACAAAAAATCTTTGTCTTTAAATATATTTTTAAACGCACTTCTCGTACTTACTGCCATAATCATATCTCCATCTCAAAATCAATATTTTAATATTAACAGAATGAGATGAATTGTCAAATTACTTTGCTAAAAAGCCCTGCATTGATATTTTTGTTCCGGGATGTGCAAAATGCACCTGTTCGTCTTTGACATTAGCAAAAACAGGAATAGCACCGGAATTAATTTGAGCTTCCAAATCACGAGCTCTTGCTTTTCTTGTCATCTTATCACAAGTTCTTGCCAACCATACCATAAATAGCGGAACTAATGCTATAGTTGATAAGCAAGTGAACATACTGTTATATATTTTTGCGTGTTTTACAAATTTGTTTTTGCTGTTTTTGAATATGTTCTCAAATGTTTCAAGAGCATCGGTCTGTGCCTTGTTATTAGAATCAATGTTCTTGAATGCCTGTTTGATTTCATTATCATCAACAACATCTTTAATGTCTTTACCAAGTATAGCTCTCAGGCTGCCTGTCATTTCCGCACTCTTGTCTTTGGATAATAATTTTTTCAGGTTACCGCCGTTTTCGGTAACGAAATCGAAGAATCCGTTAACACCGCCGTTGAACTTGTGTATATCCGTATATTTCGAGGTTAATTCTTTATTAGACAGAACATTTATACCGCCAAAACCTTTTGGAGCAAAATAATCCCTGATGTATTTGGTATAGAAATTCGTATCATGATCTTTTGGTGCGATATTCAATGCCAAACCTGATACTTTAGAGAATACATTAGAGAATGCTCTTTCAAGTCCGTTCGCAGCAAACAAAATTGCGCCAAAACTTGTGAAGTCACGCAGCCATGTTTCTCTTCTGTCATATTTGTCGGGTGCATTGTATAATCTTGTCGGCAGACAGAAACCGTATAATAATGCCAGCATTGCTGAAACAGACATTGAAGCATCGTCAAATTCAAAATGATTTAAGACACCTTTCAGTTTATTCGAATTTAATACTTGTTTTGCCGTCTTTTCAAATATTTCGTGTTTCCCGCTGAAGGAAATCTCTTTTGGCGCAGCATTAGCATTGACAGTTGAAGCATGCTTGCTTGCGTTCAGCTTTTCAGCTTCTTCTTTTGCTCTTTGTTCATGAGCAAACGCCGGATTCTGACCATGCAATCCCCAAGAATATAATTTTGGGATAAAGGCATAAAATGCTACTACAGCACCCCACATTCCGACAATTGAAAGAATTCTGGAACCGGTTCTTCTGTTTACAAAGCCGTTTAAAAATCTCTCAGGGTCAAATGTCCTATCTTTCAGCTTCTTCATTGCATTACCGGTAGAATCTATAACATCATCCGTAAAATCTGTCATAGTCTTAAGAAGCTTTTTGAATGAAACTCCGGTCTTTTCTTCAACTACTGAAGAAGTTTCGGTTGCTTTATCAAATTTTTGAGTTTTAAAGGATATTTCAGCAGACATTTCATTTGCAGAAGGACTTAAATAAGCCTTCTTCAATTTCATGAAATCATCTAACAAACTGTCGGTTAAATCTTGCGGTGAACCTTCGACCTTTTTATTGATAAGAACCTTCCATAACGGTTTTTTCTTATCTTTTGCCAACTCAATTTCTATAGCTCTGTCTGCAAATTCTTTTGCAGCCTGCTCTAACTTATCGGCAGGTAAATTACCTTCAAGTGTAGTATTCAGAACATTTTTAAATACTTTATGATAGAATTCTGATTTTGTTTTTGAAACATTATCAAGAGTTGCAGAATTTTCATTTGCATATTCAATGAAGTTATTACCTAAACTCTGAATCATATTTATCGGAACATTATTTGCCGTTCCTGAATATTTTTTAATAAAATGAAGAAGTATCCAAGGAATAATAAATGCACTCGGACCACTCAGGATTTCGCGAATACCTTCACGTCGAGCGAAAGCCCAATTGTAAGGACCCTCTTTTTTACCTGTTTTATCATTTACTGGTCGTCGGTTGATGCCTTCCAATACACGAGGACCGGCCATGCCGAAAAAGTCCTGAGCAATAAAAGACACAATGAAACCACCGTTAGTTAAAGCATCTGCTACAGCTACCGGAATCTGTTCCAAACCCTGAAAAGATGGCTGAGCCGCAGTTTTTACAACCTGGGGCTGAACATTTTTTTTATTGTTTACAGATTTTATATCTGCTGCTTTTATTGCCTGTATCGCCATGTTCCTACTTTACTTATTCATAACTAACTACACATATCATATAAATATAAAAACTTTCACTCATTATCTATTGCTTTTTTGTGGGGGTTTCATTAAGTTATTTTAACAAACCGCATGACAACAAGTGTACTTAGTATACTTAATACAAAACAAAAATTCAAGCTTTTTACTACAAATATAACAGAATATTACAAAATCTTTAAAGTATTATGAATAATAAGCAAGAAGATTATCAATATTCTTATTCCAGCTTCCGTACCAATTTTTGAGAGTAACATCCGCAGGAGAAAGACCGTCAGTAATATACTGTTTAATATATTCAAGATAAACAGCCTCCTGCGGATAGGCTTCCCTTAAACCATGCTCGGCAATACTTACTATTTCTTTTGCAAACGGTAATATTGAACCGTTTTTCAACGGAGTTTGAAGAGCATACTTCGGAACATTATATCTTAACTCGGTATAATCTTCTTTTGACAAATCCTTTAATAAAGCTTCTATATCCTCTATAGCCGTATCAGAATATAAAATTCCCTTATATAAAGCCAGCATGGCAAACGGTGCAGAACCATTACAACAGTCATGATTTCTGACCTCTATAAAGTTCCTGAGTCTTACTTCGGGGAAGCACAAATTCGCCTGTAATAAATAATCTTCCATGCACGCATTAAATCCGGCATGCCCGTATTCCATATAATCTTTGAAATTTTTATCTCCGGAAATAACAAAAGGTTCATCATTCCTGTTTATGAAAAGCATAGGTATTTCAAGGACTTTATCAATATAACTGTCAAAACTTTTAGACACATCATCAAAATCACAGAAAAAACCGCAGCGGTCATTATCCGTATTCAGCCAGCTTAACGCCCTGAAAGACTTATAACCCGTATCAACACCGCCTCTTATCGGAGAATTCGCAAACATTGCAGTAACAAACGGGGATAACATATTTGCTATCCTGAACTTGCGCATGGCATCTTCTTCATCCGTAAAATCGAAAGTACCCTGAATACCTGCAGTTTCTCTCATCATCACATCCGCCAAAATACCCCACAAATATTTTGCCATAATTTCATACCTTTTTTTAGGTATTAATCTTATATTTTTATAGGTAGAAACCGGTGATACTCCATATTTTAGCAATTTAATTTGTTTTTGTTCCAAAAAAGGTTTCATTAAATTATCAAGTGTATTAACCCGCTGTTCCAATTCGGATATATTTGTTTTTGGCTCAAGGCTGAACTCGAGCTGGCAACCCGGCTCTAAGGTAATAGTATCGTGACATTGTTTTAAACCTATTATATTAAGATTGTCCGTTATATAATCCCAATTTTCAAATCGGGCAAATGACCTTAAAAACTCACAAATACCGTTCTCTCCGCAGTATGCGGCAGCCTGACCGTCAATACAATTCACAGGCAGTCTTTCGTACTCCAAACCTATTTTTAAATCAGATTTAGGTTTAAAACCTGATATATAAATATTCTTAATATCACTGTATGACAAATGTGATAAAGTATCAGCAGTCGTATTCAAAAGATGACCTCCATATATATATTATAACATCAAACATAATATCAGATAACATTTTGTTACACATTACCCTGCTTGTGATATTATAGGATTAAGATGAATTACTTTGAACAAGCTAAATATTTCAGAACAAAAAAGAGATTAGGTCAAAACTTTCTTATTAACGGGGAAGTTATACAGAACATATTGGAATACTCTGATATTCAACCGACGGACACAGTACTTGAAATAGGTCCCGGTGTCGGATTTGTAACAGAACAGCTCATAAAAAAAGCGAAAAAGGTAATTGCGGTAGAATTAGACGAAGAAGCAATTAAAGAACTTGAAAAACTAAATGCGCCTAATCTGACAATTATACATAAAGACATCTTAAAAACGGATTTGTCAGAATTATGCGACGAAAAAATCAAGGTCGTTGCGAATATTCCTTATTATATAACGAGTCCGATATTAGCGCATTTACTTGGTGAAATAGATGATTTAAACAACAAAAACAGAAACAAAATTACGGATATTTTGCTGATGGTTCAGGAGGAAGTTGCAAGGAGAATGGTTGCGACTGAAAAATCTCCGTCTAAACAGTACGGACTGCTGACTTTATTATCACAGTTCTGGGCAAATGTAGCAATAAAAGAACTTGTAGGTCGACGCTCATTTTTCCCTGCTCCAAAAGTCAATTCAGCACTTGTTTATCTGAAAGTAAGAGAAAAACCGTTATTGGAGTTGAGTGACTACAGCCATTTCAGAAAAACCGTAAAAGCAGCGTTTTCACAAAGACGAAAAAATATAAAGAACTGTTTACTCAGCGGAGGTTTTTCAAAAGAAGCCATCCAAAAGTCAATGGCTGAACTTGGTTTAGATGAAAATACCCGTGGGGAGAAGTTGTCTGTTGAGATGTTCGGGAAATTATCGGAGGCATTGATCCGTAATGCATGAAATCAAAATTCAATGCCCCGCAAAAATCAATTTAACTCTCAAAATAACAGGTAAACGTCCTGACGGTTTCCATAATCTGGAAAGTATTATGCAGACAATCAGTCTGTACGATTATCTGAATATATCTGTAAATCCGTCAGAAAAATCCGGAATTCTTTTATCGGGAAACAGTAACGAAATTCCTTATAACGAAAAAAATTTGGTCTATAAAGCAGCGAAACTTTTTTTAGATGAGTTTAAGCCTGATAGAAATTATGAAATAGATATTTATATTGATAAAAATATTCCTGTAGCGGCAGGACTTGCCGGCGGGAGTACGGATGCCGCAGGAACACTTTACGGATTAAACGAATTGTTTGAAAAACCTTTCAGTCGCGAAGAACTTCATTCTTTATGTGCGCAGCTCGGTTCGGATTTGAATTTTTGTCTTGAGGGAGGGGCTCAGCTTACGACAGGCAGGGGTGAGGTTTTAACTCGTGCCGAATACAAAGAGCATACAGTATCACTCATTAAGCCGATAAATTTGGGAATAAGCGCAAAAGAAGCCTATACAAAATTTGCCCGAAAGCACAGTTTTAGTGATGAAAACAGAGATAAGTTTATCAACGATTTGGAATGGGCAATAATCAATGATTATCCCGAATTACAAACAATTAAAAACAAATATCCGTTATCGGTTATGTCGGGTTCAGGTTCAACTTATTTTATATTAGGTCATACCTTTGAGCAAATGACGGATTATTGGGTTATGAATAACCTCAAAACAACGACAAAAGGTGTTATTGCGGTTGAACCGCAGAATCTTCCGTAATTTTCTTTTCAACACGGTATCTTGACTTGTAATCTTTATAACGTGTTTTAAATTCCAAATCTTCGTCTTTGTTTCTGTGGTTGTATTCGTGTTTATCCAAGGTCGTGTCGTAAAGCTGAATTACGCTTGTTGCAATATTTCCGGCATGAGCCGCTATTCTTCTGAAATCATTTAACAAATCAGAGAACAGGAAGCTGACTTCAGCGCAGCATTGACCGTCTTTGAGACGCTGGATATGGTTGTTTTTGGCACGTCTTACACCTTTTTTAATAACGGCTTCAAGCGGTTCAACTTTTTGTGCCAATTCCATATCATCATTTTTATATGCCTGGAATGACATATCAAAAATTTCAGATACCGCATTAACGATAATTTTAAGTTCCTCTATGGCTTCCGGTGAAAGCTTCTTTTCCATATCTTTGAGTTTTTCGGCTACTTTAAGTATATGTACGCAATGGTCGCCCATTCTTTCAATATCCCCGATAGCGAGAAGTATATGAGAAATTTTATTACTGTCCTCTTCGTTCAAATCTTTACCTGACAGTTTGAGTAAAAATGCACCGAGCTTATCTTCATATTTATCGATGGTTGTTTCATTTTCGTTAATTTGATCTGCTTTTTTATGATGGTAACTTTTCAGCATTTTAGAAGAACTGATATAGTTATAATGTACCAGTTCCGCCATATCTATGGTTTTTCTGAAACATTCAGAAATAGCCAAAGATGGCGAAAGCAACAGTCTATCATCCAAAAATACAACTTTTTCTGATTCTGTTTGTTTATCCGGAATGAATTTTATTGTAAGTTTTTCAATAAGTTTTATAAACGGGAACAGCATTAATGCCGTAAAAACGTTATATATTGTATGGAATACGGCAATCCCAAAAGGAGAAATAGATGTTGATAAAAATTTAAATCTAAAAATAAGGTTTAATATTATAAACAGAGGTAAACAAATACCAACACTTAATATATTATAAACAATATGGATTCCTGCAACACGTTTTGCGTTTGTTGATACTCCGATACTAGCTAATATTGCTGAAATACATGTACCCAAGTTTTGACCTAAAATAATCGGTATAGCAACACCCCACGAAACCCCGCCGCCTATTGATAATGCCTGCAAAATACCAATGGAAGCTGATGAGCTTTGGATTATAGCCGTCAAAATCAGACCGACCATGAACCCTAAAAACGGGTTTTTAAATGCAATCATCAAGTTTTGAAATTCAGGCATTGAAGCCAACGGTGACATTGCACCTGCCATAAGCTCCATACCGTACATCAGAATTGCAAAACCTATAAGAACTGAGCCGACACTTTTTCTTTTGTTGCTCTTAGATCTCATAATCATAATGATTCCAATAAAAGCAAGTATTGGCGCAAAGGTTTCAGGTTTAAGCATTTTTAAGATACTTCCTGCACTTTCCTGAATGCCCGTTAAACTTAACAACCAGGCAGTAATTGTTGTACCGAGGTTAGCCCCGATAATTACGCTGACAGTTTGTGACAACTGCATAATACCTGAATTTACCAGCCCAATTAACATAACCGTTACGGCTGAGGATGACTGAATTACTGCAGTAATTCCCGCACCCAAAACGAAGCTCTTTAAGGGATTTGAGGTCATTTTCTTCAGCAGTTTTTCCAGTCTGCCGCCGGCAACTTTTTCAAGTCCCGAGGACATAATAGAAATACCGTAAAGGAAAAATGCTAACCCGCCTATGAGTGTTATTAATGAATATATATCCATACTATTCCTTACATGACTATTTCTTTTTTATACACAGATATATCGTATTATAAAAAAACTGTTTTATCAACAAAAATACTTTTATTTTAGATAATACTTGACATAAGTATATTACTCCATGGTAGAATTATTATGTGTTGAAATAAGGAGTATCTATATGAGCAAAAATTTAGTAGCATATTTTTCAGCGACCGGTATTACTAAAGGAGTAGCTGAAAACTTGGCTAAAGCAGCAAATGCCGATTTGTATGAAATTAAACCGTTAGTGCCGTATTCTGAAGCTGACCTCAATTGGATGGATAAAACCGCCAGAAGCACAATAGAAATGAAAGACAGAAACTCTCGTCCGGAAATCGTTGATGACAAATTGTCCGTTGACAAATACGATACAATATATCTTGGATTTCCGATATGGTGGTATTATGCCCCAACTATTATAAACACTTTTCTCGAAAAACATGATTTCTCAAACAAGAAAATTATTCTGTTTGCAACCTCCGGAGGAAGCCGTTTTGGCGGTGCCGTTATAAACTTGAAGAACAGTGTCTCAGAAACAACGGAAATCATTGAGGGAGAGATTTTCAACGAACATCCGACCGTCGAAGATTTAAAGGATTGGCTGAAACTGGCTGTAAAACAATAATAAAATGTATTTTTTACAATTTAATGTTTACAAAATCCGAGAAATTTGTTATCATATAAACATTACAATGAAGAAGAGAGTTTATTTAAAGAAAGAAATATGGAGGCAATATGGCAATGTTCGACGTTAATGAGTTTTTAAAAAAAGCCGTTGAATCCGGTGCTTCTGATATCCACTTAAAAGTAGATCAGCCACCGATGATACGACGCAACGGATTAATTTTAAAATCCAAGTTACCGCCACTTACAAAAGAAATAATGAATGATATTATTACACTGATTACGCCTTACTTTTTCCGTTCAAAAATCGGTTCGGAAACTGATATGGACTTTTCTTATCACATCAAAGATGTATCAAGATTCAGGGTTAACGTATCACAATCAATGTACACTCCAAATATAGTTTTCCGTAAGATTCCTTACGAAATTGAAAAACTTGAAGATTTGGGGTTACCAGGCACATTAAGACAATTTGCAGAATACAATAACGGTCTTGTTTTGGTTACAGGTCCTACAGGTACAGGTAAATCAACAACATTATCATCTTTGATTGATTATATTAACGGTAAATACCAAAAACACATTATTACAATTGAAGACCCTGTTGAATTTGTATTTAGCGATAAATTATGTAAAGTATCACAACGTCAGGTAGGTATTGATACTCCGACATTTGCATCAGGTATCAAATACGCATTACGTCAGGACCCTGATGTTATATTCGTAGGTGAAATCCGTGACCTGGATACTCTTGATGCAGCATTAAAAGCTGCAGAAACAGGTCACCTTGTATTTGCAACACTTCACACAAACGATGCTGTTCAAACCCTATACAGAATCATTAATATGTATGATCCGGGTGTAAGAGAACAAATCAGAAGACAAATTGCTCAAACTTTAAGAGGAACAATTGCACAAAAACTTGTCAGAACAGCTGACGGTAACAGCAGAAGACCTGCTCTTGAAGTTCTTGTTGTTACATCTACAGTTAAAGATTTAATCATTAAAAACCAAATTGAAGATATCTATGAATATATCAATAAAGGCGGATATGATAACATGATTACGATGAACAGCTCATTAATTAATCTTGTTGATGCCGGATTAATTACCCGTGAAATCGCTCTTGAAGCTTCAGATAACAGAACTGAAATGGAACAATACTTCAGAGGGGTATACAGAGGTACCAAAAACGGAGATGATGATTAATTCGCAAACATTCAGAACTGGAAAAAGACCGATATTAAATCGGTCTTTTTCGTTAAAATTATCTTTTAAATAATAAGAAAGTCAAACATGCAAGGTAACAAAATAAAAATTTTACATTTAAGCAGGAGTTTTTCAAACATTTCCGGTGCGGCACTTATTGCAAATAATACCTACAGATTATTTAATAATGATGAATTTGAAAGTGAAGTTTTTTCGCAGGCTAGTGATAATGATGACGAATTCAGATACCGTGAATATTTTGTAAAATCAAACTATACAGGGACATCTCTTGATAAATTCCTGTATTTTTATAATTGGACCGGCAAAAAGAACATTGAACCTGTACTGGATGATTTCAAACCCGACATAATCCATATTCACGATATGAGTACTACATATATGTCCTGGTTTGTATTAAAACCATGCCTGAAAAGAAACATTCCGACAGTTATGACATTACACGATTGTTCTTTCATTTGCCCATGCGTAACATTTACGCATGGTAATGGTAAGAAATGTAAAAAAATACTGTGCAAAGGCTATAACAAAGTTTACTGCATGTTATACAGATGTTTTTCTAACAATATATTTTTAAGTTCAGCAATGTCCTTATTAAGTTTTATCCCGCAATTAGCAGGCTTTGATAAAGCAATTTCTATGTACATAACACCGTCAGAAGCGTTAAAAAAGTTAATTGCAGAAAAGCATAACCACATAACTGCAGATAAAATCGTTACAATAAATAACTATTTAGTAAATGATGAAATTAAAAATACACAACCAAATTATAACAATAACGGATATTTTTTATATATCGGGCGTTTAGATATTACCGTAAAAGGATTGGATACTCTGCTTCAGGCAATGAAAGATTTACCCGGAGATATAAATCTGCGCATTATAGGAAAAGAAGAACATAAAGGACAAGAAGAAATTTTAAAACAATACGCAAAAGAAAACCATTTAGATAATGTAAAATTTTGTGGATTTAAAAACCGGAAAGAAATAAAAGAAGAATATCAAAATTGTATTGCTTCAATACTGCCAAGTACCGCTTTTGAATCGTTTGGATTAACAACAATTGAAGCCGCAATTAACGGTAAACCTTCAATTGCTTCTAATATTGGCGGAATTCCCGAAATCGTAGAACATAATAAAACCGGTTTACTGTTTGAACCAAGAAATACAGAACAATTAAAAGAATGTATTTTAACATATTGGAACAATCCGGATTTGGTAAAAGAACACGGAGAAAATGCATATAAAAAAGCGATTGAAAAATATACAGAAGAGAGATATTATAAAGAAACGGCAAATATGTACCGAATGGTATTAGCTAAAAAGAAAAATTATGGAAAAGCATAAAAAGACATTACTTGAAAATTTTTTATCATTAAGCGCCTGGCAAGCGGTGAATTATATCATTCCGCTTATAACTTTACCTTACCAATCAAGAGTTTTAGGAGTAGAGAAATTCGGACTTGTTTATTTTGCAATTGCATTTACTGTTTATTTTTTAGTATTAACTGACTTTGGTTTTGATTTATCTGCCACAAGAGAAATTGCAGTAAAAAGACATAATAAAAAAATCATATCCAACATATTCAGTTCTGTTTTAACCATAAAATTGTTATTAGTCATTTTGAGTTATATTATTTTGGTAATTACAACAATATTTATACCCAAAATTCATGATAATTGGTTATTATTCCATGTATCCTTTATTACGGTAATAGGGTATGCGCTATACCCCGGATGGTATTTTCAGGGGCTTGAAAAAATGAAATATGTTTCAAGTATAAATATTCTAGCAAAATTAGTTTTTCTTTTTTCTATATTTATATTTGTAAAAAGCGAAAGCGATTACATAATGGTACCGTTATTATACTCATTAGGATACCTGGCATCCGGAATTATAGGAATATATTTTTCAATAAAACATCTCGGAGCAAAATTTTATATACCAAAATTAAAATCGCTAAAAAAACAATTTAAGTACAGTTCAAACTTCTTTTTATCGGGAGTATCCTCAGTTTTGATAACAAATACCAATTCATTTTGTCTGGGCTTAACCGGCTCAAATATAATCGTCGGCTACTATGTCGCAGCCGAAAAAATCTATCTTGCAATGCAGGGTTTATCCCAACCTCTGAACAATTCCCTGTATCCTTTTGTTGCAAAAAATCGTGATATTAAATTGTATAAAAAGATTTTTTATATCGCTTGTTTGTTAAATGTATTAGCATGCGCAATAATATTTTTACTTTCCAAATATATAATTACTATAGTTTATGGGCAGCAGATGCTCCCCGCCTACAACATATTAAAAATCTTCTGCGTAATTATTTTATTTGAATTTCCTTCTTTTTTAATTGGTTATCCATTAATTGGGGCAATGGGCTATACAAAAGAAGTGAATAAAAGTGTCATTTACAGTGCGCTGTTCCACCTGACCGGATTATGTATTTTATATTTCACCGGGAATTTAAATTTGAATAATGTTTCATATTTAATCGGATTTTCGGCTGCAATAACCTTATTATACAGATTAAGAATAATAATAAAATATAATTTATGGAATAACTAAACAGGCAGCCTATCAAGCATCAGTTTTATTAATACAAATTCGTTTTACTGAGGGCTTTATTATTTTTAGCTCTTATTGTTGATTCGAGATGCTTCTTTTCATAATCTGTTAACTTCTTAATGACTTTTTTATCGCCATTTGTATGAACCGTCTGCTGCTTAGATGAAGATTGCATAAAGCTTAACAGTTTACTGAAAAATCCCTGTTTTTTATAGGTTTTCTTTACTACATTAGGCTGTTGTTCTGCCGATGTTTGTTTAACATATTTCTGAGTTTTAACCGAAGAATTATCATATCCCGAAATTTTGGATTTATCAGGCTGCGAATTTTCATGATAATCTTTTCCGAGAGTCCATCTGAAACCTGCAGACAAAGCTACACCGTTTCTTCCGCCGTTTCTTACCATTGCCTGTAAGTAACCTGTAAACCTTTCAGCCCAAGAACGCTGAACACCTACACCATACTGAACATAAGCTCTGTTGGATAACTGCGGCAATTTTACATCATTTGCGGTTATGGTTCTGTTGCCAACACCTATATTATACACCATACCTACACTTGCATATGGCTGCCAGCCGCTCTTTGTGTTACCTATAACTTTCAGTTCAGGCATAATCTGTATTGAGCTGTATGGATCAGATTCGATTTTTGCACCTGCAGAATTTCTGTAATCAAATGTATTTACAAACGTATAACCTACAAGTAATGTCGGTTGAACGATTAATCTGCCGCCTTTGATTTCCCAATTATAACCTGTCTTGTTTGCAACACCGGCATTAATCATACCGAAATGATCTGTTCCGTATGGAGTTGAAGCTTCAACTCCGCTGCCGCCTGTAGATGCTGTGATACCGGTAAAGAAGTTACCTTTGTATGCGGTTCCGGTTATACCTAAAGTACCGCCCTGCATATCCATGCTTATTCCGTCATAAGACATGTGGTTTCCGTTATAGCCGATGAATGCTGATAAAACACCTTTGAAGCCATGTCCTATGTTTACAAGCTCCGTATCTCCGCCAAAGAAGTTACCGTATGCAAAGCTGTTTACCTTTGGACCGTGTCCTAAGTGAACTGTTTCCCAAGATGTATAAGGTTTGTTCCACATTCCCTTATCAGTCAGCGGATTTTCCGGCTGCGGAACTACTGTAATATTGTTATCTTCGATTGCTACTTTATTGTAGTTTTCTGCGGATAATCTTTGAGAAGCTGCATATTTTGTGTAGCTGTTCATGTGGTAGAAACCATGCTGGAAAGCTTCCAATTGAGCATTATAACCGCCGACTTGAGCTGCTACAGCAGGTGCCATTACAGCAGGATTGAAATCGTTATATCCGTTACCTCTGCCTTCATATATTAAATAATTATCATTAATTTCACCTTTTAACCACCTGATAGGAGTTAAGATTTCAGGTAAATCCTGATTTTTAACCTGCAAGTTATTTTTTGCGATTTTTGTTGTATCACTCAGGTGAATTTTAATATAATCTTCCATCGTATTACCGCTTACACAAACTCTATCTATCATAAATTTTGCACTACCCGTGTAATTACCGATAAATTTATCACTGCTTAATGTTGATAAATCAAAGTCTATACCATCAATACCCGTATTTTTAGCAACCAAAGTATTTCCTAGTTTATATGTTGTGAGCTTGCCGTTAACAACGTTTACTATATTACCGCCGTTTGCAATAAATCCGCCTTCTGAAATATCTTTATTCTTACCGAATATCAGGTTTCCGTTGTTAAGAGATAATGTATTTCCGTATAAATTGTTATTTAAGGTAGTTGTACCATCACCGTCAAGATGAACTGTTCCGTTTCCTCTGATATTAACAAATGTTGAACCGCTTGTTGTGTAATGGATATTTCCTTTATTGAGAATATCATCTCCGACAAGACCCTTTAATGTCGTATTAATAACACCTGACTTTTTATTGTTTATACTGCCAACCAAAGTACCGTTTTTGGTATTATTAATTTCTCCTTCATTATTAATCAGATATGTAAGACGACCCGTATTATTTACCGTACCGGAATTATTTAGTACACCTGAAATCAAATTTCTGTTATCAATTGTACCGCTGTTATTAACCCTGCCGACAATATTTCCGCTATTATCAATATTTCCGGCATTTTTCACTATTCCCATAATTTGGGCATTATTTATTATTTGACCGTTTTCACTGTTTGTAACTGTTGTATACGGACGATAATAAGCATTCCCAACTGTTCCGTTGTTTGTAAAAGTATCATTGTTGGTAATATTACCTTTCATATAATCATTATTAGTCATTGTATTATTATTGGTTATATTACCGGACATATTACCATTGTTGGTTAAGACACCATCATTTACAATATTTTTGCCGGTACCGCCGACATTACCGTTATTATTTGTGAAATCTCCGTCAGATGTTACTGAAAGATTATTCGATATGTTTGCGCTGTCATTAATTACAGTACCGCTTATAACGGTTTCACCCTTACCTGTTATGTTGTTTACATTTGTACCTGCGGTAAATTTCAAAGTTCCGTCATTGGTTATCGCATTTCCGGTTGTCATAGTTATATTACCCGCATCGGTAATTAACGTTCCGCCTTCCTCGTTTGTGAGATTTTCTGCGGAAATTGTACCATTTGCACCGTTATCCCAATTTGCACTATTGGTTAATGTAGTTGCCGAAACAGTTGCATTATTTGTTACATCACCGGCACCTGTATTTGTCATTATTGCAGTTTCAATCAAATTATTGTTTATCAATTCTCCTGAATTTGCGACCGAATTATTGATTACGCTGCCGTCATTTACAAACAAAGAAGTACTTGTAATATCGCCTGTTATAATACCGCTTGCATAGTTTTCAAGAGTACCGTCATTTTGCGTATTACCATATATCGTACCGGTATTTGAAACCGTTGCTCCTGCAGCATTGGCAATTGCGCCTGTTATTGCACCTGCATTACCTATTACACCACCTTCATTATTGGTAATATCACCCTGAATATTGCCGCCTTCGTAGTTTTCTACCGTACCATAGTTATTCGTATCACCGTAAACAGTTCCGACATTCTGTACCAAGCCTGCGTTTGCGATATCACCAGTAATATCTCCTGCGTTTGCAAGTACGCCGCCCTCGTTGTTAGTAACATCACCCTGAATATTGCCGCCTTCGTAGTTTTCTACCGTGCCATAGTTATTCGTATCACCGTAAACAGTTCCTGTATTATGTACCAAGCCTGCATTTGCGATATCACCCGTAATATCTCCTGCGTTTGCAAGTACGCCGCCCTCGTTGTTGGTAACATCACCCTGAATATTACCGCCTTCGTAGTTTTCTACCGTACCATAGTTATTTGTATTGCCGTAAATTGTACCCGAATTTGAAACGGTTGCTCCGGCAGCGTTGGCAATAGCGCCTGTTATTGCACCTATGTTACCGATTACGGCACCTTCGTTATTGGTAATATTACCCTGAATATTGCCACCTTCGTAGTTTTCTACCGTACCATAGTTATTTGTTTCGCCGTAAATTGTACCTGAATTTGAAACGGTTGCTCCTGCAGCATTGGCAATAGCGCCTGTAATTGCACCTATGTTACCGATTACGGCATTTTCGTTATTGGTAATATTTCCCTGAATATTACCGTCTTCGTAGTTTTCTACCGTACCATAGTTATTTGTTTCGCCGTATACAGTACCCTTATTTTGTACCAAGCCTGCATTTGCGATATCACCTGTAACATCGCCATCGTTAGCAAAAACGGCATTTTCGTTATTGGTAACATTTCCCTGAATATTTCCGCCATCGTAGTTATCAACTCTGCCGAAGTTATTCGTTTCGCCATAAATTGTACCTATATTAGAAACATTTCCTGCATTTGCAATGTTGCCTGTAACATCACCGGCATTTGCAAGCGTTGCTCCTTCATTGTTAGTAATATCACCCTGAATATTGCCGCCTGCATAGTTATCTACTCTGCCGTAATTATTAACAGTATTGTAAATTATACCTGAATTTACGACATTTCCGGCATTTGCGATAGCACCGGTTATAGCTCCGATATTTGATAATGAAGCACCTTCGTTATTGGTTATAGCGCCGGAAATATTTCCGTTAGAATAGTTTTCAATTTTTCCGGAATTGGATACCGCACCCGAAATAAGTCCGTCATTTGTAATTATTGCATCTGCGCTGCCATTTACAACATTTCCGGTAATTTTACCGTCTGAGTAGTTATCTACTCTGCCGTAATTTGTAACATCCGCAATTGTACCTGAATTTGTTACGTTACCTGCATTTGCTAATGCACCCGAAATATCACCGAAGTTTGCAATTGAACCACCGGAATTATTTGTTATAGCTTGTGTCAGGCTTCCCGTTCCGTAATTTTCCAATATTCCTGAGTTATTAATTGTGCTGTTTACGGTAGCCGCATTGCCAAGCTTGTTATCGGCATATATATTTATTGCACTCTGAGTAATAGTACCGCCGGCAGAAAAGTTTACTACGGCATTGTTTCCGTCAGGATCAGTCTGAATATTTGTTACACCGTCACCTGTGATATTTTTTATTGTATCAGTACCATAAAGATTCAGAGTACCTCCGTTAGCAACATCAGCATCGGTATTATTTGCAAAAGCAACGTTTGTAAGATTTACGGTTCCGCCGTCATTTGTAATTGCCGTCTTAAATCCTGAAACTTCGGTTACATTACTCAAGCTGAGTGTCTGCCCTGTAGTTAAGGATATACCTGCGTCACCTACGGTACTTCCGCCCGTAATTTTGTTGTAATTGCCGATAACGGATAAGCTTTCACCGCCAAGAGTCAGCGGATCAGCCGTCAAAGCGGGTTCATTTACAGGTAATGAATATACCTTTGTAGTAGCCGTAGATAAAATTGCAGTCTGCAAATTACTAAACTCAAATTTCAGATAACCGTTTGAATTATCTACCAATGTGGCACCATCATATTTTTCAGTAGTATAAGTAATTAAATAACTGTCAATAATTGAACTACCGGTAACATTAGAACCAAGCCCAAAATTGTCCTTCAGGTCACCGTTTGCAACAAGAACATACACAGGTACTTCAGTAGCATCTGCCAGAACATTCAGGCGATTAACAAGAATCTTACCGCCCGTAACGCTGTCCGCTGCGAAATTATCAGCTTTAGGAGTTGTCGCTAAGTTTACATCAATACCAATATTCATATTATTGGTCAGGACAACATCGTGCAAATTAATATTATCGGTTAAGGTGTCATTAATAAATGACAGAGCTACGTCTGAAGTTGAGCTGTTTTTAATTGTGGTTACACTTGACAGTAAACTGTCATCCGCAAGTTTCGACGAGCCGTTTACAACTTCAAAGACGGTTGTTGATACGGCTTTATTGAAGGTAACATCAGCTGTTGTATCCACCTGAGTTGTACCGTTTGCGCCACTGATAGTATAAGCTGTTTCACCGCCTGTCAGCACCAAAGTTCCGCCTGCGGTATTAACATTTTTGTCTGCTTCAGCTACAGAAGAAGTGAACGCAATTTTCTCTGCATTAGTTGTAAGTATTCCTGCATTAGTCAATGTTCCGTCAACCGTTACAGAGCCATCGCCGGAGTTAGTCCATTTGCTGCCTGCTTTATTTTCAAATATCGTTGCGGATACAGCACCTGTATTTACCAAAACATTTGTACCTGTAGTGGTATTAGTTACAGAATATGCAGTAACATCATTACTGTTAGCCGTTACATCAGAGAAGTTTACCGTACTTGCAGCGATTTCCGTTGCAATTTTGTTTGCGTTAGCACCACCGGTAAGATTTAATGTACCGTTGTTTGTAATCTGCTGAGTCGAAGTATCATTTAGCACAAGATCGCTTGCATTTGAATTTAACGTACCCGTAACTATTATAGAATTTGCGGTAAGTTTTTTGCCTGCATCATTTGTAAATTCATTAGCAGTAGTTTTTTGTATAATATTTGCGGTAATATTTGCGCTGTTTTGAGTTATACCCGCAAGATTTACCGTACCCTTGTCTGCCGCAGAATTTGAAATTACCTGAGAATTTACTCCGCTCTTAAGATTTATAGTACCGTTATTTACAACACCTGCTTTCAAATCACCGGCATTATCCATAGTTAAGGTATTATTTTCATTTACGTTAATTGTACCGCCTGTTTTACCGAAAGAATTTCCGTCAGCAACAACAACATTTGCGTTATAATCGGTTTCACCCAAAGTAAATGTTGAAACATTAATTGTTTTAGCTGTTACGTCAGCTTTAACATTTACATTTCTGTTAAAGATAACTGTACCGTCACCTGATACGGCATAATTCAAATCACCGCCGTCAGCTTCCTGAGAAAACAGGGTTAATTTACCAATATCAGAACCTTCGGCATTAACGGTTACGGCAGCACCGATACCTGCAACATTTGCGTTCAGAGAACCGTTTTTTTCAACAGTTGTTGCCTGAGCAATCTGATTAATTACGGAAGTGTCAAATGTATTTTTAGTTTTAAGTACAACATCACCCGTAATTACTGTTGTACCGTCACCTGAAATACTGCTGTCAAGAGTTCCTCCGGTTAGTACCAAACCGCCTTCCGTATTATTTGTAATTCCGTCAGCGGTTGACACATCACCCAAATTAAGTATGCCGCTGTTTGTAACGGATTTTTGTATCAATGAACCTATAGTAGAAGTTCCGCCCGTAACGGATGTTGTACCTGTTCCGTCGGTATCGATGATTTTTTCAATACTGTTAGTTCCGCTAAGAGCCAATGCCCCGCTGTTATCAATATCTGCGGCATCATTATCGGTAAATACAACATTTTGAAGGTTTACAGTACCTTTACTTCCGTTGGTAATTGCAGGAGAAGAATGTCCTGACCATTCGGCAACATCATTTACATAAACAGCCTGAGTAGTTGTTCCGGTACCCAATGTCATACCGTCATAATCGTTACCATGAATTTCTTTGTTTTCGCCTGTTATTGTCAGGCTCTGACCGACTAATGTTCCAAGATTCTGTTCAACTTCTTCATTACCGTCAGGTAATATGTATACTTTTACATCGCCTGCTTTTACAACCGTTGTAGCAAGGGTATCCGTAGCTGACACGCCAAAGACAAGAATACCTTTATCCTCTGCAAGTGATGAAGATGATCCGTCAGCCCATTTACCAAAGTTTGAATAAGATACGGTGTACGAGTTCTCTACGCCGGTTGCTGTGGTTATGTTAGAAAGAATACTGTCGGACAATTTATAAACATCAGTAAATCTGTTATCATTTGTTAATGTAACATATGTGGTTTCATCAGCACCGTCTGTCAAAATATGTATAGCATTTATTATGATGTTATGACCATCTGCCGTTAAATAGTTTTGTTCTGCTGATGTAGTCGGAATAAGAATCCTGTCTGTATTTGTATTTTCCAAATCGACATCTATACCGATATACATATCAGAATTATCTAAAGTAAGACTTTTTAAAGTATAATCATGACAAACTTCATTAGAAAAACTTACATTAACGGGCGCATCAACAATAATATCCGAATCTATAATATCACTATACAGGTTTATTGTACTGTCACTATCCCCTGTCAATTTTGTATCATAACCGACACCCCCGTCTATATGGTCGTACATATTTATCGTACCACCATCTTTAGCTTCAAGAGTAAGTGTTAGAGTATCACCATCGACAAATATTGCTTCATAGTTTTTATCACCTGTACCTATCTGAGTATAGTTGCCTTGGAATGTTGAAATACCATCACCTACAGACCCGTCAGCAATGATACTTAAATCCTTAGTCGTATATATAGCACCGCCTTGTGCCGCAGAGGTTTGAGAAGTTGCGTGGTTATCTATGAATTTTGAATTAATAATACCATTGGTTATAGTTCCGTCGTTAACTATTGCACCGCCATAGACATTTCCGTTAGCATTTGTTGCATAGTTACCCGTAAAGTCGCCTGTGATATAACCGATTTCGGCACCCGCTCTGTTGTATATAGCACCGCCGCCAGACAGAGAATCATCTATGTTGGCAGGATTATCGGATGTTGCAGATATAATTGCATAGTTTTCTGTAAAGTCACCCTCAATATTGCCGATTGTACCTGCATAATTATAAATAGCACCGCCGCCTGCAGAATATGCTTTAACTAATCCTGAACCTGAAGCAGCAGCCGATATAATTGCATAGTTACCTGTAAAATTACCGTCAATATTGCTCATATCAGCCATACAATTAAAAATGGCACCGCCGCCTGCTCTTGAAGCATCTGCATCGGAATCACTGTTAGAAGTTGCCGATATAATTGCGTAGTTTTCTGTAAAATCACCTTGTATATCACCAATATCACTTTGGTGTGCGTAGATTGCACCGCCGCCTGAAAGGATGGATTTTGCAAAGTCGGAACCTGACGAAACAGCTGATATATTGGTGTAGTTACGAGTAAAGTCACCATTTATATCACCTATCTCACCACTATGACCGAAAATAGCACCGCCACCCGACTGCTGAGGTTGGGCGTATGTTGCAGCTTCTGTAGCTGTCGCTGATATGTCGGAATGGTTTCCTGTAAAATCACCCTCAATATTGCCGATTGTACCATTATAATTATAAATTGCACCGCCACCCGAAGAATAATCCCTTGCAAAATCCGAGCCTGAAGACTCAGCAGACACAACGGTATAGTTATCTATAAAGTTACCTACTATATCACCCATTTCATTATCATTGAAAATAGCACCACCGCCCGAATTAGTGTTATCTGCGAATGTAGCAGTTGTTTGAGCCTCCGCTGATATAACGGAGTAGTTACCTTCAAAGTCTGCTGTTATATCACCTATTTCACCATTCATTTCAATATAGATAGCACCACCGCCGGAAGTTGAAGCATCTGCATCTTCAGTACCTGAAGAAACAACGGAAACATTGGTATAGTTACCTGTAAATTTGCCTGCGACGTTACCTATCTCACTTACAGAGTAGATGGCACCGCCGCCTGACTGCCCGGCACCGGCACATTCAGAACCTGAAGACAATGCTGATACATTGGCATAGTTTTCTGTAAAATCACCTGTAATATCACCTATCGTACCAACATATTGGTAAATTGCACCGCCGCCTGCTCTTGAAGCATCTGCATCGGAATCACTGTTAGAAGTTGCCGATATAATTGCGTAGTTTTCTGTAAAATCACCTTTAATTTCAGCAATTTCAGCAAAATCACTGTTGTAAATAGCCCCACCACCCGAAAGATCAGAATTGGCAGTACCGTCACCGGAAGAAGTTGCAGATACATTTGTATAGTTACCAATAAAATCAGCTGTAATAACGCCGATTGTTTTACTATTGTAAATGGCACCGCCACCCGCAAGGTTACCGTCTGCTACTGATGAACCTGCGGAATCTACTGACGAAATTGCATAGTTGTTCAGAAAGTTACCGGTGATATTGCCCATTGTACCGTTATTACGAATTGCGCCACCGCCGGAATAGTATGTATCTGCTTCTGTGGCAGTTTCTTCGGCAATCGCTGATACAATAGTATAGTTACCTGTAAAGTCACCTGTAATATTACCCATTTCACCGAAATTATTGTTAATAGCACCGCCGCCCGACTGCTCGGCATCTGCACTTCCATCTCCTGATGCTGTTGCTGATACAATAGCATAGTTACCTATAAAATCGCCTGTAACATTGCCCATTTTAGCATCAGAATCTTTAAGGAAAATAGCACCACCACCCGATGCGTATGCATTAACATCTCCTGAACCTGAAGATGTTGCTGATACAGTGGCATAGTTACCAATAAAGTCGCCTTCAACATTATCCATTTTAGCAGCATTAAAAATAGCACCGCCGCCGGAAGTTGAAGCATCTGCATCTTCTGAACCTGAAGAAACCGCTGATATATTGGCATGGTTTTCAACAAAATCACCTGTAACAGAGGATATTGTTCCGCCGGCGGAATTGCTTATTGCACCGCCGCTTTCTTCCGCAGTGTTGTTACTGAATACGGAATCAGATATATTTAATTTACCGCCAACGTTAACAATAACATCTTTTCCGTTTTTCAATTCGGTATTTGAGATATTCAGAACCGAATTAGCATCTAAGTCAAACCCTTTATGACCGTCAAAATTAATTGAAGAACGGTTGTCGCCTGACTTAACCCCGTTAATATTTACCGTTCCCTTTGTTGTGGTAAGATCAACCGTCAAATCATACTGATTAGAAGAGTCTGCAAAGTTGAAGTTTTTTGCAAAATCTGTTTCCGCTCTGTTTACAACATATAAAGTATCAGCCGGAGTTACTGAAGAACCGCTTTCATCTCTCAAATATTTAACTACAATACTATCATTAGTTGTATCTGTTGTATCAAGTACAAACTTACCTATCTTATTAATATATTCTTCATGAGCATTTAAAACATCATCCCAAGCGGTATTTTCGGTTACTTCATCATAAGTCAGGGATGTAGTTGTATGATGAAGTACTTTTTCTGCTGCTGCATCTGTCGATAAAGCTAAATGCAAATTGTTATTCGGAGTTTTTAATAATTGAATTTTCTCTGTATCCTCAGTAATATCCCCTGCAACAATATTAAATCCGTCAATAGTAATAGTACCTGCTGAAGCATTTGTTGTGGCGATGGCATCAGCAGTTTCTGTTTCCGCATTAATATCTAAAGTCCATTTTGCATTTGCATTAATATTAAGAGATACTAAATCCCATTGATGGTAATTATTATCTGCTAAATTCATATTAATATCTACATTGTCAGCAACTACATTTGACCTTTTAATTTCATTATATAAGTTCATTGTACCGGTATTATCACCTGTCAAACGTGTAGTATAACCGGTTGAACCGCTAATGTAATCATATAGATTAATTGTACCGCCGTTTTTAGCTTCAATAGTAAGGATTCTTGTGGCACCGCTTACCCATACTGCTTCATAGAGTTTTGTATCTCCATATTTTATGTAATTTCCTTTGAATGTAGAAATACCATCACCAATAGAGCCGTCTGCAATGATACTTAGATTTTTATTTGTGTATATCGCAGCTCCACCGGCATCAGTATCAGAAATTGCTTTATTGCCTATAAATTTAGAATTTATAATACCGTTTGTTATAGTACCAAAGTTAGTTATTGCAGCTCCAATTGCTACACTTGAACCTGTTGCTGTATTGCCTTCAAAAGTCGAACCTTCTATTTTATTTATGCTTGCAACAGTGCCACCATAGTTTACTATGCCACCATATACCGTTGTACCAGATAAGGTATTATTCTTAAAATCCCCTGTAATATTATTAATACGAGAATATTGGTTAAATATAACACCATATACTGTCTTACCGGATAATTGATTATTTTCGAAATTACCGGAAATATTACCAATAGTAGAAAATTGTCCTGAAGTTGCTTGGGATGAATCAACCATATTTGAAATTATACCGGCAAGAGTTCCATTAGCGCACTCTGCCGTATTATTTCTAAAATTTCCTGTAATATTACCGATAGTTGATACTGAAGTATTACTAATAACACTCCCTGAAAGATATGTACTCGGAGAGATTGCGGTATTGTTTTCAAAATTACCGGAAATATTTCCTATACTAGCTTCTTCATTATAGATTGCACCACCATAAAGCCAAGCCCCTGTTGCAGAATTACCTAAAAAATCTGATGATATATTCTGAATACTTGAATTTTCATTATAAATTTGTCCTAATGCCCAATAAGTGGAATTTAAAGTATTTCCAACAAATTTCCCGCTGATATTAGCGATAGAAGCCCCGCCGGAGTTGTTAATGCCCACACCATAAACATGAGAGCCTTCTCCAGCATTGTTTACAATATTTGCATTTATATTTCCTATTGTAGCACCTGAACTATTACTTATTGCAGCACCGACATTAGAAGTACTATTGCCATAAAAAGTTACATTTGATATTCCGGTAATATTTGCAGACGCACCTGAGTTACTTATAGCTCCACCGCTGGTATTAGCCTGATTATTACTAAAGACAGTATCAGATACAGTTAACGTTCCTGCATTGTTTACACCCCCCCCGCTAGCTGATGTAACAAAACCGTTAATGGAACTGTTCACCGTATAATCGGTAACAGCCTTGCCATCACCACTAACAGTTACGGAACCGATATTTTTTAATATGAGAGTTTGACCTGAAGCTACACTTACACCAGAATTACCATTGCCGTTGATACCGTATTTATTAGTTGCTCCTCCGTCAATTGTAAGAGTTGCATTTTCACCACCCATTGCACCCAATGCTGAGGTGACATTTTGCGCTGACGGAAGAATAAATTCCCTTGGAGTAACCGTATCCGAAATTGCTTCCTGTATATTTACATAATCCGCTCTGGCAACATTTGGATTTGCAAACATGCAAACAACCGCAACCGCTAACATTAATTTCTTTGTAGCAAAAGATCTCTTCTTCATATTATCCCTCTTAGATTTAGCCATTCTCTCTTTAATAAAATTATAGCACTAAGATATATATTTGTTATTAAAAAATGGATTTTAACAATGATTTATTAATTTTAAATCTTAAAAATACTTAAAAATACAATACCTAACATATATATAAGAAGGTTAGATACTTTAACATTTGTTAACAATAAATAAGCTTACAACCGTAGGCACGTTTTATGCGAGCGAAACAAGACCGGCCCTTATTGAAAGAGTGCTTCTAATAGAATGTCATCTTTTTCAAGCATTTCAATCATTATTTTTGACGTTCTATGTTTTTCTACATCTTGAAAATGGAAAATCCTATCTTCAACATCATTTAAAGATTTATTTTCTGCTAATTCAATAATCTGCCGTCTAACGTCATTATCTCTGGTTATACCCATTTTTAGCGTTTTAAATGCCAAAACTAATTTTTTAACTATTGTGGTCTGAGAATGTTCCAATAATTTATCTAATATGTCAGACGGTAAATCTATTTGCCTTGTATTACCAAATTCATCAAAAGCACTAATATTCAACCAACCGCCAATATCTTCTCGCAATACCAGTTTGTCATTCGGATAATCTCTGGTTAACGAAGAAAATACTTTTTCTATTTTTTCAGGATACTTTAATCTGCCGGCAATCACATCAAGATTAATGTTTGCCGTAAAATTTTGGTTACATGGGTTTATTGAATTAATATACAATATAAATTATCCTTATTTCAATTATATAAAAAAGAGGAATAGACTTTTATCTTATTCCTCTTTTTTCTTAAATTAGGTGCTGGCATCGGGTTATCTTCCCAGGCGGTGGCCCGCCAAGTATTTTCACTGAAGTATGTCTTTACGACCGTGTTCGGGATGGGAACGG
>JAFXXK010000001.1 GCA_017542305.1 bacterium
ATTGGAATTGAGATTAAAACAGTTAGATACAGAACAGAAAGCAATAAGTACCGAAATGGAAGCAGTAACAAAGGTTATCGAAAAGAATACTCAGGATACCTTCAAGACATTCTCGGCATAACGAAAATAAAAAGAGAGCAATGGATAGAAGAGGACGACAATATTCGCCCACGGACTCTTGCACCCCAAAACAGAGCAACATTAAATAAACACAATAAAAATAAAAACATAATTTCCCTTTTAATTTCCCTAACGACTTTTCCAAGTCGTTTTTTTTTGGGGTGCCGAAGGCACCTTCTGAGGATGCTTCGCTCGTAGCGAAGTGAAAGTGTTTCCGTAAAAATAAGTGGAGGCTTGACTTTTGAACTGCCAATAATCTAACAGGCTGAGCCACGACACTATATGCTTCGCTCGTAGCGAAGTGGAAGTGTTTCCGTAAGAAAGTTTGTAAAATAAATTTCATATATTAGCAAAATTTATTTTTAAGTTGGTTTATATTTAGTGTGTAGTTAAAAGAAAGGTTTCAAATTATGACATATGTCGCACCTGTAAATTATGGTTATGTTCCGAGTTATTCAACACAGACAACTACGACTAATGTACAAAAGGCTGTACCCCCAACAGCCGGACAACCGATTAATATTGACTGTTCAAAATTGTACAAACCGCAGGAAGTAGAGGACATTTTAAAAAGAATAGGTACTGACTGTAAGGTTCAGACTATGTATAAACCTGCATATTCGATAGAATATTATCCGAAAGCAGAAGCACTTGTTATTAATAACAAGAACATGACAAACGATACAACAGAAATTTTGAGAGATGGCAGCGTAAGGCATGTCGGCAGCTGGCATAATAAAGAAGTCGCTCCTGCAGGGAGTTATCTTGATATTATTGAGGATGCAAAAGCCAGAATCGGTAATAGTCAGGTTTATGCAAGATAGTTAGTCAGGCTATTGTTTTTTTGAAAAAAAACTGTTATACTGTTATTGCTCTATGGGGTGTTCAATTTTGTTCCTACATTTAATTAAATAGGGAGAGTTGACTCTTCAAAGGTCGTGAAGTATACCCGCCGATTTAATCGCCAGCGGGAAACGGATAGACCAAGGCGCTCACCCACCTGCGAGCTTAGCAGGTAACAAAATCACACGTCATGGAGCTTTTTTAGATTTATATGAGGGTAACATGGCTGAGAAGATTTCCATATTCATAGTTTCTCAAAATAAGAGGTTGAAAGAACTTCTTTGCCTGTATATTGCTGAAGTTGAAAATTGTGAAGTCGCTGCTCATTTCCCCGATTGGGAAAATGTGTTTCAGACTGTTTCCGAAGCCGATAAATCTATTTTATTTGTTGATTCCGAATATGACTATGCGGATAATGTGGAAAAAATAGCACTGGAATGTCCTAATTGTAAAATTGTTGCGATAAAAGAAAATCCGGACATTTCATTTATAGTAAATGTTATTCGCTCGGGTGCAAAGGAAATTTTGGCATATCCTATTATAAAATCTGAATTGTTAGATATAATTGACAGGATTAAGGTAAAGTTTACGGAGACTTATCAAAAGCAGGATAAGTGCAAGATGATTACCGTATTTTCAAACAAAGGCGGTATCGGAAAAACCTCTATTGCGTCAAATTTGGCATTGGAGTTGGCGAGAATAACAAAAGAAAATGTTGCTCTGATAGATTTGAATTTCCAATTCGGGGATATTACTACTTTTATGGATTTGCAGCCATCTTTTGATATTTCGTATATGTTTGATAATTTGAATGTTCTGAATAAAGACTTTTTGCTGAGTACAATGGAGCAATATAAGGATACAAGTTTGTATGTATTGGCTGATGCTCCGTATTTCAGGCAGACTAAGCCGGTTACATCCAAGCAGGTAACGAAGTTTTTTGAAGTATTGAAAGAAAGTTTTTCGTATATTGTAGTTGATACGGATTCTACGTTTGATGCTGCGACTATTACGACTTTGGATTACTCTGATATGATATTCCTTGTCACAATAGTTAATTTGCCGGCATTAAGAAACTGCCAAAGATGTTTAAATTTATTTGACAAGCTCGGTTATGACAAGAAGAAAGTTCAGATTGTTATAAATCGTTATATGGAAAATGATGAGATAACTTTGAATGATGTCGAGACTCTGTTAAAGAAGAAAATTTACTGGAAAATCCCGAATAATTATTTTGCGTTGATGGCATCAATTAATAAAGGGGTATTATTATCTGAATTAAATCCGACATCGAATGTGGCGCAGAGTTATAAGGATTTAGCAATAAATGTTTCTGACAGTGTGTTCAAAAATACTCTTGTTCAAAAATTTTCGCCTGCGGATAACAGAAGATTAGAGAATATTTTGGAGTAATATATGTCGTTAAGTGAGAGATTAAAAAATTTTGATATGTATTCGCAGGAAGATGAGGAAAATTCTCCTATATCTCCTGAGATAACGGCATTATGCTCTGAATTAACCAAGTCGTTATCGAAAAAAATTGCAACTATCCCTATTTGGTTTGAGTATTCTAAAGAGGAACAGCAGAAACTAATTCGGGATTTTTTGAATGTAAAACTTAACGAACAATTTTCGGAAATAAAGCTGACGGCTGCCGAAAAAGAACGTATAAGTTCAACATTTTTTAATTCGGTTTATGGGTTTGGGTCTTTGGATTTCCTCATTTCAAGAGAGAATGTTTCAAAAATCTTTGTAAATTCGCCTATGAATATTTATGTTGAAGCTGACGGACATATTGAAAAAGCCGATGTTGTGATTGATAAAAATCAGTTCAATTCCTTAATAAATCGTTTGACTGAAATTTCGGGTAAATCATCTTCGGTAATTACTTTCAGGTTCAACAATCTGCTGGTAACGATATTGAGAGAGCCTGTTTGTGCAACAACGCTTATTCTTAAAAAAGTTTCGGATATAAATTATGATTTTGGATATTTTGAACGCAGAGATGTGCTTAATACTGATATCTCGGCATTTTTGAGAGCGATACTGAACAGTAAAAAACGCATTTTGATATCTTCCCCTGCGCAATGCGGAAAGACTTCGGTTCTTAATTCTTTTATAAATGAAGCCGTTCAGGATTCAAGAATGGTTTTATTTGAAGAAGGTGCATTGATAAATTCGACGCGCAGCAGTCTTTCGAGATTTGACGTTGAAGGACTGAAAGAGAAAGAGCGGCACGATTTAATTACGGCGGCATTATATTACAAGCCGGATTATATCTTTTCGGATATTAATGACATAGATTTTAATATTGAGATTGCGGAGTTGTCGGTAAACAGTCATGGATTTATTTCTACCGTCAGGGCGGATTCTTTTGTTGAGGCTTTCAGTTTCTATACTTCTGTCTGGATGTCAAGGCTTAAATGTACGGAAAAACTTGCCAAAGTGCGTTTTGCAAAAGATATAGATTATATTATTCAGCTGAGAAAAGAGGAGGACTATTTCAGAATAGCATCAATTGTCGCAGTCAGCGCAAATAAAGCCGGAACTCCTGTCTTGAATGAGTTACTGACTTACAAATCCGGCGAATATAAGTATAAATTTGATGATGATATATTGACGGACAAAGAAGATTTCGAGTATGCCGAAAGCTACAACAAATCAAAATCACAGACCCCAAAGCAGCAGAAACTGACATTCAGCGCAAGGCTGGGTGTTTAGTGACAGCTTTTGCAGCTTCCGCAGCCTCCGCTGCAACTTTTTGAATGGGCATCATATAAATCCTGAAAATCAAATAATTTCCCGTCAAGTAATTTTTCGGTCACTATCGGGATGAGTGCATTTTCCAAATTTATTATAGCCTGTTCAAATTCGTCAAAATGCATAAGATTAGTTATCAAAACGGGATATTGGGTAATAATTTTGTCATTTTCTGGTTTGTTTGAAAGTGTATGGATAGTTATTCCGCTGACTTTTACCCCTGATTCAAAGGCTCTGTATAGGGCATTATCCCCCTGAAAAGCGGGCAAAAGGGACTGATGAATATTGATGAATTTCCCGAATTCATATACTTTTCTGTCAAGTTTTGATTTGTAGTCATTAACAACAATTAAATCAAAATTTGTACCCATAAAATAGTTTTGAGCCCCTTCGGGTGATAAATATTTTGTTTCAACGTAATCGGGTTTTGAGAGGTTAAATATGTCGGATTTTAAGTTATCTGATATACAAACTATTTTTATATCATTTCTGTTTTTGAAATGTTCAATTACCGCTCCGAACCTGTCGGAGTTCCCCGAACTCATTACTCCAAGTTTTTTAACCGAATTCCCCATAATGAAATTCTAGCATAAATATTAAATAATTCTATTTTGTAATATTGAGATATACTTCAGGAATTTTATTGCTTATTAAAATTACATAATTCAGAAACACTAATACCCAGCCCGTTTGCAATTTTTATTAGCATATCAAGTGACGGTTTTGAAAATGCAACTTCAATTTTACCCATAAAATTTAGAGAGATGTTTAATCTGTCTGCAAGTTCCTGTTGAGTAAGTTTTAATTTTTTTCTGTAGGATTTAATATTTTTCCCGAGTAGTCTATAAAAATTTTTATTCATATACGTACAGTTTATACGTTAATTTTTGTAAATAATACGTACTGATAGTACGTAAAAATATTCATTTGTATTATTATTATTAAACAAGGCTGAATTTATTAGCCATTTGGCTAATACCTATGGGGGTATGTTTTATTTAAGATAAGAGCTACCGAGGATATTTGACGGAAATTAAATATGCTATATAAATTTGAAATAGTAATAGAAAGAATTAAAAATTTTATATCCGGACATTCTGTTGGATTATTGTTTTTTATATTTTTGTTTATTTATTTTGCTTTTGGTTTGTATATTACATATTTCAACCAAAATATAACCTGGTTTTTGTGGGATTTAGTATATGATCTTGATACGGGAAAAACATATACCTGTTTTTATCTTGATTATGATTTTCCGACAATTAAACATATTTTATCATATCTGATTTTGTCCCCTGCTATAAGTGTAGTTAAAGGTTTTACCAATAATCCAAAATTTGCTGTCGTATTGATGCAAAGTCTGGCACAGAGTTTTTCTGTTTGCTTGATTTACAAAATTTTGTATAAATTATCCGATAATAAACCGATATCTTTAATGTTTGGTATTTTATTCGGTTTCAGCTATACGGTATTACTTTTTGCTGTTTTACCCGAAATATATGTATGGGTAGCACTTATTCAGGTATTGTTGTTATATTATATTGTATCGCTTATCAAAACCAGAACAAATAAATTAAATTTTAAGCATATTTTTGTCATATCTGTGTTAATAACTTTTAGCTATGGGATAAATATTGTTAATATTGTATCCTGTACATGCTTAATTTTATTCTTATTGATAAAAATATACGGAAAAGAAAATGTTTCAATAATAAAAGATTATATAAAGATAGCCATAACAACATTTATTATGATACTGACTTTTCTGGCGATACAGTCATTGGGTTTTAATCTATATACATACCGTATAGGGGTATCGAATCTTGATTATCATGTTACAACCGAAAAAGTTTCAAATATGGTAAAAGGGAGTTTAATTTCCCCCTTTTATGCGTTAACAGCTTCCAAAACAAAAGATTATTACAAGTTATGTACCGGTTTTAATAAGAAAAAGCGGATGAAAAAAAGATTTTTAGAACAAGAAAACCAACCACCTGTGATATATTTTCCTATTCTGCTTTTTTTGTTAATTCCGTTGATATTTTATCTGAAAAACTGTGAACGGTATTCAAACAGATATTTGATTAATACGTTATCGGGTATTGTCTGTATTTATACAATATTCAATTTATTCTTTAATAATAAGTATTGTTCGTTGTCCGCACTTAATTATTTTCCGTTTTTAATTGTAGTATTGGGGCTTATATATGACAAAATGCCGACAAAATTAAAATATACGGCGGTAATATTATTTTTAAGCTGGCTGATACCGGAAAACATATATTATTTATTCAAAATACAGAATTTTGTTCACACTCCGCGTGAAAAGTTCTATCCGATGGGACATTGTGCATTATATTCATCAATTTTTGTATTATTGCTTGGAATATTAAAATGCTGTTTGAATAAAATTTTAAAAGGTTTAGCAGTGTTTACTGATGAAAATAAATATTTTATTTGTACTTCCGCATATTCGGTATTGATGATTATTTATGCACTTATAAATGCTTTTTCAATTTACGGGGATAAATTATGATAAAAGATATTTTAAAAACATTAAAAGTAAATCATTATATTAAGAATTTAGTTGTATTTATTCCTCTAATTTTTTCAATGAATGTATTTAATGTTGAAAAAATAACGGGTTGTATATATATGTTTGCTGCGTTTTGTTTAATATCATCTGCGGTATATGTTATGAATGACTTAGCTGATATTGAACAGGACAGAAAACATCCCGTAAAGTGTAACCGCCCGATTGCAAGCGGTAGGATTTCAAAGAGATTTGCAGGATTTTTACTTGTAATGTTAGTTTGTTTAAGTCTTGCTATTTCGTTGCATTTTAATATACTGTGTGCTGTTTCTGTAATATCATATTTTGTATTAAATATATGTTATTCGTTATGGTTTAAAAAAGTTGTATTAATTGATGTTGCCTGTATAGCAACAGGTTTTATACTCAGAATACTTGCAGGATGTTATGTAATATCCGTTGTTCCCTCACCGTTGGTTGTATTAATGACATTCTTCCTGTCAATGTTTTTTACTTTTTCAAAAAGAAAGATGGAATTGCAGCTTGTCGATATGAATAATCGTAGAAGTGCTTTGAAAGATTTTGATATAAATATCATAAACCAATTCGTTGCAATAAACGCGATTCTTGCAATTTCATTCTATTTTACTTATGTACTTGATGCGGTTACAATTGAACGTGCAGGAACAAGATACTTGTATTTAACAGCAATACCTTTTACGTTAATTGTTTTTCAGCTACTGTTACTTGTAAACAATAAAGAAGTTCAGGATGATCCTATTATTTTCATAGAAAGAAATGTTAAACTAAAATATTTAACTTTGTTTTATTTTATCGTGCTATTTATAGTAATGTTTTATTTGAAATAAACTAAGCAAAAACATCGCTCAAAAGCTCGAGCGATGTTTTTACGTTTGACATTATTCTGTCTGAAATTAGTATCTGTAGTGAGCGAAAGCCTTGTTAGCTTCAGCCATCTTGTGGGTATCTTCACGTTTTTTGCAAGCAGAACCAACGCCGTTAGATGCATCGATAATTTCGTTAGTTAATTTATCGATGAAAGATTTACCGCCGCGTTTTTTAGCTGCTTCGATAATCCATGAAGAAGCAAGAGCGAAACCTCTGTCTGCTTTAACTTCAATAGGTACCTGATAAGTAGAACCACCGATACGTCTTGCTTTAACTTCCAATAACGGAGTTGCGTTAGACATAGCTTTTTGGAAAATTTCCAAAGATTTTTCGTTAGTTCTTTCTTCAATTTTAGTCAATGTAGCATAGAAGATTTTTTCTGCTAATGACTTTTTACCGCGTCTCATAATTCTGTTAATGAATTTAGAGATATCAACGCTGTTATATACCGGATCTGCTAAAGGTATTCTTTTTGCAGGTTTAGAACGTCTTGACATTACTTCTTACCTCCTTTTTTATCTCTTTTAGCGCCGTATTTAGATCTTGATTGAGCTCTGTTAGCAACACCAGCTGTATCTAAAGTACCGCGAACGATGTGGTAACGAACACCCGGAAGGTCTTTAACCCTGCCGCCTCTGATAAGAACAACACTGTGTTCCTGTAAGTTGTGACCGATACCCGGAATGTATGAAGTAACTTCAAATCCGTTTGTCAATCTTACTCTGGCTACTTTTCTAAGTGCTGAGTTCGGTTTTTTAGGGGTTGTAGTGTAAACCCTTGTACATACTCCACGTCTTTGAGGACAATTCATCAAAGCAGGAGATTTTGTTTTGTCTGTTAGCTTTTTACGTTCCTGACGTACAAGCTGATTAATTGTAGGCATTTTTTTCTCCTTTTAATTAAGTTCTACGTTGGCAAAGATTATAATCCAAAACCCTTACGCATTCTGACTATAACGGGACTATTGACATTGTGCTGAAAATTTCGGCGGGTTATGCTTTTTCAAGCTCCGAACTGTTCAGCAAGCCCTTACGTCCTTGCTTTGCCGATTATACACCGCTATTTATATACATAAATTTCGGCAGTGTACCCTTTCATTAGACTTCAAGCATGGGTGTTTGTCAAGCATGTCGGTATTGTTGTTAAGATTTTATACGCAATTAGTTGTCAAATCATCGACAAGTTTAACAAGTTCTTTTACATACCACTTTTGCAAGCCGACATTGAAGTTTAGCGGCTTGCCTTTGATTATGTTGCGTTGTTTCATGTTTCTTTACAAAAGGGTTGAAAATTTTTGCTTTGCATATTCTACAATTAAAAATTCACCTATTTTTAACCCCTCGGTTAAAGTAAGATTTTTAATTTTGTCAATAAAGCCGTTTTTATTTAACATCTTTAAGTAATCGTAGCCGGAAGATGTAAGACGAATAAAACAAGGATTAGTTATCATTTGACCATTAATGTTATATCCTAGTCCAAGGTTTAGAGTATTTGAAACTTCTTCAATAACTTTATTGTCTTTTAAAAGTAACAAATGCCCATAAAACAAATCTTTAAATGTTTCTTTGTCTATTTCTTCATAATCCGTTTTGACGTCTTCAAGGATATTTTTAACAGAAGTATAATGACTGTCTTTTTCTTGAATTGTATTTAAGATTTTTCTTAAAAGTCTAACATCAAGTTGCATTTTATACCTCTAAACCGTTGGCGATGTCAAAAGACATTAGCATAATTACACCTTTGTCTTTTAAACCGTTTTCTAATTCTTCTATTAATATCTGTCTATGTTTGTCGGTTTTTAAAACTGCGAGAATATCTGTAACAATTTGTTTTGTAGTAAAAATATTATCAAGTAATGATTTTAAATGTTCTTCTTTTGTCATTGTATTTTGCTCCTGCTTATTGGAGTATAACTCAAAAGGTCAGCATTATCAATCTTTACAAGGTATGAATATTGGCTTGTATATCTTGTAGCATAACCGCTTTCTTTTTCTTCGTCATTGAATTGATTACGAGCAACAGCATCACGCAAAACCGCTTTTTCGGTATTACTCATATTGAGTGGCTTACGTTGTCTGTTTCTTACTCTGTTATGCCGTTCTGACGGCTTATTTTTGCTTGAAGAACTGTTACTACCGTTTGTAAACTCGCCGTTTTCTTTTCTCGGGTGGTCTGATTCTTTCCAATCTTCATCCATTGAAAAAGGGTCTTGCGGATTTTCGCTACCCCCATTGTCGGAGTGTTCGTCACCAAAATTAAACGGCTCGTCATCTTCCGGTAGTTCGTCGGTTATATCATTAAACCCGCTGTCGGGGTCTTTGATTAATTTATCCCTTACTTCTTCCGGTGATAATACACCCGCATTAACCAACGTTGCAGCCGTTGTTGCTTCCATGCTGTTTATTTCCGCACGTTCTTTTTCTGTCGGGTGAAGTGTGCCTAGAAATTTAATAATTTCCTAAATTGTCAGCCAGATATTTTTTATATTCGTCTTTCAGAGATTTAGGAGCGATGATTTTGCAGCCAGCACCCCATCTGAATACATGCCATATAATTTCTTTGTTTCCGCTTGCTTTAAAGGTAACTGTTAAACTTCCGTCTTTTTCTTCTTTCATTTTTTGTGTCGGGTGGAAGTTAAACTCTTTTGCCTCTTTTGCGATTTCCGGAGCGAAAGAAAGCTTCACATCAAGAATTTCTCCATGGTAAACTCCGAATGACTGGTTTGTATATTCTTGTAAGTTAAAATCACCTTTATCAAAGGTTTTGTCTGTAAGTTTCAAGTCGCTGAATTTATGCAGAAGATAATTGTATATGCCGTCACCCTTGGCTTTTTCTCTTGCGACAAGGTATATTTTTTCGCCGTAAATCATTCCGAGCGGCTCTATTAAACGTTTCTTGTCGTGATAAATCCCTTCTACCATTTTTGACTGTTGGAGAGCGTTTCTGATAATATCGATTGTCTGAATATTTATTTTATACTGAGGCATTTGTCTTACGGCATAACCTTCTGTTTGCATAAATAGTTCAATATTATTTTCAATTGATGTCATGTTTTTGCGGTTAATGGTTTTCAGCTTTTCAAGAGTTTTGCTTAGTTCTTCTTTCATCTCATGGTTAGTTGTTCTTCTCTGGAGTTGTTCAATGTTTGCTAGCTCTTTCGGTGTAAAGTTTACAAGCTGTGATATTGAGTAATTTATAAATCCCCAGTGTTTTTGATTATCGTCAGTTTCAATTTCGTCAACCTGAGGGAATATGCATATCAAGCTGTCACGCATTCTCTCGGCGGTTCTTCTTGAAACATTATATCGTTCGGCTATTTCCGAAATTGTAACCCCCTGTAATTTTGAGGACATGAAAATTGCAAGATCCAATATGTCGGAAACTCTTGAATATCTTGGCTTTTCGTTTATCATCAAACTCTCCTTTTTATCTTATTATAGCATGTATATCTGAGATTTTATATTATGTAAAATTTTGGTTGATTAATTTGTATGTTGTTACTATACTAAAAACGTTAGGAATTAAAGGAGGGTTATATGAAAAAATTATTAGTATTATTTGCATTTATAGCAATGGGTTTTGCTGCAATACCGCAGGCACAGGCTGTTGAACCTTGGGGTTTGGCAATTTATGACGGTACAAAAGAAGCTCAGGGTTATTCAATTCCGGGTGCAATGCTTGGTTCAAGACGCGGAGAAGCTTCCTGCAAAACCGTGTTAGGTATTGTAAACTGGGGCGACTGCTCAATAAGAGCTGCTATGAAAAACGGCAGAATTTCTAAAGTTACCGCAGCTGACTGGGAAAAGAAATATATTGTAGTTTATGGTACAAAAAAATTGGTTGTTTACGGTAATTAATAAATTCCGTATAGTAGAAAAGCTGTGTTCCTGATGAACACAGCTTTTTTGTATTATTTAACTTTCCCTTAATATCCGATAAAATTTTTTGCAAAAATAATCTGTTTATGCTATAATTACAATAAAATTAAGTATTAGGGGAGAAATACATGTCAGAAATACAAGAAACAACAACACAGGAAGCTGTTACAGTAAATGAAAAACCTGTGAATGAACATATAGAAGTGGTTGATTTACCCGATAATGATGAATCAATTGAGACAAAAACTTCTGCGGAATATAGTGCGGAGAATATCCGTGTATTGGAAGGGTTGGAAGCTGTCAGAATGAGACCCGGTATGTATATCGGTTCAACTTCTCAAAGAGGTTTGCACCATTGTATATACGAAATTGTAGACAACTCTATTGACGAATCTCTGGCAGGTTTTTGTACGGATATTCATGTAACCATACATAAAGATAACAGTATTACCGTTGAAGATAACGGACGTGGTATTCCTGTTGATATTAAACAGGATTCCGGCAAATCAGCATTGGAAATCGTTCATACCGTACTCCACGCAGGCGGGAAATTCGGTGACGGCGGTTATAAGGTATCCGGCGGATTACACGGTGTAGGTGCGTCAGTTGTAAACGCTTTGTCGGAAAAATATATGGTAGAGGTTTCCCGTCAGGGCTACGTTTGGAAACAGGAATATATGAGAGGTGAACCCATGACTCCTGTTGAAAAAGGTGCTGCTACAGATAAAACAGGTACTAAAACTACTTTCTGGCCAGACCCTGAAATCTTCACAGAAACAACTGTAGTTGACTGCGATGTTATTGCAAACCGTTTAAGAGAAATGGCTTTCTTAAACAAAGGTTTGAAAATAATTTTCCATGTTGAAGCAACCGGTTCGGAAGAAGTCTTCCACTATGTCGGCGGTATCGGAAGTTATGTTGAATTTCTTAACCAGAACAAAAGTGTTCTCCATGACAAACCTATTTATATTGACAAGGTTGTCGGGGATATGCAGGTTGAAGTTGCTATGCAATATACAGATGCTTATAACGAAAGCGTTTTATCTTTTGCTAACAACATCAATACCCACTCGGGCGGAACTCACTTAACAGGGTTCAGAAACTCAATTACCCGTGTATTTAACGATTACGCAAGAAAAAATAATATACTGAAAGATTCCGATCAAAACCTTTCCGGAGAAGACGTAAGAGAAGGTTTAACCGCTATCGTTTCGGTTAAAATCCCTAATCCGGAATTTGAAGGTCAGACAAAAGAAAAATTGGGTTCTCAGGAAGCTTTGGGCGCAGTTCAGGATGCCGTAAGGGAAAAATTGCAGGAATGGTTGGAGTTTAACCCGAAAATCGCAAGAACAATTTTAGAAAAAACCTTGCAGGCTCAAAGAGCAAGAGAAGCTGCAAGAAAAGCAAGAGAACTGACAAGAAGAAAATCTGTTCTTGAAAATTCAACGTTACCCGGTAAACTTGCCGATTGTTCAAACAGAGAACCGGAAAAATGCGAAATATATATAGTTGAGGGTGATTCTGCGGGCGGTTCTGCAAAACAGGGCAGAAACAGAATGTTTCAGGCTATTTTGCCGTTGAGAGGTAAAATCCTTAACGTTGAAAAAGCAAGACTTGATAAGATTTATGCAAATAACGAAATTCAGTCAATGGTACAGGCTTTCGGTATAAATATCAGCCGTAACGAAGATGAAATTAATATCGAAAAACTTCGTTATCACAAAATTATTATTATGACCGATGCGGATGTTGACGGTGCACACATCAGAACGTTGCTGTTAACATTCTTCTTCAGATACGCTAAACCTCTGATAGAAAACGGGCATGTTTATATCGCTCAGCCGCCGTTGTTCAAAGTTACTATCGGTAAAAATACCGAATACTTATACAACGAACACGCTTTGGATAAGATGCTGAAAGAACGCGGTATCAAATCTTTGAGCCTGTCCGATAAGAAAAAATCAAATGTAAAATCAGGTGATGATTTGCTTGAACTTATCAGAAATATGTCAACTTTCTACAATTCATACAACAACCCGATTTTGAATTTGTATCCGGCAGTTGTATTAAGAGGACTTGTTCGTTCAAATATTACTCCCGAAGATTTTGATGATCAGGCTAAAATGAGTAAAATAGTTGAATATCTGAATAATTATTTACAGGATCACGCAAAGAACTACAACATCTCAGAAGCTGCAAACTATGCTGTTTCTCTGAAATATAATCCTGAAAATTCAAAATATTCAATTCAGATTAATACGAACGAAGAGGAGCATGTAATTCTTAACCAAAACATTATTAAGAGTTCAGAGTATAAGAGATTAAAAACAGCTTATCCTCTTATCAGAGATTATCTGATTGAAGAATCTGACGGATTGTTGCTTGAAACAGATACCGAACAGTATGAAATTCATTCGTTCGAAAAATTGCAGAAAATTATCGACGAAAGAGGTCAGAAGGGTATGACTATCCAACGTTTCAAAGGGTTAGGTGAAATGATGCCTCAACAGCTTTGGGAAACAACAATGGATCCTGCAACAAGAACCTTGCTGAAAGTTGGTATTGAAGATGCAATGCTTTGTGACCAGTTGTTCGATATTTTGATGGGTGACAAAGTTGATCCGCGCCGTAACTTCATTGAAGCCAATGCGGTTTATGCAACAAATATTGATACATAATATGATTAAATAAAAATAAAAGAAAAGAGCGGCGGAATATTTATTCTGCCGTTATTTTTATAAATCAAATTCGTCAATCTGATTGAAAAATTCTTTAAACAGTCTTCTGCTGACTGCAAATTCTTTTGATGTATCCCATGGATTTATAAGATAAACGTTATTGGCATCAGAACGTGCTACCGTATAAGCGTGGTGTGATAACAATATCCCGCCCGGTACTTCTACAGGATCTTTGAATGCTGCTGCTACAATGGCAACATGGTTGGGTTTATTAAAGTTGTCTATTTGCTCATCGCTAAACCAACAGTCAATTGGTAATCGTACCATTCTTTCAGGGATAGACATATCCCCTTTTCCAGTTAACAGATAAAAAGCTAATGATGAGGTATTTCCTTCAGTATCACTCTTGAAGTTATTTGACGGGTTCCCGATTCCGAGAATATTTGAATCCTTAATATATTTTTCAATAGCTATTTCTATTGCCCTGACATCCGGATCTCCGTAGCTGTATTTGCTTTTGCCTTTTTCTAATTCTTGTTTTGAAATTCTGTATGTTTTGTTTACTCCCTTTAATGTTACGGTTATACTTCCGTCAGGATTTGCTTTTATTGAATTATTCAGGAGTTCTTTGCCTTTAGGAGTTTTAGCAATACCTTTAATTGCGGCAATAAGCCAGCAGTCGCCGGCTGCACCCTGACCGAAATTTTGGTCTATTTTCCCGTTTGGTGCGTTTTCATCAAATTTTTCCAGCGTTTCACATTTTTTAGTGATTTTTTCAAGATAAACATCTAAATCATCTGCGTTGGCAGGAAGCCATGAACTTTTTTGAGCATTAAATTCTTTATTTATTTTGTTCTCAAAATCCGCAGGATTAATACCTAATTCCCGCAGTCTGTTGTAATAAACTTCAAATATCCGTTTAGCAAGACGAATACGGACATCAATATCAAGATCCCTGCTTTTCATAATTACCGACAAAAATGATCTGTTGCCGTACGTTTCTTTGAAACCCTTGAGAACTTCTTTTACATTATCGAATGTTATAAAATTCAAATAACTGTTGATAAAGTTTTCTTTTGTTTCTGCCGCCAAAGTTGCACTCATAGCAAAAGTAAGATTTTTCACAATATTAGAGGGCTTTATTGCACCCGGATTTGAGAATACAGTATTGAGATATTCGGTTTCTCCGGGCTGTCCTGAAAAATCGGTATTATTGTTCAAACTTGTACTATCAACTCTTTTATTATTATCAAAATATGAATATTCGCCCATTTTTTCTCCTGAAAAACCTTCAGAATATTTATCGGTTAAATCAGAGAAAAACTTTAAACCGGAAATATATATATGACAATTCCGTTACATTAGTAATGGTAATGATTACAGCATGATAGTTCTGAAAATTGTGTAGTATCTGTAATCGCCCCAATAAATTACTATTGATACAAAATTGTTGTCCAAATCTGTTACCTCAAGGTAGGTGTTTGGAGTTGGTTTCCTTTTTGCACTATCAAAATGTTTTCCCATAAATTCAAGCATTTTGAGGTGCATTTTTTGTGTCGGTGCAAGTTTTGGCTGGGGCAAATTGTCATCATAAAATGTCAGGGGTACAACTTCTCTGTCATAAACAGGAATAATATATCTGATTTTCCCTGCTTCTTTAAACAACATATACCAGTCACCTTTGTATTCTCTCGGAGTGAGAAGATAATATCCGGGTTCAATTGTTATGTCCTTAAAATATAGAGGACTCGTAAGTCTGAACAGAGGGTATGGTGACCATGTTGAATTTTGAGTGTCATAGTATTCTCCCGGGTCAATATCGTGGATATATTTGACCTTTGGGGACTCAAGATCCCTGTAGATTTGCTCGTAATCTACGGGATTTGCATTGACTTGCAGTGCACCGCACAACAACATCATCACTATTATTAAAGCCGACTTCTTCATACCTGTATTTTAATGTTGTTTAATCAAAAATCAATCATCTTTTTGAGTGAATCTTGTATTTTTATATTTACATGAGATAATTGGTTTACGGATTTACATTTTCGATTTAAGGAGAGTTAATGAAAAGAGCCTTATTGTTAATTATATCAGGAATATTAATAGCTTTTTGTCCTTCCGTATATGCTGAGGAAGAAATTTCTATTGAAACAGAAGTTACAACTGCTGCGATAGTTCAAGGTGATTTTTCATCACAATTGGTGGAAAAAATTAAAGCGGAAAGAAATACCATATATAATGCTTTAAATTTAACGCCTGAACAAATTCAGAAAAAAGACGAAATTGAAAAAAAGAGATATGAAGCATTAGAACCCGAATTGAAAAATTTATGTTTAAGCAGAAAAAAATTAAAAGATTTGGAAACCACAAAATCTGCTGACACAAAAACAATTAATGCTGCTCAGAAAGAAGTAAATTCGGCAAGAAAAGAAATTAAATCTATTTCAAATAAGTATGACAAAGAATTTAAAAAGATTTTAACTTCTGCGCAAAAATCAAAATACAACATGATAAGAAAACTAAAAAGAGCAGACTTAAAAAAATTAGAACAAAAAAATACTAAAAAACCGGATTTAAGACCTTTTGGAGTTCCTATTTCTCAGGCTGAATATGCTCAGCAGAAAAAACATCCTAAAAAATCTAAAAAGCAGACAAATGTTCAGCAGGAAACCGTTAAATCTAATTAGCAAAACGCAAAATTTTCAGGTTTTAATTTGTATATGAGAATATATCCTATAATAAAAAATAATCTCAGTTTTAATGCGCAGTACAAATTTGATCCGTATTTGCTTTATAAGCCTGAGCAGGTTGAAGTTCAAGCCGAGCCTAATGAAGAATTGAATCCGATTGATATTGATTTGTTACGCAGTTACGGAATGAAGTTTGATAAAATAGACAGACATCAGCCTTTGGAAGCCGTTGCAAAACGAGGTAAAGTTAAAGGGATGCTTGTCGACAGAGATTTCCGGAATGCAAAACAGCCGTATATAGCACTTCTTGACAGAAATTGTCTTGATGAAAAAAGAGAGGATTCCAGTAATATAAACGATTTTGACAGTATATCACAAAACCCGCCTCAGGGTATAATTTTGGTGTCAGATAATTATTCGGTATATAAACATGATTTTCAGATTTTGGCTTCAAAAGTCGGAGCAATTGGTTTTATAAATGATGTGAAAAAGTTTTCTGACCTCATAGGCAAAAATGTAATTTTTGATACAAGTAAGTCCAGAATTAATATGTATGAATCTGTCGGAGAAGATGTTGAAATATATAAGCAGAATAAAAACTATGTAAAAGTTCCTGTCCTGGAAAAATCAGACCACGTTCTGTCTTATGATGAAATTACCTCAAAAAATTCAGGGGCAAAAGCATATAATCAGAAACGATTAAGAGAATTTTTAAATAATAACGGTTATTCTGATATTACCGTACCTGATTTTGTTGTAATTCCATGGAATATGGTAAATGAAATAAGGTCATCTGATGAAAAACTTTTTGAATATTTGGACAACTGGGAAGCAAAATTACCTGAGCCTCTTGATGAATTAACAAGGGATATGGATAAAAATAAAATAGCTACTGTCATTGCACGTTCCGATTTCAACTGTGAAGATTTACCGGATTTTTCTGCTCCTGGGAATTATGTATCTACTGCATTATGGTCATGTTTGCCTCATAATATAGTTGAGGGAATACTATGCGTTGCAGATTCAAAAAATACTGATTTTGCCCGAAATATAAGGCAGGAAGCAGGAATTAAAGATGAAGAAGTTCAGCCGTCTGTTATCATACAAAAACTTATCCGCCCAAATTACTTTTTCACAATGTACACAAAAGATGATGACGGTAAATTAAGAATAGAACTTATTGATGATGTAAACAAAAATTCAAACGGGGAAATCTACGGATTTCAGGATAATAAATATTGTCCGTACCGAATAAGTTTTGACAGGAATACTGAAGAATTAAATCTTGAAACAATCGGAGCTGCACCAAGAGAAGTTACTCTTGATGATAACTATAATTTAGTTGAACTTGGTGAGTCAAAGGATTATATCAGTAATAATTGGGAAGAATTTGGTAAAATTATAAAGTATTTGTCACAGGCAGGAGTTGATATTGAAAAACATTTCGGACATCCGCAGGATATTGAGGGCGGAATAAAAGACGGTAAAATTTATCTTTGGCAGACAAGAAATATTTGTGCCGAATAAGATTTTTATTATATAATAATTGTATGTTTTTATACGGAATTTTATCAACAATAATATTTATTCTTGCAATGCCGTTTGTGTTTGGGATTCGTAAATGTATCGGTAAGCCAAACGCGGGTTTAAAGGAAAAGTTCGGTTTTATAAATTCACCATTTAATAAGAATGAAGATATTATTATGCTACATGGTGTTTCCGTTGGAGAAGTTATTGCATTGGAAAATTTGGCAAAAAAAATTAAGGAAACATTCCCCGAAAAGAAGCTTGTCGTTACTACAGGTACTCTTACGGGGCAGGAAATTGCGCATAAAAAATACGAGGGAATTGCAGATTTTATAACTTATTTCCCGTTTGATATTCCGTTTTGCGTAAACGGGTTTTTAAACAGATTACAGCCTAAAACAGTCTTAATTGCCGAAACTGAGATATGGCCTTATTTTGCTTATGCATGCTGTAAAAGAAATATTCCCGTTTCAATTATAAACGGCAGAATTTCCGATTCAACTTTTAATTCATATATGAAAGTGAGATTTTTCTTTAAGACCGTATTTAAAAGTTTTGCGGCAATTTATACTCAAAGCAATGAGGACAGAGAAAAATATATCAAAGTTGGTGCTGATGAGAATAAAGTTGAACTTATGGGTAACCTGAAATTTGATGTAAAAAGAAAAGATGCTGATATTCAGATGGGGCAAGACGGTTTTAGGGTAATAATTGCAGGCAGCACCCACGCAGGAGAAGATGAAATTGTTCTTGAAGCATTCAAAAATTTAAAAGCAAAACATCCTGATATTAAATTGCTTCTTGCTTCACGCCACCCGAAACGTGTTCCTGATATTGAAGTGTTAATAAAAAATATGGGACTTGAATACGGGTTACGCTCAAAAGATGATAAATTTACGGATTACGATATAATTTTGCTTGATACGTTGGGTGAATTAGGCAAAATGTATTCGATATGCTATTTTGCTTTTATCGGCGGTAGTTTTAACAAGACAGGCGGACATAACCCTCTTGAAGCTTCTGTTTTTGACAAACCTACCATTACGGGACCGTCTATTCATAATTTTAAAGATATCTATTGGATTTTAAATAAAACCGATGCGGGACAAATAGTTAATACCCCGAAAGAGTTTGAAGAATATCAGGATAAGCTGCTTTCTGATAAAGAGTTTTATAATAAGGCTTGTGAAGACTGCAAAACTGTTTTTGAGGCGCAGCAGGGTGCTTTGGATTTTGTTATTTCAAAACTCAAATAATTAAAATCTTGACTTATCATGTGAATTTATTAAAATATTAGTATAGGGCGAGGTTATATGAAATTAACAGAGAAATTAAAAGAGTACGAAAACCAATTCATGTTTATAAGATGGGCAACCGGCGGAGAATACGGTAAACTTAAATATGTCGGGTCCGATTTTATAGAATTTGAAATTGTTGATGTTGACAATATGGAATTTGCCGAAACAATGTTTATTCAGGCAGGGCTTATATTGGAAGCTTCTATAGGTGGCTGCGATATTGCCCGTATTGTTGCCGAATTTTCATCAAAAATTTCCGAGTAATTAGTCAAATATATCTGCGGCACGATATGAGCTTCTGACAAGCGGGTTTATTTGGTAGTGTTTTATGCCGACTTTTTGTGCCAATTTTTGCAGTTGTTCAAATTCTTCAGGGGTATAATATTTTGATACTTCAAGATGTTGTTTTGACGGTTGAATATATTGACCTATGGTAACTATATCGCAGCCGGCATGTTTCAAATCAGTGAGTGTTTCTTCGATTTGTTCAAATGTTTCACCTAACCCGACCATAAGTCCGGATTTTGTCGGGATATTACTGTTCATTTTTATATATTTTAAAACATTTAGTGAACACTCATAATCGCCTTGCGGACGTGCTGTCTTAAATACTGCACGGACTGTTTCAATGTTATGATTAAACACATCAGGATTAGCCAAAATAATTGTAGTCAGGGCATTAGCATTCCCTTTAAAATCAGGGGTTAAGATTTCTATTTTGGTTTGTGGAGTTAGTTTTCTGATTTCCTCAATACATTTTTTGAAATGCCCGGCGCCTCCGTCAGGTAAATCATCACGGGTAACGGAAGTTATAACCGCATATTTTAGCCCTAAATCCCGTACGGCTTCCGCTATATGCAACGGTTCTTTATCATCAAGCGGTTGGGGACGTTCACAGGAGATATTGCAATATCTGCAATTTCGGGTACATACGTTTCCCATAATCAAAAATGTTGCCGTATTTTTTGTATAACATTCATTTTTATTCGGGCAGCGCGCATTTTCACAAACCGTATTCAGACATCTGTTTTTTAAGATGTTTCGTACATTCTTTGTTGTTTCGGTGTTTATTATCGGTCTTTTTAGGTATTCTGGAAGTCGTTGCGGCATTTTTTGTCCTTTAGAGTTTAATTCCTGCTATTTTTGCCATAGTTTTAAGTTGGTTTGCAAGATAAACCGTAGCTGTAGCTTTGTTCGACAGTCTGCCGGTGACATTATTTATTTCATTAACCGTTTCTGCTGTATCGTCATCTTTTTTTACCTGACTGTTGAAATTGTCCAGAGTTTTAATACTATCTCTGCCGAGTTCTACATATTTTTGTCCGTTGTCTGCCAGCATTTTAATATTATTTGAAAGTTTTGTTTTATTTGCTTCAGAAAATGCTTTCATTGTTACTACCGTTGCAAGACTGCTATTTGTAAGTTTTGTCCTGTATTCAGTCATTACATCATTTACGGCATCGTATTTTTCCTGATATGTTAAGCTGTTGTCAGCTTTTATTGACTGCAATTTGGATTTAATCGTTTGTGTATCATTAGCCGGAGAAATCATTGATACGATAGCAAGAAATGTTTCCTGTGTCGGATTATCAAGCAGAGCTTCCTTATTAGCTATATCTGTTAATGAACTTTCAACTTCATTTTTATAAGTTTCCAATTCCTGAGCAGAGGATTTTTCTATTTCCGATACAGGTGCAGGTATGCTGAAAATTCCTCTGAAAAAGCTGCCCCAGTCAAAAGCGTTTGCCTGTAATGAGGTCATAGTCAACATAACAAAACATAGTAATATAAATTTTTTCATTAAACTTCTCCTTAAATAACTTATCCCTTTTTATATTGTTAATTATAGCATAAGAATTAAATAAAAATATTAAGTAGTAGTAAAAATTTTTATTTAATATTTTAATGTGAACACATACGAAAATATCAATGGTTGTTATTTGGGGCGGTATGCCGCTGCTATTACTGCATACAATTTAATAAAAAACCGTAAGAATTCCCGAAATGCTCAGGAGAAACATTTATCCTAAGTTTCAAAATAATCGGATTTTTCAAGTTTAAGCAAGGCTTCTTTTAATTGAAGTCCTGCCGCATAACCCGTCAAATTCCCATTGCTTCCGATTACTCTGTGGCAGGGTATAATAATGGGGATTTTGTTGTGTCCGACTGCTCCCCCGACAGCCTGAGCGGACATTTTCTTGATACCGTGTTGTTTTGCTATTTTATGGGCTATATTATTGTAGGTCGTAGTTTTGCCGTAAGGTATTTTTTGTAATATTTCCCAAACTTCAAGCTGAAAATTTGTTCCTTTCGGATTAAGTTTTGGTATAAAATCAGGATTTTCCCCTGAAAAATATATATCAAGCCAGCGTTTTGTTTCTTCAATTACGGGTGTGGTATTTTTCATATAACAGGATTCGTCAGGACAATGTTTGCCGGTTTCAAACCACATACCCGTCAGACCTTTTTCATCTGCAGTAAGTGTAATTTGTCCTATCGGCGAATCGTAAAAATTTATATATTCCATAGAAACCTTTTACATAGAAAGAATTTGCAGAGTGCTTTTCAAAATGTCTTCCGCAGATGCATTTGCATTCAGTATTGCGACGGCTTTTGACATGGCTGATTTAATCTCATCTCTTTCATATCCCAGTGAAATAAGTACGGACTGAGCATCTTCCATTGACTGATTATTTTGTGCTTTTGTTGTTTCAATTACTATAGGTTCGGATTCCTTGAAGCTCATTAATTTATCTTTCAGTTCGAGTATAATTTTTTGGGCTAATTTAGGACCTACACCTTTTGCCCGTGTAAGTTCTTTGTAGTTCCCCTCAATAACAAACCCGATAAGTTCTGAAGATTCAAACTCATCTAAAAGTGTCAGAGCCATTTTGCTCCCGACTCCGGAAACAGATGTGAGTATATTGAAAATATCTCTGTCCTCTTTATGCAAAAATCCGCATAAACTCATTTTATCTTCTCTGTGAATTAATACGGTATAAATTTTTATTTCTCCGTCACTGATGGAGTTATAATCTCTTGGAGTAATTTCGCATAAATATCCTATACCGAAAGCTTCTACTGTCACATAACAACCTTTTGCGGTATTTGATTTTCCTGCCTGTAAGCCTTTTATATAATCGTACATTATTATCCCTTTATTTCTCTCTTTAATTTTTTGATATCATCCGTTATCGGATTGTCAAGAGCAGCCTCTTTTTTAACTTTCTCATATGAATATACCATTGTCGGATGTTTTTTGTTAAAAAATTCCGCAATTTGTTCAAAGCTTGCACCTGTTATCTCTCTGGATAAGTATACTGCAACTTGTCTTGCATTTGATATTCTTTGGCTTCTTGACGGACCTTTGAAATCATCAACCGTTACTCCGTAATATTGTGCAGTATCTTGAGCAATTTTAGCCAGTGTAATTTCTTTTTTCTTGACATCATTGCCTAAAACTTTCTGAGCAAGCTCTAATGTAAGTTCTTTTTGATATATGTCGCAATATGCCCTGACTTTATTGAATGCCCCTTCCAGTTCTCTGACATTGTTTACAAAACTGTTTGCAATGTATTCAAAAACGTCAAAATTCGCATTAATATTTTCCTGTTCGGCAAGTTTTTTTAATATTGCGACTCGGGTTTCAAAATCAGGGGGTGTTATTTCAGTCATAACACCCTTTTCAAATCTGGTCTGCAGTCTTGCGGGCAGCCCCGGAATGTCCGCAGGAAGTCTGTCGGAAGTTATTACAACCTGTTTGTTTTTTTCCAACAGGTGGTCAAATGTGTGGAAAATTTCATCCATTGTTCTTTTTTTGGATTCAATAAATTGAATATCATCAATCAGAAGCACGTCAACACTTCTGTATTTTTGACGGAAAGTTTCCATTACATTGTTTTTGTTAGAAACCTCCTGAATAGATTTTATAAGCTCATTGACATATTCTTCTGTTTTAATATATTTGACCTTGAGTTTTGTATTAAAAAGAATATATTGTCCTATAGCCTGCATAATATGGGTTTTTCCCAGACCGGAAGCTCCGTATATAAATAACGGATTATATTTTTGGGCAGGTTTTTTTGCTACATTTTGAGCTAATGCGTATGTAAATTCACTGTTATCTCCTACGACAAAATTCTCAAATTTATATTTCAGATTCAGGTTAGAACTCTGCATTTTGGCGAGGTTCTCTTTTAAGATATTTTCCTGTTCTTCTTCAGAAGTATTGAGTGACTTAGGTTTTGAACTTTCTTTTTTCTTTGCTTTTTCGTATTGTTTGGCAAATTCGTCGTCATAAAAAATCCCGAAATCGTAATCTTTGTCTGTAATTTTCTTGAATGCATTAATAAATTTTTGATAATAGTTTGAACGTATAATTTGGGGAGCCATGGCATGAACAGTAATAAGACGAAATTTGTTGTCTTCGCATCCCGTAGTTTCCATTGCATTTACCCAAGGGTAAAAGGCATGGTCAGGCAATATTGTTCTTAATTCTGCCTTGACTTCAGCCCATATCTTTTTAGCTTCCGAAATTTCCATAGCAAAATTTTATAACAAAGGAAGTCCGTAAACAATAATATGTAAAGTTAGATATTATAATTTACAAACAAATAAGGTGTGTTGTTGAACACACCTTACCTGTTTCTCTTTTCTAAACCTTACTTAATAAAATATTCAGCATTCAGGTTAGCATAAATTTTAATGATACCGCCCTGAATTGGAGTTGCAGCTTCTTCTACTACCGAGTCTGCAGATGCACCCAAAGCCATCGCTTTATTTGCCATATAACGATATTGTACTCTGTTGGAAGAATTTTCCGAGCAGCTTATGTTCATATGCTTAACCCCTGTAATATATGTGCCGGAAGCCTTTGCCGCTACGTCTGCTCTTGTCTTTGCTTTGTTTGAAGCAGTTGTAAGCAGCTCGTTGCATTGCTTTTCATATCCCGATACAGAGAATTTTAAATCATTTACGTCTGTTGCGCCCAATGAAATTGCTTTATCAATAATTTTTCCTACCTGATCAATATTTTTTGTGTGAACAATTATACTGTTTGAAACTTCATATTTATCAAGCACTTTTTTATTATTGTTTGTATATGTATATACAGGTCTTGCGTTATAGTCTGCAGTTTTGATGTAATCACCATTTGCGGAGTTAATCATTGCTTTTATTGCATTATATACGTTGTCTGAAATTAATTTATTATCGGTAGATGCTTTTTGTAGTGACTTAGGATCTTTAGTTTTTACCGCAATATTTATTTCTACAACATCAGGTGATACTTCCGCATTGGCTGATGTGCTGACGGAAAGAGTTCCTCTTTCGGGGGTGTTATTATCTGCTGCCATTGATGTCAAACCGTATCCTGATACAAACATACCTGCAACAATTGCAGCTGCCAAAAATCTTTCATATTCAATACTCCTTTACACTATAATTTTTTCTCGTTGATATTACCCGCAGAATCCTGATTATCTGCAGAAGTTTCTTTTTTGATTTCGATATCTTTGTTTATGATTTTTATATCGTTTGATTTTAATATCATTGCATTAAGTTTTTGGGCCTGTTTCTGCATTCTTATTCTGTCCATAAGAACACGCATTTCTTCGTCGCTTAATTCCATAGGACTTCCGAAAGATATTGCAAAAGATTTGTTGTTAATCAAATATACCGCAAGAGCGGTCATAACCCATAATAACCCGCCCTGTATAAGATTAATATGAGGTAATGCAATATAATTTGCACCTACATAATTCCATAAATATGCCGCAACTTTTGCCGGAAATATTACAAATCCCGCAAACAGACAAACCGCAATAAATGCTGTAAGGATAATTCCTCTCATTCCGCAAATTTGAATTACTTTAGGGCCTTTTTTCATTATTTAACCTCTTACTATTCTTCCTTTATCATTTCAAGAAAATCATTTTCTGTCAATATTTTGATACCTAATGTTTCAGCTTTTGTTAATTTTGAACCGGCGTTTTCTCCGGCAAGTACATACGATGTATTTTTTGATACGGAGGATGATGTTTGACCTCCATGTAATTTTATTATATCACTTGCTTCGTTTCTTGTCATGTTTTGTAATGTTCCGGTAAGTACAAAGGTTTTCCCCTGTAATTTGGAGGATTTTGCCTGTTCTGCCGGTTCGGGATTAACTCCGAGAGATTTTAGTTCTTCTAACAGTTGTTTATTTCTCGGGTTTTGAAAATATTTTTCAATATCTTTTGCAGTTAGTTCCCCGATGCCGTTCAGCTCTTTAAGTTTCTCAAAATCGGCAGCCTGCAGATTTTCTAAAGTCCCGAATGCTCTTGATAAAATATCCGCAGTTTCTTTACCTATGTTTTTAATATTCAAAGCAGTAATGAACCTCTTTAACGGGCGGTTTTTACTCTGCTGAATTGCATTATAAAGGTTTGTTGCAGATTTTTCCTGTACCAAATCCAGCTTCATAAAATCTTCAACCGTCAGTTTATACAAATCTGCGGGATTTTTTACCATATTTTTATTATAAAGCTGTTCAATAACGGCAGGTCCGAGAGAATCTATATCCATAGCGTCTTTCGATGCCCAAAATTCTATCTTCGCTTTAATTTGTCCTGCGCAGTCAGGATTTGTGCAATATAAATTTACTTCGCCTTCTATAGTTTCAAGTTTATGTCCGCAGGACGGGCAAACTTCAGGAGGAGTGTAAATTGGTCTTTCCTCGTGGTTTGGAGTATCTACAACTTTGATAACTTTAGGGATAATTTCCGCAGCTTTTTTTATTAAAACAGTATCTCCGATTCTGATATCAAGACGTTTTATTTCATCAAAATTGTGTAAAGTTGCACGGGATACCGTACTGCCTGCGAGTTGTACGGGTTTGAAGTTTGCAACAGGGGTAATAGCACCTGTTTTCCCTACTCCGAGTTCAATGCTTTCAACGACAGTCGAAATTTCTTCGGGCGGGAATTTGAATGCGGTTGCCCATTTTGGCGCGCGGGAAGTAAAACCTAAATCCTCCTGTACTGCAATTTTGTTTACCTTAATTACAACTCCGTCTGTTGCATAATCTAAATCAAACCGTTTATTTTCCCATTCTTTACAGTATGCAATTGCTTCATCCGCATTTTTGCAAAGTCTGATATTAGGATTAACCTTAAATCCCTGTTCTTTCATATACATTATACTGTCATAATGCGTTTTGGGAGGATTTGTCAGTCCTTCATTTACCAGAGTATAAGTAAACATTGACAAGTCCCTCTTTGCTGTAATTGTACTGTCTAACTGCCTTAGAGAACCGGCAGCTGCGTTACGGGGATTTGCAAAGAGTTTCTCCCCTTTTTCAAGATTTTCCGCATTGAGCTTTTCAAACGAGCTTTTAGGCATATAAATTTCGCCCCTGACATCAAGATTAACATTATCTTTAAGTTTTAGAGGGATTGCCTTTATGGTTTTCAGGTTTTGGGTGATTTCTTCTCCTGTAATACCGTCACCGCGGGTTACACCACGGGTAAATATACCGTTTTCATAAGTCAGAGCTATTGCCAGACCGTCTATTTTCAGCTCACATACAAGTTCAATTTCATTGCCGTATTCCTGTGTAATTTTCTCATACCATTTTTTTAAATCTTCATAGTTGTATGTATTATCCAGACTGTAAAGTCTGTGAACATGGGTAAATGGCAGAAACTTTTCGCTGACTGATCCAACCCTCTGAGTAGGACTATCCGGTGTAATAAGTTCGGGATGCTCTGCTTCTATCTGTTTTAATTCCGCAAACAGTTTATCATACTCGTAATCGCTGATTGTAGGATTATCGTTAATATAGTAATTGTAGTTGTGTTTGTTGATTTCGTCTTTTAAAAACTGTATTCTTATGTTTAGCATAGTATCCCTTCTTTATTTGACAATATTTTTTACATCACCATTAACAATTCTCTTATAACCTTTGTTGCAACTGCGGTTGATGCGCCTGATGTATCATAATCCGGTGCAAGTTCTACAACATCAGCCCCGACTATGTCAAAGTTTTTCAGGTACTCAAACCATCCGACCAATTCGTTGAATTGTAGTCCTCCGACTTCAGGAGTACCTGTTCCGGGCATAATTGAAGTATCCAATACGTCCAAATCTACTGTAACAAATATCTTTTTATTTTTTAATGCATCTAAATCAGAGTATTTATGTGCTAACGTGTTATGCTTTTTCATAAATTCCCATTCTTCTTTCATCCCTGAACGGATACCTATTTGTTTAATATTTTCGGCTCCGACAATTTTTGATGCGTGGCGAATGACTGCCGAATGTGACATTTCTTCCCCTAAGTATTCTTCTCTTAAATCCGTATGTGCATCAAAATGTACGATAGCCAAATCTTTATGAAATTTAGCCACAGCCTCAATTTCGGGTAGTGTAACAAGGTGTTCGCCGCCTATGCCGAATACTATTTTCCCGTCTTTGTATATATCTTCAACATTCCGGCGGATTAAATCAAGACTTTTATATGTATTGCCGAGCGGAAACTCCAAATCTCCGGCATCGTGGAAGTTTACGTCTTCCAAAAACTTGTCAAATTTCGGGGAATATTCCTCCAAACCCCAGCTTGCAAGTCTGATTTGCTCGGGTGCAAATCTTGAACCCGGTCTGTATGATACTGTTCCGTCAAACGGCAAACCGAGCATAACTATATCTGCGCTGTTATAATCAGGATTTTGTCCCATCCAGTTTCTGTCTAAAAAAGGTCCTCTAAGCATACTCCTACCTCCATATTATAAGAGTATACCATGAAAAGATTTTTATATTATAACTCGTATTAATATCTTAAGGATATTGTTAATATATATAAATTTTTCGGGCTGTTCGCTTTAAAATTCTTGTAAAAAGAGTTATAATTTTAATAAGGGATTGTTATTTTGGAATTATTAACAGGGGCGGTATGGGTATAAATTTATATTTTGGAAAATATTATGACAGTTCATCGATGTCTAATCCGTTTTCTGATATGAGAGCTGCGGCAAATCCGTCTCCTCAGCTTAAAGCTTTTGTGCTGCCTGAAAAATCCATATCTCTGTTTGGAAATGTGAAGAAAATAAACGGTATTCAAAAAACACAAAAAATGTATCCGGCTTCCGGGACTATGGCTGCTCCCGTTACAAATCCAATATCCGGTGCTAAACCCCAAACTTTCGGACAAACCATTGAAAACCTGAATAAAAATCCGTTTTTATCATTTATCAGGGGAGAACGTGCGCAAAATATGCCTCTTAACGAGGACGCTATTGCTGTAAAAAACGGGGTTGCCGGCGGGTGCTTAAATATTATCGGCTAAGTTAACTCATAAGGTGGTAATATTTCATATAATCAGCCATAATCATTGAGCTGGTTGCGTTTGCCAAATTCGCTTTTATCTCCTGTTCTCTGTCAGACTCGGAAGTTTCTTTTACCTGTTGGGTCTGTTCTTTTGCCTGCTGTGCTTTTTCAGCTTCCTGAGCTTCTTCCAAAAATTTATCGATTTGCTGTTCTATTTGATCTCTCAATGCTTTGTCGCCGTCGTAAGAACCGGTTGATTCTACGCCTGCGAGTTCCAAATCCTTCATTACATTAGCCCAGTCCTGATAGTTAGTTATCGAAGTACCGGCTGCCTGTGCTGCTGCCTGAGCTCTTTTTAAATCATTTTCATCTTCTATACCGTCAATTTTCATGGACATGTCTAATACTCCTCTTCTCTTATATATAAATAAAGTATTTTCAAACTCCATATTTTCAGAATAATAAATTATTGTAAAAAAAGTTAACATTATTATTTTTTATTAAAAAATACATATATGTTTTTATAAAAATAAAATAATTAGAAATATTAAGAAAAATTTACAATTAAGTCGGAAACTATTAATAAACTTGATGTTATGACAGACAAGTATATATTGAAAGAATGGTATTTTTAAATAAACATACAGATAAAAACCCTAAATAATTTGCATGAAAAGTCAAGAATACCGCTTGCATTCAAATATTTTGCAAGTATGATTAAAAAAGACACTCGGATGGGTGTATTGTGCACATATAAAAAGTGGGGCGAAACCCAATCAGATATGGGTTTTAAGCGCCTTATAAACAAGCCGAAAATGAGGAATACATGTCAAAAGACGTAATTGAAATAGAAGGCACGATTATCGAATCCATGCCTAATGCAATGTTCAGAGTAAAACTTGAAAATGACCATGAAATTTTGGCTCATATTTCAGGGAAGATAAGAAAAAATTTCATAAGGATATTACCGGGTGACCGCGTTAAAGTTGAAATGACACCTTATGACTTATCAAGAGGCAGAATAACATTCAGATTAAAATAGAATCTCACGAATAAATAAATATAAAGGAAAAACAAAAATGAAAGTAAGATCATCAGTAAAGAAAATTTGCGACAAATGCAAATGTATCAAAAGAAAAGGCAGAATTGCCGTAATTTGCGAAAACCCTAAACACAAACAAAGACAAGGCTAATTACAGCGTTGTGCGGTGCAAGGATTATCGCAAACCAAAATGTGGAACCTGCGCACATAACCGGCAAGTGGTGAGGAAGTATTTATCCCTCATACCCAAAAAAATCTAACAAAAAGGGCGAAAACAGAAATTTTAAATTTGGCATTTGCTATATTAAATAAATTCTAAAGTTCGCCAAAAGCCAAGAAAAGGAGAAAAAGAAAAATGGCAAGATTAGTAGGCGTAGACTTACCTCGTAACAAAAGAATGGAAGTTGCATTAACTTACATTTACGGTATAGGACCGACAAGAGCTAAGAATATATTAGCAGCAACAGGTATTTCACCTGATTTGAGAACAGACGATTTAACAGAAGAAGATATTAAAAATCTTCGTAACGAATTATCAAACTATCATATTGAAGGTGACTTGAGACGTGAAGTTTCCATGAATATCAAACGTCTTCAGGAAATCGGTTCATACAGAGGTTTGAGACATAAGAGAAACCTTCCTGCACGCGGACAAAGAACTAAGACTAATGCAAGAACACGTCGTGGCAAAAAAGGTTTAGCAATTACTAAAAAGAAAACTATGTAACGGATTTTGTGCAGAGTGAAGTGAGCGAAGCGAACGAAACTCGAAGAAACCCGAAGTAAAATTAACGACAGCGCAGGGTTGAACAATATTCCAAGAAACGTATTTACGAACGGATGACACGAACGAAGTGAGTTAATCCGGTAAGTAAATAAAAGACAAAATAAATTAATAAAGTACAAACATAAAGGAAACAAAAATGGCAAGACCAGTAAAAACAAAGAAAAAAGAAAAGAAAAATGTATTGCAGGGAATTGTACATATTCAATCAACCTTCAACAATACAATCGTAACTTCTACCGATACTCAAGGTAATGCTATTGCTTGGGCTACAGCAGGTGCAAGCGGATTTAAAGGTGCCAGAAAAGGTACTCCGTTCGCAGCACAGTCTGCAGCTGAATTAGTAGCTAAAAAATCAATCGACCAAGGTATGAAAAAGGTTGAAGTTTACATTAAAGGACCGGGCTCAGGCAGAGAAACAGCTATCAGAGCTATCCAACAGGCAGGATTGGAAATTACGTTAATCAGAGACGTAACCCCGATTCCGCACAACGGATGCCGTCCACCTAAGAAACGTAGAGTATAGCGGATTTTGCGTAGCGCGCCGTGTGAGTGCGAAGCACGAACCCAGCGCGAAGTTGCGCGAAGCAAAATGAGCGACTGTTTTACGAAGTAAAATAAAGCGAATTTCTGCGGAGCGTGAAGCAATAATCCAAGATTAAAATGAAAACCAACCGGCAGGGGCTTGCGAAACAGCCAAATCGTAAACCATAGACGCCCTGCCACAAGAAAAAGGAGAAATTAAAAAATGGCTAGATATACAGGACCTTCTAATAAATTATTTAGAAACAAAAAAGTTAATGATTTGTCTAACAGAAAATTAACTTCATCAATGAGACAAACTGCTTCAGGTCAACACGGTGCAGTAAGAAAGAAACTTTCAGAATATGCATTACATTTGGCTGAAAAGCAGAAAATCAGATTTACATATTTGGTAAGTGAAAAACAATTTGCAAAATATTACCGTGAAGCTGCAAGAAGAAAAGGCGTTACAGGTACTATTCTTTTGCAATTATTGGAATCAAGACTTGATAATATTTTATTCCGTGCAGGTTTAGGTATTACAAGAAAACAAGCAAGACAAATTGTAAATCATGGTCACGTTCTTGTTAACGGAAAGAAAGTTGATATTCCTTCATATTCCGTAAAACAAGGCGATGTTATCACTATCAAAGCAAAAAGTGCAAGTTTTATGAAAGCAGTCGGAGAAATGATTGATATGCCTTGCAATTATGCTTGGATGACAGTTGATAAAGATGCTTTAAAAATTACTTTCGACAGAATCCCTGAAAGAGAAGAATTGGATCCTGATATGAAAGAACAACTTGTAATTGAATATTATTCTAAGTAGCGGATTAAATGCTTAGTAAAGCAAAATCCAAAACGTAGCCGGTGTAGTCCGGCAGTAAATCCGAGAGGGTTTAAATCCAAGATAGTTATTTTTAAAACTAGGAGATTAAAAGAATGGAATTAAAAATTAAATGCGTTAATACGACAACAAGTTCAGACGGTTCTCAATACGGTAAATTTGTAATCGAACCATTAGAAAAAGGTTTTGGTACAACTATCGGTAATTCTTTAAGACGTGTATTGTTATCAAGTCTTGAAGGTACTGCAGTAACTTCTGCAAGAATAGAAGGTATTACACACGAATATACCGCAATTCCGGGCGTATTGGAAGATGTTATCGACGTAATGTTGAACTTAAAAGGATTGGTTGTTAAAACTGATTCTCCGGAACCTCAGCATTTGCGTATAGATGTTGACAAACCGGGTGCTGTACTTGCTTGTGATATTCAATTACCTGCAGGTGTAAAAGTAGTTAACCCTGATTGGTTAATTTGTACTGTTGCTGAAGGCGGAAGCTTCCATGCTGATATCATTGTTGAAACAGGAAAAGGTTATGAACCTCACGATGTACCGAGAGATTCTAAAAATGTTTCAATTGATGTTCTTCCTATCGATGCAACATTTATGCCTATCAAAAGAGTTAGCTACAATGTAGAAAATACTCGTGTAGGAGATTCTATCGAATTTGATAAATTAACTTTGGAAATTTGGTCTAACGGTTCTATCGAAGTTACAACCGCATTGAGCCAGGCTTCTAACCTGTTAATCGATCACTTCATGCAGATAGCTTCAATCACAGGTCAGCCTGTAATTTCACCGGTTGCTCAAATCGAAGAAGCTATTGAAGATGATGAAGAAGTTCCTACAATGACTATTGAAGAACTTGAATTGTCAGTAAGAGCTTATAACTGCTTAAAGAGAGCAAGCATAAACTCTATGGCTGAATTGTTAAAGAAATCAGAACATGATTTGTTGAACATCAAGAACTTCGGTAAAAAATCTTCTGACGAAGTAATCGAAAGATTGCACCATTTCGGTTTGGACTTAGCTCCTAATCCGGAAATCGAAGAAGAAATCGGATAGCGGATTTCCGGACGAACGCAGTTCGGTAAGCAAAAGCTCCGAGACGGCAAAGTCGAAGACTTGAAGTCAAGGCAGATTGAGCGAAAAGGAAATCCGGGAAGCGGATTTTGTGTAACGTGAAACAATAATCCAAGCTTCAAGACAAATAAAAAATAAATAAACAAAATAAATATAAAGGAAAACCAAAAATGAGACACATGACAAAAAAACATACGCTAAGCAAAGCAAAGGATCAAAGAGATGCTTTGTTAAGAGCATTGGCTACTGAACTTTTTTTGCACGGTGAAATCAAAACAACTATGGCAAGAGCAAAAGCTTTAAGACCATACGCTGAAGGGATTATCACTTTAGCTAAAAAAGGTGATTTAGCTGCTATTCGTCAGGCTGCAAGACACATTTACAACAAAGAAACCGGCAAATACATGGATTTGAAAACCGGCGAAGTATTTGATGAAGCAGTTGCTGATAAGAAATTAGCTCCTCAGACAGTTTTAAGAAAACTGTTTACGGTAATCGGAAAACAATATACCGACAGAAAAGGCGGATATACAAGAATATTCAGACTTCCTCCTCGTCGCGGTGATGCTTCCGAAATGGCTTTAATCCAGTTGGTGTAAGCCAATATGCGATATGCTTTAAGAGTTCAGTATATAGGTAAGAACTATGCCGGCAGTCAGCTTCAGTTGGAAAACGGCGAACCGATAGACGGATTACCGACAATACAGGGTGAACTTGAAAAAGCACTCGGTACATTGATACGAAAAAAGGATGTAAACGGAGAGAAATCTCTTAAATCATCCAAAAGATATAGCCGACCTGTTAAGGCAATCTTCTCCGGAAGAACAGACAGAGGCGTTAATTCAAAAGGTCAGATAATTCATTTTGATGTTGAGGAACCCATTGTTGCTTCAAAGTTTCTCTATCAGATGAATGAAATATTACCCGATGATATCTCTGTTGATGAGCTAAGGGAAGTCGAGGAAAGATTTCATGCTCAAAAGTCTGCCGTAAGTCGTCATTACAGATTCGAATTTATTAACCGAAGATGTAAAAACGCATTTGATGGTGACTTAATGAGAGTGAAATTTCCTATAGATATTGAAAGGATGCAAAAATCTCTGAATTATTTATTAGGCGAACACGATTTTTCAAGTTTCAAAAGCTCCGGAACGCTAAACCCAAGCAAAGTTTGCACTTTAACAAGAGCCGAATGTTGTAAAACTGAAGGCGATAAGGTTGTTATTGATATTGAAGGAAACAGATTTCTCTATAATATGGTAAGAACCATAGTCGGTACGCTCCTTGAAATTGAGGGGCATAATTTGCCGGCGGAGCATATGAAAGATGTTCTCGAGGCAAAAGATCGGACTAAAGCCGGTCAAACAGTCAGTCCGTACGGGTTGACTTTATTAGAAGTAACATATAAATAAATATAACGGAGAAAAAGCATGAAGACATATTCAGCAAAACCTCTAGAAGTAGAAAGAAAATGGTATTTAATCGACGCTGAAGGCGAAACATTAGGCCGCCTCGCAGTTAGAATTGCCAATATCTTAAGAGGTAAAAACAAACCTGAATACACACCTAACGTTGATACAGGCGATTTCGTTGTTGTAATCAATGCTGACAAGGTTGTTGTTACAGGTAAGAAAGAAACAGACAAAATCTATTTACACCACACAGGTTATCCGGGTGGTTTAAAGAGCGCAAGCTTCAAAGAATTGATGGAAAAAGACGGTACTTTGGCATTGGAAAAAGCTGTTAAAGGTATGCTGCAGCACAATACTTTGGGTGCTCAACAGTTAACTAAATTGAAAATCTATGCAGGAAGCGAACATCCGCATGCTGCACAGAAACCAATCGTTCTCGAAAAGGAGGCTAAATAATGGCAGATAAAGATATTATGGCAACAGGCCGCAGAAAGACCTCTATCGCAGTTGTAAAACTCGTTAAAGGTAAAGGCAGAATTTTCGTTAACGGAAAAACTTTGAGAAACTATATCGGCAACCGTCCGGCTGTTGAAATGTTAGTTTACAGACCGCTTGTTTTAACTGATAATCAGGAAAAATATGATGTAAAAGTTAAAGTTGTCGGCGGTGGTGTTGTAGCTCAATGCGGTGCTATCAGACACGGACTTTCAAGAGCATTGGTTAAAGCTGATGAAAAATACAGAAACGTATTAAGAATGGAAGGTCTTTTAACCCGTGATCCTCGTGTTAAAGAACGTAAGAAATATGGTAGAAAAAGAGCTCGTAAGAGATTCCAATTCTCAAAACGTTAATACGAAAACTTCAAAACAAAAAGACTCCTTCGGGAGTCTTTTTTGTTGACAATTATTCTTCACGGGATATACTGTAAGATATCTTATAGATATTGAAGTCAGATTGAAAGGGGTATAAAATATGCAGGTAACAGCTATTTCAGCTATCAATTCGAATACTAATAATTACAATCCGCAGTTTCAGGCAAATTTTTCTGAAGCTCAGTTAAAAACTCTTGTGGCAGCAGCAAAGCGGTCTGAGGGAGTTTACGGGTTACCTAAATTATATACATTGTTAGAATATATGAACGAACTGCCGGGTATGGTAGCCAAAATAGTTACAAGAAAAGGTTCTAAAGTACTTTCTATTGACGGCAAAAAAGTATTTTCAACACATGACTATGTAAATAATTTTGGAGTGTTGAAGGATTTCCTTACAGGAGAGAGATATCCGAATGATACTTTTATCCGTATGCCCCAGAGTGTTTTTGAAAGTCAATGGTGGAGGAAACGTTCCTGCAGGGAAAAATCTATTTACAGATTTGCGTTGCCTAAAAAAGCGGCAAAGCCGGATGTAAATTCCGTTAAAACGAGTAGTCGGTCTGCAAAAGCAATTTCAGTACCACCGGAGCCGAAAATTGCAGCATTGGAAACCCAAATAGAAAATATTAAACCATACAGTGTTGTAAAGGAAATCTATAGAGATAAAAAGGGGAAAAGAGTTCTTATTTCTAATATAGATATTTTGTCTAAGTCAAAAACTGCAGAGGGTATTGCGGAATTAGATTCTATGGAAAAAAATATGAACAGTACTTTTAAACCTGTTTTTGCTCAAAAACGTAAAGCTATAGCATTAGAAATCAAAAAACAGAGCGAAAGACCTGAAATTTACGGTAATAAATAGTAAATAAATTGTTATAAAGTAAAAGAGGTTTCTTTAAGAAACCTCTTTTTTATATCTATGGTTTGAATACGCTATTTGGTTGTTTTTGTCCATTTTGCGGTTGCTGGGGCGGTTGTCCAGGACGTCCGTATTCTTCCAGTTTTACTTTTTTCTCTTTTGCAAGTTTTTCAACTTCTTGTTGTGACATTTTTTTTAGTTGGTCTTCTGTAATACCAAGAGCTTTTGCCAAATCTGCAGGACCTTTTCCCGGTTTTTGCTGCGGTTGTTGCGCTTGTGGAGTACTGTTGACTGCATCTAATCCCATAATATCTCCTTTCAATGTTTACTTCTATATAAAGTTTAATTGTTATTTATTATTGCTTATCTTTTTCCATAATGTTAAGTATTGTTACAATAGAATGTAAGAATATTAGGTTGGGTGAAGTTGCCGGAATTATAGGGGCAAAAGGTTTAATACGAACGAAATCCAACATTATTTAGATTTAATTTATAAAAATCGAATTCAGCTTACCGCTGAATTCATAATTTACAGTTTTTTATTATTTTGATAAACAAATCTTTTACAAAATCAATTGACATATAATATTCAATTTTTTGAAATGGAATTACAGAATTTTTTGTAATAAATCTAAAGAATTTATATATTAGGAAATAAACAGGAAGGAGCCAGAAAAAGTATGTTCCGACAACTTCAGTTAAACTGACATGAGCATATAATTGATGCTCATATATTCTGCCAATACAAAAATAATATAAGCCGATACTAACTAACATAATTATAGGTATTGCACCATATATTTTAAACTATCCAATTTCTTAAAAATACAACAAATAATAGTCGTTATATATACATATATATGCCAGAGAATAATCATTATAAAAAACCCAAGAGCCATATCTGAACTAACTATATTGCTCATACAAAAATCTAAAATATTTGAAATAAACAGAGCAATATATACAACAATATGAATTTTATTTAGTATAAGAAATAATATTACACAAAGGCAATAATTTAATATTGCCTTTGTATATTTATTAATTGTATTTTTATCTATTCCCATAATTTTTCATTAATCTATTTTATTATAATAATATATTATGTAATTTTGTTTAAAAGCAATTCCATATTGTGGAATAAAACTTTTTCTATATGTTTTTAAAGGATTAAGCACGCAAAATGTATAATCTTTCGTATCTATAAATCCATGATTAAATTCTATAGTACCGTTTGTATGTATTTCTAGATTTTGGTTGTTATCATCCGGATAACTATAATATTTGCATTTGCGTTGTTCCATATCTTTTTCAATATATTCTTTATCAATATCGAATCCTAAAAATATTCCTTCAGCACCAAACCAGTTACTATACTTGTAAAATGCAATATTCTTTGCATTTCTCGGTATTGTTTTAGGAAAATGTTTTATACATTTTAAACAAGCTATTGTTTTTTTTGCTTCCGCATATTTTAAGCTATCACTTACCATTTCTTTTTTGTAATCATAATTAGGATTTGTCATTATGTAATTAAATGAATATACTCCAACACACATAAACAATTGAACAAATATTATACCTGTATTTATTAGAGCAGACAATATTTTAATAGCAATATTCCATTTATTTTTTAAAATAACAAAGGATATATTTAATGCAAATATAATAATAATGTCTGGTACTAAGATTTTTAATCCTGGTATAATTTTATGAAAATTATTATCCCAAGGTATCACATAAATAAACATTAAAAAATGAACAATACATAAACTTATACTGCAAATTACAGCTAAAGTTATGTATGTATTGTTTTTAATAAAACTTTTCATAAGTGAAATCTACCACTTAAATGTAACAGGTGCAAGTATATAAAATTCTTTATACGGATATTTTGATTGCAAACGCCAAAAGTAATTATTTGCAATTGTTAAAAATGCGTTACTATAGTAATCAGAATATTTTAAATCAAAATCGTATTTATCAAATAATATTCCATGAAAATAACCATTTTCTATTGTAGGATCAAGAATTGTAGCATGTCCTAATGCACGATGCAAATTTTCGTCAAGATAAAAATTTACATCAATTTTATTTGTATCAAAAGAGCCTGCCTTTTCGTCGTAATGTTTTTTTATTTGATTGCGTAAATCTGCATACTTAGAAACATTTTTTGCCAAAGTACTATATCTCGAGTATGCATAACCGTCACTATAATTCTTTATTTCTTTATTTGTTTTAGTAAAATTATATTTTGAATTTAATATTCTTCCGGAACCCGCAGGAAGATGTCTATATTCTTCACTGTAAGGTGCTTTTTGAGGGTCACCTAAAAATAAATTCGCTAATTCTTGAGCATCCGGATTTTTTGTCAAAATCTGCCAAATGATTAATGTAGTTTACTAACTTGTTCATATTTGAATTAATGTACTCAGCATAATTGTTTGCCATTTTAAATTTTTCCTTTCTGATTTTTAATTAAAATACAATACTCTATTATGACAGATTTGATTTAAAAATAAAAGTCGGCAAAAGCGTTTAGGTAAAAGTGTCTAAGCGTTTTTAATGATGTTATAACTCGGAGTATGTATTGATTATCATGGTTATCTGTTAGTAAAAATAGTGGAACTATTTACAAATTGTAACTAAGTTTTGAAAAAACGGATATTTATGATAAACTTGGTACATAAGATAGATTAACAGTTAAAATAGGGGAAAAATATGATTTCAGTAAACGACTTAAAAACAGGCTTGACGCTTGAATTGGATAACGGACTTTGGTCTGTTGTTGAATTTTTACATGTAAAACCCGGTAAAGGTGCAGCATTCGTAAGAACAAAATTAAAAAACGTTGAAACGGGTCAGGTTGTTGAGAGAACATTCAGAGCAGGCGAAAAAGTCGGTAAAGCTACGTTAGACAGACGTGAAATGCAATATTTATATAAAGAAGGTAATGAGTTCATTATGATGGATAATGAAACTTACGAACAATTAAGTGTAAATGCAGATCAGGTTGGTGACGGTGTTAAATATCTGAAAGAAAATATGGAAGTTCAGATTTTAATGCACGACGGAAAAGTTATAGGTGTTGATATTCCGGCTCACGTTGTATTGGAAGTTACCGATACTCCTCCGTCTGAAAAGGGTAATACTGCTCAGGGCGGTACTAAACCTGCTACATTGGAAACAGGTGCGGTTGTTAACGTTCCGTTCTTTATTTCTAACGGAGATAAAATCAGAGTTGATACCCGTACAAATGAATATCTTGATAGAGCATAGTTTTATCAGATTGTAATGAAAGGTTAAACAAATGGATTTTGATATAGAATATATTCAGGAACTTGCTAAAATATTAAAAGCAAACGAGTTGACAGAGATTTCTCTTGAAAACGATGGCGGCGCTATTACTATAAGAAAAGATGTTATTGTCAGCCCTGCCGCTGTTGCTGCTCCTGTTGCTGCTGCACCTGCCGCAGCTTCAAAGCCTGCTGCAGCTCCTCAGGAAGAAAAGAAAGGTACTCCTATAGTTTCACCTATGGTTGGTACTTTTTATATTGCACCGTCACCTGATGCTAAGCCGTTCGTTACGGTAGGTCAAACTATTAAATCAGGTGATAAAGTTTGTATTATTGAAGCAATGAAATTAATGAATGAAATAGAAGCCGAAATTGAAGGTAAAATTGTCGAGATTTGTGTTCAGGACGGAGAACCCGTTGAATTTGGGCAAGTCTTGATGTATGTGGAATAAATACTATAAGACGTTAAGACGATAGGACAAAGAGTTCTGTCGTCTTATCGGCTTAATGATTAGGTAAAAATTATGTTTAAAAAAGTTTTAATCGCCAACAGAGGCGAGATAGCCGTAAGAATTATAAGAGCGTGCAGAGAAATAGGGATTCCGACAGTTGCGATTTATTCGCAGGCAGATGCGAATTCGCTTCATGTAAGATTAGCAACTGAAGCATATTGTATAGGACCTGCTCAGAGTTCGAAAAGTTATCTGAGTATTCCTGCTATTATGTCGGCAGTAGATGTTTCCGGTGCCGATGCTATTCACCCCGGTTACGGCTTTATGTCAGAAAGAGCTGATTTTGTTGAAATTTGTGAAAAACAGGGTATAAAATTTATCGGACCGACATCAGACGCAATGAAAAAAATGGGCGATAAAGCTACTGCCCGTCAGACAATGATAGATAATGATGTTCCGGTTACTCCGGGTACGGGAATTTTATACACTCCGGAAGAAGTTAAAGAATTTGCTGCCCGTGTAGGTTATCCGATTATACTGAAAGCTACGGCAGGCGGTGGCGGCAAGGGTATGAGAATATGCAGAGATAATTCCGAAGTTGATACAAATATGCCGTTATGTCAGGCTGAAGCTCAGAATTTCTTTGGTAATCCGGATGTCTATGCGGAAAAATATCTTGAAAATCCGAGACATATTGAAGTTCAGATTCTTGCAGACCAATACGGAAATGTTGTTCACTTAGGTGAAAGAGATTGCTCAATTCAAAGACGTCACCAAAAATTGCTGGAAGAAGCTCCTTCTCCGGCTATTGATGAAGAAACCAGAAAACAAATGGGGGCAGCCGCTGTTCGTGCTGCTAAAGCCATAAATTATGAAGGTGTAGGTACTTGCGAATTTTTGCTTGACCATGACGGAAGCTGGTATTTTATGGAAATGAATACCCGTATTCAGGTCGAGCATTGTGTAACCGAAATGATTTCAAATATTGATTTGGTAAGAGAGCAGATTTTGGTTGCGGCAGGTGAAAAATTAGATTTTACGCAGGATGATATAGTTTTGAGAGGACATGCAATCGAATGTCGTATAAATGCTGAAAATCCTGCAAAAGATTTTATGCCCAATCCGGGAACTATTACGGGTTACGTTACTCCCGGCGGATTTGGGGTAAGGGTTGATTCTCATGTCTATCAGGATTACACAATTCCACCGTATTACGATTCTATGATAGGGAAGCTCATTTGCTGGGGCAGGACCCGTAACGAGGCTCGTCGCAGAATGTATAGGGCATTGAAAGAGTATGTTGTGACAGGTGTTGAAACTACTCTGCCGTTCCATCAGTCAATTATTGAAGATGAAGTATTTATGAGCGGTAATTTTAATACAAGCTTTATTGAAGATTTTTATAAAAGAAAAGAGAAGAAAGACTGATAGAAATCCCGCTTTTAAAGCGGGATTTCCGGTAAATAACCTAAAATGTTTGTATCTGTTGCAGTATTAATAAGAATAATCTCAAATTCCTTGTCAAATGTTTATCAGAAACAGCTTGCACAAGACGGATTCAACCCGTCTTTTATAAATTTTGTCATGTATACGGGCTTAACTTTGTTGATGCTTCCTGTTACATGTCAAATTAATTTTATAAATCTGAGTTTTGTATGCTGGGGGGCAGCTATTCTTGGAGGATTATTCGGTGCTTTGGGTAATTCGTATTTGGTTAAGGCATTAAAAAACGGGGAATTATCCGTGTTAGGTCCGATTAATGCATACAAATCCGTTGTAGCAATGATTATCGGAATATTTTTATTAAAAGAAATCCCGTCAGCGTATGGAATAATGGCAATATTTCTGATAATAGCAGGAAGTTATTTTGTCTTTGATACACAAGAGGAAGGATTTTCTTTTAAACTTCTGAAAAGAGCCGATATAAGATACAGAATTTATGCTTTAATTTTTACTGCCATTGAGGCTGTATTTATAAAAGAAGTTATCAACAACAGTGATATTGTTACTTCATTTATACTTTGGAGTTTCTTTGGAATGTTGTTTACGGGAATAATTGTACTTAAATCCGGCGGGATAAAATCAATATCCCCAAAAACCGTCTGGCTAAAGTTGTTAGTGATTATATTATTAATGGGTGTAATGCAATTCAGTACAAATTATGTTTTTTCTCATATTCAGGTTAGTTACGGACTTGCATTTTTCCAGCTTTCCGCATTATTGAGTGTGATTTTCGGATGGAAATATTTTAACGAAGCTCATATTCTGAAAAAATTAATCGGTACGGTAGTAATGATTACAGGTGCGGTTTTGCTTATTTTGGCATAATTCGTTTTTATGATATGATAAATTTTGTATGACTCAGCCGGTAAAATATTATATAAAAGAATTATTAAATATTGCACTTCCCATAATTATAGGAAATCTCGGATTTATCCTGATAGGGGCGGGTGATGTTTTAATTGCCGGCAGGCACTCTACGGATACTCTTGCAGCAATTAGTATTGCGACTGCTATTACAAACTGTATTATGACATTCGGTATAGGGTTAATAGTTAGTGTTTCTCCTATATTGTCAAATTACAGAGGGGAGAAGAAACAGGCAAAAAAATACTTTTTCCCTACTTTACGGTTTGCGATGTTTGTCGCATTTATAGTAATGCTTATTATATTAGGTTGTATTCCGTTAATTGACTGCTTCCGTTTTGAACCGCATCTTGTTCCTATGGTAAAACAATATATGCTTATAACGGCATTTGCTACTTTTGGGGGGTATTTGCATGCAGCGGTAAAAGAATTTTTGCAGGCATTTGAAATCGTTATGTTTCCGAATATACTGACATTTCTTTGCGTATTTTTAAATATAGGATTAAATCTAATTCTTGTATTCGGGTATGGTCCGATACCGTCATTAGGTGTTGTAGGGCTTGCTATTGCAAGTTTTATTATCAGATATTTTATGGGATTTGTTCTTCTTATCTATTGTTTTAAACAGATGAATTTTAGCAATTATAAAGAATTTGATTATTACAAACAGCTGGTAAAAATAGGATTACCTATATCGTTTGCAATTCTTGTAGAATTTGTTGCCTTTAATATTGTTGCATTAGCAATGGGCAGGGTAGCCGGAATATATGCCGCAGCACAAAACCTGATTTGCACTCTGACAACTGTTTCATTTATGATTCCGCTTGCTATATCCAATGCAATAGCTGTAAAAGTCGGGTTTGCAAACGGGGCGGAAAATTATATTGATTTGAGACGATATTCAAAAATAGGGGTGTTTATTTCACTCGGTTTTATGGCTTGCAGTGCATTAGTATTTGCAAGTTTCCCTCATTTTCTGGTAGGTTTGTTTACTAAGGACAGTGCCCTTATTGCGGTGTGTGTTCCTATAATGTATATATTAGCCTGTTTCCAGATTTTTGACGGTCTGCAGGTCTCGTTATCAGGAATTTGTAAGGGTATTAAAAAAACAAATATAGTTTTGCTGGCTAATTTTGTTGCGTATTGGGTGATTTCTATTCCTGTCGGTTTCGTTTTGGCATTCAGGTATAATCTCGGTATAATTGGTTTTTGGTATGGACTTATTGTTTCGTCAATTACGTTATGTATTATAATGCTGCTGATGCTGAGAAAATATTTTAAAAAGATACATATAGCTTAACAGATTACCATTATTTTAATTTTATGGTATTATTGAAACAATGGATTAAATTAGAGGAGGAATATTATGCCGGAAGAACAGAGAACTTTTATTGCAGTTAAACCTGATGGAGTAAAAAGGGGTTTAGTCGGAGAAATAATCAGAAGATTTGAAAATAAAGGCTTTAAACTAATTGGTTTAAAGATGCTTGATGTTACGACTGAAATGGCAGAAGCTCATTATGCCGAACATAAAGGAAAACCTTTTTATGACAGATTGCTCAGATATATTCAAAGCGGTCCTGTTGTTGCTATGGTATGGAAAGGTTATAACGTAGTTGCAGGCGCAAGACATATGATGGGTAAAACTAATCCTATGGAAGCTGAAGTCGGTACAATAAGAGCGGATTTTGCTTTGCTTATGGAATACAATGTCGTTCACGGCTCTGATTCTGTAGAAAGCGCAGAGAGAGAAATAGGTATCTACTTTAAACCTGAAGAACTTTGCGATGAATATGAAAATATGGCTGAAAGCGTTATTGAAGATTTGGGTTAATCCGTGAGTTGTGAATTGTGGATAAAAATTTGACCGATAATATTAATAATGAAAAACGTGACAATGCTCATGACTATTTTAGTTATGAGCTTGTGCATACTTGCAAACAGACAGGGGCAAGGGCAGGAATATTAAAGACTCCGCACGGAACTATCCTGACACCTATATTTATGCCTGTAGGAACAAATTCTGCGGTTAAAATGCTTGTAAAAGACCAGATTGAAGCTACGGGTGCTCAGATAATTCTTGCAAATTCATATCATTTGTATCTCAGAGCCGGTACAAAACGCATAAAACAGTTTGGCGGAATACATGGCTGGATGAATTGGCAAAAACCCGTTTTGACGGACTCAGGCGGATTTCAGGTTTTTTCACTTTCGCATTTGAGAAAAATTACTGAGGATGGGGTAGAATTTCGTGACCCTAAAGATGGGAAAAAACATTTTATTTCTCCTGAGGTTTCAATGGAAATTCAGCAGGATATTGGTGCTGATATAATTATGGCATTTGACGAATGTGCACCGTATCCTTGTGATTATGATACCGCAAAAGCCGCAATGGAAAGGACTCATCGTTGGCTTGACAGATGTTTTAAAGCTAAAACTAATCCTCGTCAGGCGTTGTTCCCTATTGTTCAAGGGGCTTTCTATGATGATTTGAGAAAAGAAAGTGCAAGGGTTATTTCCGAATATGATGCCGTCGGTTACGCAATTGGTGGGGTTAGTGTCGGAGAACCTGCCGATGTCAAAAATTATTTTGTTGAATTTACGGCACCGTTACTTCCTGCGAACAAACCTCGTTACCTTATGGGGGTTGGTACTCCTGAGGATTTATTAGACGGTATTAAGCGTGGTATTGATATGTTTGACTGTGTTTTGCCTACCCGAAATGCCCGTCACGGTTCTTTCTTTACCTGGGAAGGCAAAAAGAATATCAAAAATAAAAAATACGAGGATGATCCGAGTCCGTTAGATGAAAACTGTAATTGTTATGCCTGCCAAAATCACTCTAAAGCTTATTTAAGACATCTTGTCAGATGTCAGGAGGCAACGGCGGCAACTCTGTTATCTATTCATAATATTCAATTCCTCGTTGAATTTTCTCAAAAATGCCGTCAGGCTATTTTAGAGGACAGATTTGGTGATTTTTATAACGAACACTATGAAAACTTGATTAAGGATGTTAAATAATGAAGAATAAAGGATTATTTATAACATTTGAGGGAGTGGATGGCTGCGGAAAAACTACGCAGATGAATTTGCTTGCCGAATATTTAAAAGATAAAGGGTATGAGGTTATCTTAACCAGAGAACCCGGCGCAAAAGGCTTGGGCGAAAAAATCAGAGAGATTTTACTTCATTATGACGGAGAAGTTTCTTCCCGTGCGGAAAGTTTTTTGTTTTTGGCAGACAGGGCTCAGCATATTGATAAAATTATTAATCCGGCTGTTGAGTTCGGTGAAATTGTGCTTTGTGACAGGCATACGGATAGTACTATTGCATATCAGGGATATGGCAGAGGGGTTGATATTAAGGAACTCAAAATGCTTAATGACCTTGCAACAGGTACAAGAAAACCTGATTTGACATTTGTATTTGATATAGATGTTGAAACTTCAATGTCCCGTGTCGGGAAAGAAAAAGACAGAATGGAATCTTCCGGTATGGAATTTTTCAATAAAGTCCGTAACGGCTATCTTGAAATCGCAAAACAGGAACCAAAAAGGGTAAAGGTCATTGACTCAACACTTTCTATTCCTGAAATTGCGGGTAATATTAAATTGATTATGGAAGAATATTTTGAACATAATTAATACTTTTACCCTTGAAAAAAAAGAGCATTTGAGCTAATATCGTTATAAATAAGAAGGGGGATATATATGCCGGTTTTAGACAAAATACAGGAAATTAACGATACAGTAAAATCTATTGCAATGTTTATTCAGTCAGATGAGACTGTAAGACCTGATTTTCAGGAATATCTGAATACAATCGGGGCGAATAACAGAAATGCAAGGATTAATTTTCAGGGTGCTTGTTTTACCTATATTTTTGAAAGAAAACTCGGCGAAACATATAAATCAATTCCGGCAATTTATCTTGAAAAAGGTGACCTGAAAGCGTCCGAGAAGAAGATAGTAAAAAGTATTGATAAATCCGTATCTTCGGTTTTCGAAATTAAAAAAATACTGAAAAACGGATTTGAATTATATAATATCATTAACGAAAAGTCATATAACGTAACCTCTCTGATAAAAATGACTAATTTCAGAGGCTTGGGTTGCGGTCAGTATATCGTTGCAAGGATTATGAACTTTGACAAGGAGATGTATCTTCTCGAGGTGTCAGGTGTTCTTCCTACAACCAGACGTGATGATGCATACAGATTTTCCGTAGCAAAAATTATTCAGAACCCTGAAATCGTATACCTTGATAATCCTGAAAAGCAAGAGGAAATCGAAGAAGATATTAAAGAAGTTTATGATAAGTTTATGGAATTTTTCGGAACGGACGAAGTTCTTACCACAAATAAACATGCCGATGATTTAATCGGAATATTTAATGATTTCGCCGAAGACGGTAAAAAAGTTGATTATAAAGATAAAATAGAAGTACCTGAAGTATTCAAGTTCTTTGATGTGTCTGAATTTAATAATTCATACGATAATTTTCTAGAAAATTCATTGGGCGGATTTTCTTCTCACAAAGAAACTTATGACGTAGGTATTATTTATGACAAGGATTTGGGTATGTATGCCGTTCCGTTCTGGGGAACTTTCAATAAGATTTTTGAAGTATCAAATCCCGCAGAAGTTGAAAATTACGACAAATGTATTCAGTATTTCTTAGCCAATGATAAATTTTCAGCTAATTTGATAAAACGTGCAGCTAAAAAGCATAAAAATTTCTTACCGATTGTTAACGGTTTGGGTAAGACTGATTATACGTTGAAAGAATTACTGGAAAAATATAAATCACGTTATCTTGAACAAAAAATCTATTCTTCAACGACAGTCCTTTACAAGTCTAAGGCTTTTGCAAGTACATTAGGGCTTATTGAAGAAGAAGAAAATAAACTTCCGTTACCGGAGGGTGTGGATTTATCCAAGATAGGAAGAAATGATCCTTGTCCATGCGGAAGCGGTAAAAAATTCAAAAAATGCCATGGTGCATAATAAATAAAAAAGGATGCTTTTAATGCATCCTTTTTTACAATTAAAATTTGACTTTTAATTTTGCTCCGACAAAATCATCTGAATTTGAGTTAAAGCCTTTTGTTGCATCTATTCCGACCGAGAGATTAGGATTAATATGATATTCAACTCCCGCATTTGCGCCTGCGACAAAGGATTGTTTATTATATTGTTTTTTTTCTGAGGAGCTTTCTGAAAAGTCTTCTATTTTTTGCCCTGTAGCATATGTTAAGTCAACACCGTCAAGGGTTTCCGTGACATAAGTTACATCGGTGCATTTTCTGCCGCTAATGGCTAAAGCCATAGCTTCAGAACCTTGATTAGCATATTTTTGACCTGCACTTACACCGGCACTAAAGGTGAATTTTTTATTCGGACTGTATGCCGCACCTAAAGAACCGTATGCTACGGTTTGTCCGGAGCCTGAAGTTTTGGTATATGTCTGACTTTGGAGTCCGTAAAATTCGCCTTCAGTTCTTAAATTGTTATCGTTGCATATTTCCCAACTGCTATCCTCCGCATAACCGCCAACTTCGTATTGATCAATTTCCGTTACCGATTTTACGGGGAATGATGAGCGTGTTACTCCTGCTGCTGCACTAAATGTCAGGTCTGGTGAAGCATTATAAGATACGCCTATCTGTCCGTTGTATTGGCGGATACCACTTCCTGCGCCAAAACTTATGCTCGGATCAATGCTGAATTTTTGTCCTATAGGTATTGAAATCCCTGCGCTTACTCCTGCTAAATTGTAGTGTGCCCCGTCAAGCCTTTGATGTGATGCCCCAACTGCGGCATTAAATGTAACATTGTCCCCCATGGTAAATTCTCCTTTTTAAAAAATAAATATCCCTTATATTTATATAAAAGAAATTTTGTCAGTGAAAATTGCTTTTGTTTTAATAAACGTTAACATATCGAATATATTAAAACATTATAAAAAGATTAATTTTTATCGGTTTTGCCTAAATTCATATTATGATATAAATAGATAAAATTTGTTATAAAGGATAACTATGGAATACAAAGATTACTATGACATATTAGGTGTAAAACGAGATGCGAGCGATGCTGAAATTAAATCGGCATATCGTAAGTTAGCTCGAAAATTTCACCCTGACGTAAATAAAACCAAAGAAGCCGAAGCAAAGTTTAAAGATATAAATGAAGCTTATGAGGTTCTCGGCGATAAAAATAAACGTCAAAGATATGACAGTCTTGGTGCAAATTGGCAGGGCGGTCAGAGTTATACTCCTCCTCCGGGATTTGAAAACTTCGGTTTTGGCGGTAATGGCGGAACTTACGAGTTTAACTTTGGCGGTCAGAATATGGGCGGTTTTTCCGATTTCTTCAGCTCATTGTTTGGTGATATGATGGGCGGCTCTGCTCAGGGTAATATGGGCGGAATGAATTTCGGCGGATTTGATTTTGGTTCAATGGGCGGAGCGCAGCAACAGAGAGCTTCTTCCCGCAGCCGCAGAAAAACACAACCGCAGCAGCCTGCTCAGGATTTGGATATAACCAAAACCTTAAACATAACGGCGCAGGATGTCTTTAATCAAAAACCTGTCAGCGTAAGTTTTTCCGATATGGAAAAATGCACCCAATGCCCTCCGGGCGGTGGCTATTGTTCTGCATGCGGCGGTACAGGTATCAGACGTACTTCTAAAAATCTGAAAGTAAAAATTCCGCCTGAAGTCAAAGAAGGTCAGAAAATTCGTATAAAAGGCGAAGGTAATGTTGATCAATACGGGCAAAAAGGCGATTTATATCTGGTTATAAAATATTCAGACAACGAATATGATGTTGACGGTACGGATTTAACCAAAGATGTTGAAATTACCCCGCCGGAAGCTGTTTTAGGCTGCAAAAAAGAAATAAAAACTCTGCATGGTTCTATAGGGATAAAAATTCCGCCTATGACATCAACGGGTAAAATGTTAAGATTAAAAAATCTCGGTTTGCCTAAAAAATCAGGCGGATACGGAAACCTTAATGCAAGGGTAAAAATCGTACTCCCCGACAAGTTATCGGATAAACAGATTGAATTATACAAACAAATGTAAAGTAAGAAAAATTCACTTTTAATGATAACTATTGACAAACCTTAGTAAAGCTACGACAATAGAATTAGATTAGGGGGAAATATCATGGTGAAGGAAACTTTTTTACATGACAAGCATGTTGCACTGGGCGCAAAAATGGTTGATTTTGCGGGTTGGCATATGCCTGTTCAATATACAACTATTGTTGAAGAACATAATACGGTAAGAAACGCCGTAGGGTTGTTTGATGTTTCCCATATGGGTGAAGTTTTCGTTTCAGGAAAAGATTCTCTGGATTTTTTGCAGAAAATCGTACCTCAGGATATATCAAAACTTCCTTATGAAAAAGCTGTTTATTGTCAATTGCCGAATAAAAACGGCGGACTGATTGATGATTTAATTATTTATAAATTAGGTATAAATTATTATATGATTATCTGTAACGCCTCCAGAATTGATGAGGACGTTAATTGGATGTCATTAAACAGCAGAGGTTATGATGTAAAAATTGATAATCAGTCCCATAATTATTCATTGCTTGCCGTTCAGGGTCCGAAAGCGGATGAATTGCTGAGAACAATGGGGCTTGATACGGAACAGGATTCCTTCACAATAAAAACGTCGTCTATTCTCGGTCATAAAATGCTTGTTTCAAGAACAGGATATACCGGTGAGGATGGTTATGAACTGCTTGTGGAAAATAATTTTGCCGAAGAATTATGGGATAAAATTTTGGAATATGGCAAACCGTTTGGAATTAAGCCTATCGGACTCGGAGCAAGAGATACTTTAAGACTTGAAGCGGCATTACATCTTTACGGAAATGATTTGGATGAAGAAACTACTCCTGTTGAGGCAGGTTTGAGCTGGTCATTACCAAAGGATAAAAAAGAAGATTACAACGGCAAGTCCGTTATAACAAATCAGCTTGTTAACGGCGGCAAAAAGAAACTTATCGGAATAAAAATGCTTGATAAAAATATAGCCCGTCACGGTTATGATGTGTATTATAATGGTGAAAAGGTCGGTATTGTTACAAGCGGATGTATTTCTCCCGTTTTGGGTTGCAATATTGCATTAGCTTATGTTAAAAATATAAGTGAAATTTGTAACGGAGCAACTGTTCAGGTTATGATAAGAGAAAAGTTACATGATGCGGAAGTTGTTAAAAAACCGTTTATTGAAAAAAGAAACAGAATTAGAAAGTAGTTATATAAGGAGATATGAATGAGTATTACAGAAAGAATTTTATGCACAAAAACCCACGAATACCTTTTGAAAAATGATGACGATACTTATACAATAGGGTTGACGGATTATGCAGTGGAACAACTCGGGGATATAGTATTTTTGGAATTACCGGAAGTCGGTACAAATTATTCAAAGGGTGATTCCTTTGCAGCTATTGAATCTGTAAAAGCGGCTTCTGAAATATATATGCCGATTAGTGGTGAAATTATTGATGTTAATACGGCTCTTGTTGAAGCTCCTGAAACATTGAATGAAGATGTTTATGAAAACGGCTGGCTTGTTAAAATTAAGGCAACAGGCGATATGGCTGAACAGGATGATTTATTGGAATACGAAGATTATAAAGAAGAAGTGCATTAATGAAAAATTTTTTAGTACATAGCGAAGATGTAAAAGCCGAAATGTGCTCGGCTACAGGTATCAATAGTGTTAAGGATTTGTTTAAACAAATTCCGGAAGCTGCCCGTATGTCGGGATTAAGTTTAGGTGATGCCAAAAGTGAACTTGAGGTTCAGAGAATTATAAAGCAAATGGCAAAAATTAACCGAACCGATGTTATTGATTTTAAAGGCGGCGGGGTTTATAACAAATTCGTTCCGGCATGTATCGCTCAAATTGCCCAGCGTTGGGAATTTTTGACCGCATATACTCCATATCAGGCAGAAATTGCTCAGGGTACATTACAGATTATGTACGAATTTCAGACTATGATGTCACGTTTAACAGGCATGGATATAGCCAATGCCACTATGTATGACGGGGCAACGGCATGTGCTGAAGCTTTATTAATGGCTGTAAGAATTTCCAAGAAAAATAAAGTTCTGGTCAGCAGAAAAATTAACCCTGAATATTTGGATGTTATAAAAACTTATATGTGGGCAAGTGATATTTCTGTTGATTTATTTGATGAAATTCCTGCTCAGGCATCGGAATATGCTTGTATTTTGGTACAGACTCCCGATTATTACGGAGAAATAGCAGATTTAAAACCGGTTGAAGGAACTATGCTTGTTGTATGTACTGACTTGTCCACATTATCAATACTGAAACCTCCTGCTCAATATGGTGCAGATATTGTAGTGGCTGATATTCAGTCATTGGGTATCCCGATGAGTTTTGGAGGTCCGCATGCGGGTGTTATAGCGTGCCGTGAAAAATACATGCGCCAGATGCCGGGAAGGTTGGCAGGCAGAACTGTTGATAAAGATGGTAATCAGGCTTTTACTCTGACGATTCAAACCCGTGAACAGCATATTAAAAGAGAAAAGGCTACGAGTAATATATGTTCTAATCAGGCATTAATGGGCTTATGGGTTACTGTTTATTTATCCGTAATGGGTGAAAAAGGTTTCCGTCAGGCAGGGTATTTATCTTCAAAGAATGCTCATGTCCTTGCTGAGAAATTATCTGAAAAAGGTTATAAGATTAAGAATAAAAATTTCTTCAACGAATTTGTAGTTGAATGTAATGATGCGGATTTGGTTTTGAAGAAACTTGATTCGGTCAATATTTCAGGTGGTATAAAGCTTGATGATAACCATATTCTGGTTGCTGTTACCGAAATGATTTCCGATGAGGATATCGATTTATACATTTCGGTTTTATAATAGTTTACAAAACTTTACAAACAGGTATATTCTTTTAAAGTTTTGCTGTATTTTGCCGTAATCATTATCACAGTCAAAAAAAGGAGTATATTTATGAGCACAGAATTTGATTTTATTGACCTGTACTACTTGAATGATGCAGCTGATGTTGCACCTGTCAATAGCGAAATTTCATTGGCAGGGGATATTGCGGCAATGAAATCAGCACATGATGTAATTGAGATAAGTGATATGTCTGAAACAAAAATAGCATACACTTATGCTAAATTCTTCGAAGTTCTTGATGAACAGGGACTTGAAGGTCTTGTAAATTCATAAATCGAATTTAAGATTTTCAAAACAAGCCATAGTATGGTACAATTCTTCTATGGAAGAATTTAACCATTATACAGTAATGAAAAATGAAGCCGTCGATGCATTAAATTGCAGAGACGGCCTTATTTATGTTGACTGTACTCTGGGAGGCGGCGGTCACAGCGGTTTGATACTTGAAAGAATACAGCCGAATGGCAGGTTAATTTCTTTCGATATTGATGATGATGCTATTAGAGCGTCGAGGGAACGTTTAAAAGATTACAAAAACTTAACAATTGTAAAAGATTCCTATACAAATATTAAGAAAGTTTTACAAAATTTGGGTATTGAAAAAATTACCGGAGGGGTTTTGTTTGACCTTGGAGCCTCTTATCATCAGCTGACTAAGGGAGAACGCGGTTTTTCGTTTTTAAAGGATGCACCATTAGATATGCGGTTCAATCAGGATGCGGAATTTTCTGCTTATGACGTCGTAAATACATACAGTGAGGACGATTTGGTCAGAATTTTTTCCGAATACGGCGAGGAACATTTCTCAAAAAGAATTGCAAAAAAAATAGTTGAGGAGAGAAAATTAAAAAAAATTTGTACAACTTTAGAACTTTCTGAAATAATTTTGTCTGCCGTACCAAAGGTGAAATCACCTATACATCCTGCTACAAGAGTATTTCAGGCTATCAGAATCGAAGTTAATCAAGAGTTAACAAATGTAAAAAATACATTGAATGATGTGTTGGATTTGTTGGATGTTGGTGCTATAATAAGTGTAATAAGTTTTCACTCTTTGGAGGACAGGATAGTGAAACACTTATTCAAGTACTACTCGGCAAGGTGCCATTGCGAAAAGAATCAGATGATTTGCAATTGCCCGCCGCCAAAGTTAGAACTTGTAAATAAGAAACCGGTGATGGCATCGGAAGGGGAAATAAGGGAAAATCCGCCGTCACGCAGTGCAAAGTTGAGAGTTGCCAGATGTATTAATTGAGCATGACTTACATCGGGCAGTAGAAAAGATAATTGGGGAATAAAAGTTGGTAAATACTGCTAGAGCAAAAGTAAAAGAAGATTATAATGCATATCAGGAGCAGAGCTATGCACAAAATCCTATAGCTCAGTCTCAGGTTATTGAAGGATATTTTTATAAAGAAAATGTCATTAAAGAATTGGCTATCAGAAAAGTTAACATGACATTATGTTCGCTTTTGGCTGTTTTTGTTTTTGGCGCATTCATCAGCTATTATTTTTCTATGTCAAATGAGATTACTTTAAACACGTTATCCCGTCAGGTTACATCTTTGAATGATGAAAATTCAGAGTTGCAGAATCAGCTGGATAAACTTAAATCATTTAATAATGTTGACAGTATAATGGAGCAGAATAATCTTTTGCAAAAAGCTGCTCAGGTCATTGAAGTTCCGCATGTTGCTTCTACTGTTACTGTTTCCCGTAAAAAATACGGTTCTTCATCTGTTGATTGGTCAATAGGTTATTAATTTGTAACTGTTTTGCAGATTTTTGCGTTTTGTATTACTGTTTGATATGCAAAATTGCAGATTAATTTGGAATACTTTTTTTGATTGATTTTTTTAGTATTTAGATTGATTTTTGTTTGAAAAATTGTGCGTCATGGTGTATAATAATCGGGTTATCAGACTATTTATAAACGAAGAGGATATAAAGATATGAAAGATTCAAAGATTCAAATGCAGATACTTATTGCAATCGGATTAGGGCTAAAACGTAATTGGCCGATATTTTTCGGTATTATTGCCGGTATATTTGTCGGTATATTTTTACATGCTCACCCGTCAAATTCTGTTTCAAATCTTTTAACTTTTATTGGTCAAATATTTATAAGATTAATTCAAATGATTGTAATTCCGCTTGTTGTTTCTGCAATTATAATCGGTATTACAAGTATCGGTGATAACAAACAGCTCGGTAAATTCGGTACAAAGATGATTTTGTATTACGGTATTATTACAACCGCTGCCGTTTCAATCGGTGCAGCTTTGGCATTAATATTTAAACCCGGTATGGGTGCAGCTCATTATATTGCAGCAAATACCGCAAGTGAAGTTCAGGCTTCCGTTGCGACGGCAATGAGTCAACAGCAGGGACATTTGTTACATATGTTTCTTGACTTTATCCCGAGCAACCCGTTACAGGCCCTTGCAAGCGGTAATATGATTGCAATTATTGTATTTGTATTGATTTTTGCTATAGCTTTGGCAAAAGTCGGAGATGTAAACAGACCTATTGTTTCATTCTTTGAATCCGTATTTGCGGCAACAATGAAAATTACAGACTGGATTATGTTTCTTGCTGCTCCCGGTATTTTTGCGTTAACCGCTTCTGCAGTTTCAAGTTTTGGTACCGCAATTTTTGCAAGTATTGGTAAATATTTGATGGTTTTGGCTATCGGATTTTTCATTCAGATGTTTGTTGTTTATCCTATATTCCTTAAATGTTTTTCAAAAGTTTCAATATGGATGTTATATTCTGCAGTGGCAGAAGCTTTGATGGTTGCATTCGGAACGGCAAGTTCATCTGCAACATTACCTTTGACTATTGCATGCTGCGAAAAACGCGGAATTTCTCATAAAATCTCAAGTTTCGTATTGCCTTTGGGTGCGACGTTGAATATGGACGGTACTGCATTATTACAGGTAGTTGCGGTAATATTCCTTGCTCAGGCTTACGGTGTACCGCTTGATGCATTCCTGTTAGTTCAGATAGCATTACTTGCAATGATTGCATCAAGTACAAGTGCGGGTATTTCCGGTGCAGGTTTGATTACTATTGCATTAATTCTCAACGGCATGGGCTTGAGTCCTGAACAACTTGTTGCAGGGTTCGCATTCTTATTCACTATCGAAAGGGTAACGGATATGATGAGAACGTTAGTAAATGTTGCTTCGGATGCCGTTGTTGTTGCGGCTATAGCTGATAACGAAAATGAAATAAATTATGATTTATTTAATAACCCTGAAGCTTATGAAGAAATAGCATAAATTTTATATTATAAGTTTAGACGGAAACTCCCTGATATCAGGGAGTTTCCGTTTTAATAATTCTTAATAATCGCTAAAGAAATAATATAAAAAATCCGTTAAACATGGCGGAAAGGACAATTATGGGTTTAGCAGCATCACAGGCAAAATTATTAAGTTTGACATGCAGAATCTCGGATAACGAGTTGAGAGCACAGTCGCTTACTGCTGCCAAAATGGCGCTTGCAAGCCAAACGTCCGAAGCCAGCCGACAATATATTAACGCTCTTGGAACAAATGAATTTATATACAGAAATTATGATGATGCAGGCAATAAGGTTTATACAGCCCTTACAGGTGCCCAACTTTCCACTTATGCCCCGTTAAAGAACCAATATGCCCTGATTAATACTGATGGACAGGTGTTGGTATCGGAACTCGATGCTGCAAATTACGAGGATAGCTCCGATATTAACGAATTTCTCGCAAAATACGGAGTAGATCCGATAGATACCGGAGAAACCCGTACGATAAAGAATCCTGAATATGTTGAAGCTTATGAAGAATGGGAAAAAGAATATCAGGACTGGTTAAGCAGAAAACCTGATGAAAAAATCAGAGAACTGATTACTCCTGCTTGGGATGAAGAAGTTACAGATGATGATAATGAATTGTACCAGAAGTTTTTATCGGCATCATATTCTTGTCGTTCAACTGCTTTATCCGGCTCCGGAGGTTCCGGTTGTTATTTACATGTACTTGCTCATTTGTTGGATTTGGAAACTGATGACAATGGGAATCCCTCAGGTACATATCCGAAAAGTTATGAAACTTCCGTTAGCGGAATAACAGTATCTTTTGGCTTAGCTGCTATTGACGGCAGTGCGATTTATGGTAATATAGACAGTAATGGGGTTCACTACAAAACATTTGATATGGCAGAAGTTTCGGATGCCGTATGTAACGGATATAAAGGTGAAACTTTAACGGCAACTGAAGATTCCCAATTTGTTTCACGCTTTGATTTAACCGATGCAGATAAAAATGCTGATATGTCACAACAAGAGAATATTAATAAAAGGCTTTTAAGCAACTATACTATTGATGGAAGCGGAAATATTGTTTTAAAAACTTTAAAACAAAAATGTATTGATATGATGTACTTAATTCAGAGATATGGCAGTCTTGGTATTGAATATGATCCTGACATGTTAGATTTGTTAAAATCATTTGAAGAAGATATGAGCTTAGCTTTTAAAAAGACTGTTCATCACCCTGACGAATGGGATGTAAGAGATAATCCGGAATATGAAGAATGGCTCGAAGAAGAACCTGATCCTATATCAATTCCGGCAACAATAGACGAAAGAATATATGAATATTCCGATAAAGATAAAGCACAATGGTATGTAAACTTGTGGCACAGAATGAATGGTCCGTCAGACCAAAAAGACGGTGAAGAAACGATAACCACAAGCCATACAGATACGGAAGTATCATCAAACGGTGTAACAAGAACCACTACAACTGAAAAAACGACCCGTAACCGTTGGGATATTCTTGAAGACGGCTTGATGAACAGTCAGGATTGGCTGAAATATGCGTTAGAAACAGGTACCGTAACCTTAGAAAGAGTAAACTTCTCAAATCCGACCGAAGAAGGCAGCGGACTAAAAGATGCAACCTGGACATCCATACAGTACAACAATGCGCTTGATATATCCGAGCAAATAAATGAAACTGCAATAGCAAGAGCTGAAGCAGAATATCAGCAAAAGACAAGAGAAATCGAAAACAAAGATAAACAAATTGACAGTATGATAAAATTGCTTGACAGTGAACACAGTGCATTGCAGACCGAATACGAATCTGTTAAAACCGTCATTTCAAAGAATACCGAAAGAACTCTGAAGATTTATTCTGCATAATATATTTCCCATAGCCGTTCACCAACATTTTGTATTTGTGTTAGAATACTGATTAAAGAGGTTCTAATGAGTGGTATAACGGAGCAGGCAGCATCGGTATATTTGGGTAAAAAAGTTGACGGAAGTAAGCAATATGACCCGTCATTGTTGGTATCTGTTCCTCGTATTGAAAATCGCTCACAGTACGGTATAGATAATGCTAATTTGCCGTTTATGGGGTGGGATGTTTGGCATGCGTATGAGTTCTCCTGTATGACCAAAAACGGATTACCTTATACAAGAGTTATAAAGCTGCGATATGCCTGTGATAGCGAGTTTATTGTGGAATCAAAGTCGCTCAAACTATATTTTAATTCATTTAACATGTCCCGATTCGGAAATAGTGTTTCGGAAAGTATTGATATTTGCAAAAAACTTATTCAAAAAGATTTAAGCGAGAAATTAAAGACAAATGTTGAAATCCATTTTCTGGACAATACATCGGAAAGAGTCGGAATTTTTTCAAAATTTCAAAACATAATGAATTATGTCAGCGAAGAAGAAATTATGGCAAAGAACTTTAAAGAAGCGCCTGAGTTGCTCGAAACAGAAAATTCAGATAATGAAAAAGAATATTTTCTGACTTTTGATTCCTTACGCTCAAATTGTAGGGTTACTCATCAGCCTGATTTTGGGGATGTGTTTATTTACTACAACTCAAAAAAACATATAAAAGAAAGCAGTCTTGTGAAATATCTGATTTCTTTCAGGTCGGAAAATCATTTCCATGAAGAATGCTGCGAAATGATTTTTAAGCGCTTAGCCGATATATTAAATACGGATGATAAATTGTTCGTATGTGCATTATATACCCGCAGGGGCGGTATTGATATTTGTCCTGTTCGCCGGAGTAAAAGTCTTGAGTTTTCCGAAGCGGATTATCTTACCGATATTACAAAATTTGCAAGGTTTGGAGTTAAGCAGTAATGGATAAGAAAACACTCGGAAATGCAGGAGAAGATTTGGCATGCCGTTATCTTGAGAAAAACGGTTATAAGATACTTGAACGTAATGTAAGGTATTCAAGGTTTTGTGAGTTGGATATTGTTGCGCAGCTGAAAGATACTACTGTTTTTGTTGAAGTTAAGACCAGAAGCACCGATGTTTGCGGAACTCCGATTGAAGCCGTAACAAAATCAAAATATGAAAATATTAAAAAAGGGGTTTATTTTTACCTCGAAAATCATAAGGTTAAAAAATACAGGATAGACGTAATAGGTATAACGTTGAAACCCGAAATGAAGATAGAACATTTCAGAAATATTTCGATGCAGTAATATATAAATATTTCAGTCTTGACAAATCCTCAAAATATGACATAATGTTAATATAATAGGAGGGTGAAAACTATGATTATGATTACATCTAAGACCCATAGGGGGGGGGGGTAGCCTCTCATAGTAAGTGTTTCGAGGGTTTTGATACTGCTTCTCAGAATGCAATAGAAAGTTCTCTCCAAGGGGGAGAACAAGATTTCTTAGTGAGCGATAGCGAACTTAGAAATCTAAGAGGGGGTTCATCCCGTAGGGAAAATGAAAGACCAACCCCCACCCGAAAATCTAATTTTCGCAAAGCTCAAATTGATTTTCTACCCTCACCCCTGGGAGAGGGCAGAAAGAAAGTAGCATTTACTCTTGCCGAAGTGTTGATAACTCTCGGTATTATTGGTGTTGTTGCGGCTCTGACCTTGCCGACATTGATTTCTAACTACCAAAAGCAGGTCTATGTAAACCAGCTGAAAAAATCGGTTTCTTCTCTTAGCCAAGGTTTTACACTTATGATGGGCAAAGATGGTGTTACTGAATTAAAGGATACAGAAGCGTTCAGTAAAACTCATCCATTTATGACTGTGTGTTCAGCTGGTTTTATTAATAACGATGCTATCTGCAAAAATTTTAGAGAAGCATTATATGAAACTTTTGCTGGTATAACCATTAATCAGGAAAATATTAAATATAAAGATTTAAATGGTACAGAACATAATTTGACTAACGATAATGTTATAAATTTTCCTGACGGTTCATATATATTTGGTTTTAGTTTTTACCTTTCACGAAATGGTTTTCAAGGTGGGACAATGAAAGGGTCTATGGGTGAATTTCTTATAGATATTAACGGTTCTAAAAATCCAAATACGGTGGGTAGAGATATATTTCAACTCAATGTAGGAAATGTCGGCGGGGTGTATCCTTTGGGTTCTCATGCAACTTCTGAATTAACTAATGGAAACCCAGACCAATCATATTGGCGAACTGCTACTAATGAATTATATACTTGTAAATCAGATGGTGTCAGTTCAGGCTATGGCTGTGCAGCCAGAGTGCTAGAAGAGGGCAAAATGGACTACTAGGATTCATGTCATTGCGAGCAAATCAAAGGCTTGATTTGCGTGGCAATCCAGCTTATTAATCATAACAGTAAAATTTAATGATAAGGTGATTAGTTCAAAAATGAAAAAACAGAACAGATTTTAAATAATGAAACTTTTTCAAAAAGCCGAAGGAACGGCTGGATTGCTTCGGTCGGCAGGCTTCTGCCTCCCTCGCAATGACATGAAAAACAATTGCCTAAAGGCAATCCGACAGGTCGGGGAAATAATGCAGTATATTCATACTTATTGTTTCAATCCTCCAAGATGTCCTGACCGTCGGATTGTTTTTTATGCAAAGAGTGAAGTCGAGAAACAATGACAACCCCATTACGTCATGCTGAACTTGTTTCAGCATCCAGCCCATGTTAAACTTTAGTTATGGATTATAAATATTATTATGTATATATTATTACTAACTATGGTGAAACTACCTTTTACATTGGGGTTACTAATGACCTATGTCGTAGATTATGGGAACATAAAAATAAGATAAATAAAGGTTTTTCCTCAAAATACAATTTAAATAAATTAGTTTATTACGAA
>JAFXXK010000002.1 GCA_017542305.1 bacterium
ATTGGAATTGAGATTAAAACAGTTAGATACAGAACAGAAAGCAATAAGTACCGAAATGGAAGCAGTAACAAAGGTTATCGAAAAGAATACTCAGGATACCTTCAAGACATTCTCGGCATAACGAAAATAAAAAGAGAGCAAGGGATAGAAGAGGACGACAATATTCGCCCACGGACTCTTGCACCCCAAAACAGAGCAACATTAAATAAACACAATAAAAATAAAAACATAATTTCCCTTTTAATTTCCCTAACGACTTTTCCAAGTCGTTTTTTTTTGTGGATTTTGGCAAGAGTGAAGTGAGCGTAAAATATGACGCAAAAAGTTTGCGAAAGTATCAAGCTGTTCGCAGGACAGATGAGCAAACTTTCCGTAAAAAGCTAATTATAATATAAGCGAACGGAACTCGTCCTTGTGAAAAAGTCAACGGAACGATTAAAATTGTTTTACAATTTTAAAAGTGGAGGCTTGACTTTTGAACTGCCAATAATCCAAGTAGCAAGGATTTTTTTAAAGCCAATAATCCAACTGGCTGAGCCACGACACTATATGCTTCGCTCGTAGCGAAGTGAAAGTGTTTCCGTAAAAATAAGTGGAGGCTTGACTTTTGAACTGCCAATAATCCAAGTAGCAAGGATTTTTTTAAAGCCAATAATCCAACTGACTTGCCACGACACTATATGCTTCGCTCGCAGCAATGTATAATATCATATTTGAATCATTATTTTTTTACAGAGTAAGAGTGACTTTCTTCAATAAGCAGCATAATCTCATCATCAGACAGGGAGTCGTCAAGTGTGACGGAAACCCAATATATTTTATTCATATGCCAGGCAGGATATATACCATCTCGTTTAACAAGTTCAGGAATCTTATCTTTATCAAGCTTTAAATTAATAACATCAACAAGTTCAGAACTTTTCTCACCAAGTTTTGAATATGGAATATTCATTACAATCCCGTACCACTTATTGGTATCAGGATTTTTAAATACTCCTGACGGGTCATCTTTCCATGGAAATACCGGATTATCACCAAACACTTTGAATATAAGCTCGGTTATACGATTTGTCTGCGAACCGGCAAAGTAGTTTTCTGAAAAGCAGTTCTCTTTTATATCGGTCAGGATTTTCGAATATAGTTCTCTTACTTCACCGATAAATGCACCCTCCGGGTTTTCGTATCTTAACGGCAAGTACTCCTCATTATTTTCCGTATCATAAACAGTACCTGATACCGTACCGGTATTATTAATTCTAATAACAGCCCTAAAATCTCCACCCATAAATATTTTTTCACAAATATACGCATCCGCAGTCTTAAGAAAACCATATTGTTTTATCTTCTTAAAATTAGGAACAGATTTTTTAAAAATTTCACTTTCGATACTCATAAAATTTTACACCTACGACTTCTCTTGAAAATTAATAGACCTTATTTCCTTTTTGAACGTATTTATAAAGTTCCTGTTCCCCCAACTTCGGTTCAATATTTCCGTAAACAATAATACCACGTTTTTTAAACTCCTCAAACCAATTGGGTTTAAACCCTTCATCAAAACCGGTAATTTCTTCAACGGATTTAGTAGGTACACCGTAATAAACTTCCTTTATGCCCGACCAAAGAATCCCTCCCAGACACATCATGCAAGGTTCTGAGGTCACATACAGCTTCAGTTTGTATTGTGCTAAATCATATGTACCCAGTTTTTGTTCTGCGGCTCTAATAGCATTCATCTCGGCATGATTATTTGAGCAGTTGTCATTAATAACGGTATTGGCTGCTTTCACGACCAAATTCCCGTCAGCATCATATATCGCAGCGATGAAAGGACCTGAACCCTTTTGGGTAAAACCATCCATTTCGCTTTGCAATTCAGTTATAATTTTAGTTGCCGTTTCGACTTTTGCGTTATCAATTTTTTCATTTGAAATAACTTTTGCGGAAACGGAACACCCCGGAAGCATATTTCGAATTGCCGTAATAATTTTCTTTTTCATATCATTCCTTAAATAATTTCCGATAAGTATAATAGCATAAAAGAGAGGTTTAAGAAAGAAAACAGGGCATAAATATATTCTGCCCTGTTTCTTTTGGTTTCAGATATAAAAATCAACTAAATATCCAACTCGCTTGTAAGCTGAATATTAACGGTTTGACCTGCTTTGGCTTTAAACGATGCACCTGGCAGCAGTATTCCGACAGTAACACCGACCAACGCACCTAAACCTGCCGTACAAGCACTTCCGAATACGATAACAGCAACATCTGTCGCCGTTGCGGCGGTAATTGCAGCTCCGGCTGCAGCACCCGCACCTGCCATAACTGCGGTTTCACCAACGGCAGTAGTATTATTTAAAGTCTTTCTTGATAAGAAATCTTTCTTGCTATACAGCTTTGCATCAAGAGGTTTTTTCACCCCGTCTATTTCTACATACTTAAAATCCAGATAAACTTTACCGCTCAGGTGTAATGGTTTCGGCTTTTTAAGATCAGTAATCACCGCAATAACTCTTGCAGATGAAGGGATAATCACAGTACCTTCCTGCGTAACAATATCATTCGGGAAACGAAATTCAATGGTATCACCGACATGAGCTTTTCTGCCGTTAAAGTCATTTATAAAAGCTATTTGTAAAATATCCTGAGCCGGAATTTCTACGCCGTGCGAACTTACATAAACAGACTCAACATTAATCTTTTTCGATTTTTTCTTTCTTATCTGCAAATGTTCCGTTCTGGCAACATCAGACGCAGAACTTACAGTTTGTACTGTTTGAGCATCATCCTGCTGAACAGTAGTCGTATCCTGAACTTCTGCTGCCGGTGCATCTGCATCATCCGCCGCAAAAACCAACGGGCAAGACATGAAGTTTAAGAATAAACCGCATAAAATAAGTGACAAAATCTTTTTCATATAACCCCCTTTTTCTTTTGCTATATTTATTAACATGAACACAGGCAAAGGACAAGCAAAAATTCTTTGCAGTCAATTAAAGGATATGAGCATTTACATCCTTGCAAACAACTTAAAAGAGATAGTGGTAAACAAAGTCTTTTAACTTACCCTCCGGTCAGCAAACTCTGAACTTGGCTGGTAAAAAATTTTATATAGTTATCTAAAATTAATTTGCAAGTATATTGAAAATCAGACATATAGTTAATTAAAAAATAGAATGTGCTATATTAAAGAAAAGAAAGAATAATAGGTGCTAATATGGGAAATTATACTATAGGTGGAATTTATGGTGCGGCAATAGGTAGTTATTTGGGTGCTATCGTTAATTTTGTGCTGTGCTATTGCATAATCTTGATACCAATAAAAATATATGAAAAAATATCAAAGAAAATTGTAAATAACATTATTATCTTTTTAATAACCTCAATTTTATACTTTCTTGATGCAATTTTATATGTTTTCCAAGTATACGAGTCTGCAAAAACATCGTTAATCTTATATCTCTCAGCTAAAATTGGCACATTTTTTATAATGTTGTCTATTATGCTTTATAGAAAAATTTTAGAATATAAAAAGTTAAACAATTCCAATAAAAAAAAGGACTATGAATAATTTATTTTAATTTAAATAGATAAAAGACAAGCATATAGTCTGTCTTGTTATCTGTGCCCGAAGAGATTGTCTTGAGTTGCTCGCAATAAACGGCATTTCGCATTTTGCTTTTAGTGGCTTTCAGCCACAAGCAAAATTTGCTCCAGCCTCTGCTCGCAACTCGCTCGAACTCCTAAACGGAGTTTCTCATACTTCCTGACATAATAAAGCGAGATAGGATTATACCCTATCTCGCTTTATTACGCCCGAAGAGATTCGAACTCCCGACCTTTTGGTTCGTAGCCAAACGCTCTATCCAGCTGAGCTACGGGCGCATAGTATATTTACTTTTCGCAACAAGTCCATACTAGCAAGAACATTATAAATTTTCAAGCACTTTTTTGAATAATCTCAATTTAGTGCTATAATTTCGGTATGGTTAAAAGTTTCATTGATAACATTTTAAAGAATAAAAAAAAGAAATTCGAAATTAGCACCAAAAATATGGGAGTTAATATAGATAAAAACGAATACTACGAAATCAAACTATCAAACTCTAACCATCCGGAAGATATGAATGGAAGTAAACAATAATATGGTCAAAGATAAAAAGAAAGCGTTTATTATAGGGGCAGGAAATCTCGGTACTGCTTTAGCAAAATATGATAATTTCAGAAATTGCGGACTGAATATTGTTGCACTCTTTGACAACGATAAAAATAAAATTGGTAAACCCGTAAATGGGGTTTTGGTTCTTGATATAGCAAGACTGCCTAATCTTGCCAGAAAATTCAACGTTGATATTGCTATCCTGACTCTGCCGGAACAGTATGCTCAGATTATTACAAATGAAATTGTGCGTGCAGGTATTAAGCATATCTGGAATTTTACGGCAGCAGAATTAATTGTTCCCGACGATGTTAATGTTAAAAATGAAAGTCTTGCCGCTAAATTTATGAGTTTTGCTCAAGAGCTTTAGTTCTTAGTATTCAAATAATATAAATATCTTAACCCTTCAAGTGTTAATGTCGGGTTAATAAAATCAAACGGGCGAACAAGATACTCGGAAACAATTGAGGCATATCCGCCTGTTGCAACAATAACAGCCCTGCTTCCCAGCTCATCCTCGCATTGTTTTATTAAACCGTCTATCATACTTGCACAACCCCTTATTACACCTGACAAAATGGCATCACAAGTGTTTGTACCGATAGCCTTTGGCGATGTCGCAGCCTCAATTTTTGGCAATTTTGACGTAAATTTATTGAGTGATTTTAACTGCAAATTTATTCCGGGAGCTATAACTCCACCGACAAACTCCCCTTTTGCATTAACTATGTCAAATGAAGTAGCCGTTCCAAAATCAATTACGATTACGGGATGTTCATACAAAACATACGCCCCCGCAGCATTCGCAATCCTATCTGCTCCAAGCTCCCCTGCATTATCAATTTTTATCGAAATTCCTGTCTTTATATTCGGGGATAAAATAACAGGCGAAAGCTTTAATACCGACTCAACAGCCTTTTTAAATTTATCGGTTAATTCTTCAACTACGGAAGAAATAATACAGCCCGAAACCGTATAATCCTTTAAAAGAGATTTTAACAATACCTCATACTCTTCCAATGATAAATCTTTATCGGAAGCCAACCTGAACTCTTCTACCAGTGCAGTATCATCAAATAAACCTAATGTGATACTTGTATTTCCTATATCTGCAGTTAACAGCATAAAATAATCCTCATATCTATAAGGATTATTTTATAACAAAAACTTATTCACGCAAAATTATAGTGAAGATGCAGTAGATGATGATGGATGAATATCGCCTCTGCCTAAACGATCACCGATTTCTGTGGAGTTAATATTTGACATTGGCTGCTGAAACATTGCTTTCATATTCTGTGAGCCAACCTTGATGTCTTCTATTAATTTTTTTCTTACATCGCTTAATCCGACTGAAAAATCTGACATATCCGTCTCCTTATCTCTATATACGCATAGTAATCTATATCTCTTATATACTTATAAAGTTTTTTTCTTCAACAGAATTGCATAAATTTCAGAAAATTTTACATAACTTTACAATAATTTAGAAATTTTAAAATTTGAAAATTGAGGATTGCAAAACCTGAAAAAATAGTTTATACTATTCGTGTAGGTAGAAATGTTTTTGAGGTTATAATGCTTGTATCATCAATAGCACATATGAATGCACTTCGCCAGCGAAATCAGGCACAATACAACATTATGAATACACATATGGCTATGGGTTCTATGCTGAGAAATATACATTCCGGTGCTTTCGGAGGTATGGGAAACCTTCAGGCTCTGCATGCTATGGATACTCAGATGGAATTAAGTATGGAACAAAACAAATTGGACTACCTGTTTTACTCATTGTGGGAAAAGCAATTAAGAGAACAGCAAAGAAAAGAAATTAAAGAGTTTTTTGGCGGAAATAAACTCGATGTCAATGCTTAAAATTTAAATGTTTGTAAATTTTTCTTTAGTAATATGTGAATAAAAATATGTTCATTTTATACTTTGAATATTAAGGTTTAATCATAGCAATAAGGAGTTTAAAATGGACGTTAAAAGAATAAGCTATTCTCCGGAATTCACAGCAAAAACAACTGTTATAGCACCGGAAAATTTGGTTAGTAAACAAGAAGTAAAATCTTTGGTAAAATTAGGTTCGCAAATTGGGGAAAAAACTGATTCTATTAAAATAAGCATTAGCGGGCTGCTTCCAAGCAAAAGAAATCCAAAAATAAAAGGGTATGACGTAAAAGCGACATTTACACTCAACAAATCTAAAAAAAACACATTTAGTGGCGAAGGAATTGATATAAATAAAATTTCTCCGTTTGAGTATGCCAAAAAGATACTTACACGGATTAAAGATTCCTCAAAAAAATAAAATACTCTATATTAATTGGAATAATTTTCTTACAATAGGATAAGATAAGAATGCCGGAATAGCAGAAACAACAATCAGAACGGGCATAATTCCTTTAGCTTGTGCAATAAATCCAATACCTGTCATAATTATTGCAACAACTCCCCACGAAAACCCGTTAATAAATCCGCCGATTATACTTTTATATTCCGGTAACACGCTTTGAGCCATCACCATAGTGACCGGAACAGCCATCCATTGGATTAAACCTGTCAAAATAAATATTACAAGTGCCGCAGACGGATAAGTTTTATATGTCAGCATAAATAATACCATCATCGGGAAAGTTAACATCATCGAAAAATAAAAAACATTCTTTGTTCCGACTTTTTTCTCAAATCTGCTGCTCAAAAAAGCACCTATTCCGGCAGCACAATTAAACGCAAACAATGCAAACCCAATATAAAAAGCACTATGACCTAAATTTTTCCACAAAAACGGTAACAGGATACAAGAGGACGTTGTAACCAGAGATTTGAGTACAGCAATAAGATTCAATAAATTCAATTTTCTGTTAGTTAAAATTGATTTAAAAGTATGCAAAAAATCTTCATGGGTTCTCAGATTATCGATATCGGGCTTCAATTTCGGAATAAAAAAGAACATACTTAATCCGACTACAACCCCCAAAACCGCAAGATACGGTATTTTGTCCAACCCAAAATACTGTGCGACACCTGCAGAAAATACCGGTCCCAAAGAAAACCCTAAAGTACCAAGTCCCATAAATATTCCCATATTTTTGGCAATATCTGTCTTTGTAAATTTATTTGATAGACCTAATGCCTGAGGATGGAAAAAGCTGGAACCCAAACTCCCGAGAATTACAAACAAGGTTAAGAGCCACAACTTGTTCGCCGATGGAGCAAAGGAAATGAAAACAGAAGTAAAAAGAATTCCCCAAAATATAAAAATACGTCTGTGCAAATTATCGGCAAAAAAACCAAAAATCGGCTGCAATAAAGATGCACAAATATGGGAAAGACTCAATACAATTGTAGCTATAGCCATTGTAATACCGAGTTTAACGGCAATGAACGGCATAATGGGGTTTAACATTCCGGTATAGATATCATTTGTAAAATGAGCTGTATTCAACCATAATTGAGTTTTCTTTTCATTAAAATTTTCCATATTATTCACCTGAAGATGTATCCGATGTATTGCTTTCCGTATTTGCCCCGCCGGTTGCCGCAGCAGGCTGAACGGTTGTTTCCGCAGAATCCGTTGACGCAGGTGCAGTTGATGTCGGAGCCGTAGTTGCCGGAGTTTTAAACATGTTTTTCAATTCATTGAAAGTATCTTTTGTTGTCTGATACTGTTTTTTTACATCTTCTACCGCCGCTTTAGCATTTGCTTTGGCTTCTTCTGCCTGCTGCTTAGCGGTTTCAACATCCTTTTTAAATTGTTGTTTTGTTTCTTCAGCCTGTTTTTTAGCCGAATCCACATTCGTTTGAATTTGCTGCTTTGTATCGTTTATACTGTTCTTAATCTGTTCTGCAGCAGTACCGGTAGTTATTTCCGAAGTGTCACAGGTTGACAACCATTTAAAACTCTTGACAGACGCCACACTCATAATATTCCCGTTAAAGATAACCTTAAAATCTTTATAGTTCGGAATATCGCCCGTAAGCGCAGGAATAAGTGAAGTCTTTTCCGTCGCAGGGTTTGAGGTTAACGCACTAAGCAAACTTATTGTATTTTGTCCGAATTTTGGTAAATATGTGGATATTTTCGATACCGACAAATCGCCTAAAGCCCCCAAAGCCTTGACCAAATCCGCACCCATACGTCCGAGGATATTGACATTTGTATATCCTGTTATTAAATTATAATCCCCCGTAACATAATAGGAAACCGACATACCTGATGAACGGACAGGAGAAAGAGTTGCTACTCCGTTTTTAAGATTAACTTTCCCTGTTATATCGTTAAATTTTGATGAATTTTTGACAACTGGCAGAGTTTTGATTTGAGACACAGCAGCTTTTAATACAGCATTGGATAATACATTATTCGCCAACACCAACTGATCTATAGTACCGATATTCATATATGTGCCGTCTTTTATTTCAAAATCAGCACTTCCTCTGACGGATTTCAGCAAAGCATTAAAATCAGGCTCAAACGAATTTAAAACGAGTTTTGCATCAAAATCCAAAAGCCCTGATAATGCATTATTAATTCCTGCAGTTGCTGCAATTGCATCTACGGCTTTCATGCCGGAACCTTTCATTGTCACATTGGTATTGCCGCTGATAACATTAACGGAAATAACACCGTCTATTTTGCCGTCAAAAGCATTTCCGGTCAGATTTTTTAAAGTAAATATATTATTTTTTAGATTAAAATCTGATGAAAGATTTGTAGCAATAATTTTACCTGACTTAAATTTTTCTATGTTACCTTTACCGTTTTGAATAATTACCCCTATATCAGACGATTGAGAACCACCCGAACCGGACGGCATTTTTGCTAATTCCGCAATCAAAGAATCTGAATTCAAATAACTTGATTTAAAATCGAGATTTTTTATAATCACCCCATTGGAGAAATTGTTACTTACAATAGCTTTTGCATTCATTTTTGAATCTGCAACCGAAATTTCAGGCAAATCAACCGTAATTGAATTACCTAATTCAACCAGCAGATCTTTTAAGGTTGTTTTCATAGACGGAACACTTACCGAAGGACATTTTATGAACCCTTTCATTTCGGGATTCATCGCATTTCCGTTTAAGGTTACATTTGCATCAAGAGCAACCTTGGAGCCGATATACGAAGGAACGTTTATAACCTGAGGCTGCACAGTAGAAACGTTCAGATTCCTTAAATTCATGTTTGATAAATTTGCACCGCCCGAAACTTTTAGTATTTGGGTTCCGGATATATTTGATGCCGTATCCTGAGAAAGGGTATTCTTATTGCCGGCAAAAGCTCCGGTATTAGTTAACGTTAAATTGTTACCGGAAATACTAATATCCGAATTTAATAATAAACTCTTTCCCGATATAGACTGCAAATCCGTAAATTTGAGATATCCTGACGGAGTCGCAAGTAATTGAATCGTGATTATCTGAGATTTATCGTTTCCCGTAACTTTGACAATTACAGGCATAGATCCTTTGGCACTGAAAAGATTTCTCATATCATACGGGATTAATTTGACTACATCATTTGTGAGTAAATTACCTTTTAACATTGCATTTATAGATACAGCCTTTGATGTGTAATCCGTAATTTTTCCGGAAATATCAAAACGGGAGTTTCCGAATAACATATATGAATCGGCAATATTTATATCTTTTTCATTCAGGGTTACCCCGAATTTTGGTAAAATAACGGATGCCGCCGGATTTTTTATATTCATTGAATTTGCATCTATCACACCCTTATAAGTATTACCGTCAACGGATAAATTAACTTTTGCGGAAGATAATTTTACCGTGGTATCTGATGGTTTGTTTAACAGATTAACATTATTTACCGCAATATCAACAACGGGTTTTATATCTCTTAAATCACCTTTTATGATTGCATCAGCCGATAAAGTACCTGATTTAATGTCATTTTCTTTTAATAAATTAATCTGCCCTGCGGCGGTAAGCAGCCCCTTAATTAAGAGGTTATTTGCTTTTATGTGAACATCCGCAACAGCTTTATCAGAAATTGTACCGTATATTTTTAACGGCTGCGACAGAATAGTTAACCCTATATCTTTAATATTTACGTTGTTATTACTAAAATCAATATCGGCTGTAATTTTATCAAGCAAAATATTATATAGTGCATACTTTACGGAACCCTGCGGAATTTTAAAATACCCGTTTGACAACACTTTTTTCATATCAGCATCAATATTAAAATCAGCATCAATATTTCCCGTACCCGACAGGGTATCAATATCATGATAATTTAAGCTGCTTGCAACGCATTTTAGGATATTGAAAATATTATTTATGCCTGCCTTTGATTTAACGGTAAGATTTAACCGAGGATTATTACCGTGCACGATTTCGCCGCTTATAACGGATGCCTCATCTTTTGCCGTATACAAAGTTATATCGGCAACAGAATGTCTGCCTTTAAACTTCAGCATGATATGTCCGTCAGGAAGTCTTTCACCATTGACCAGCATCGACAATTTTGTAATATCCGTTAACCCGACAATATGAATATCGTCAACTTTCCCCGTAGTCTCAATATTCATAGTAACATCTGCGGTTAGACCGTTTGCTTTTATGTTTTTCAAAATATCAATAAAATTAAAGGCTAAAGGCTCGCTTGGAGTTTTTTTTTCCTGAGAAGTATCTTCTGTAACACTATTTTGTGCAAATATCAGGTCGTTTAAATCCAAATCCGGCATAATTTTATTATATATTTTTAGGTTATACGCAAGAAACTGCACTCCATCAAGCTTGGCAACACCAACAGTAGAGAATTTTACATTCTTGTCCAGTACGAAATCGGTTACACTCAAATTCCCGCCCTGCACGGTATACTCACGCTTATCCCGCATATCAACCATAGTAAGCATGTATTCTTTTATATAAACATTTGGTAAACGATTAGAGAGTTTTAAGCCTAACGGTAAAGAAGTAAGCTGCTCGCTTTCTTTTTTATCCTTAGCTTCCGGCAGATAATCGATAATTTCAAGATTTCCATCCGGCTTAACCTTTAATGTCGCATCAATATCATCAATACTGAACATATCAATTTCAAGTTTCTTTGATGCTAAAGGAACAAGAGATAATTTCGCCTGTGTATTTTCAGCGGACACAATTTCTTCCCCATTCGGGAGTGCTGCCGCAAAATATCCTATCTTTAAACCTATTGTGAGCTTTGGGGTTGTAACTATGCGTAATTTTTCTATCTTAATTTTTAAACCGCAAGACTCTTCTGCCATCTTAGCAATCTGCTCTCCGTATTTTCCCAAAAACGGATTAATAAAAATGGGAAGTATCAGAAACAAAAGATATATACCTGCTACAAAATATATAAAACCAAATCCGAGTTTTTTCCAAAAAGATTTACCCATAACACATATCCTCATATCTTTTATATGGACATTCTAACACTAAACACGCAAATCAGCAAATATTAAAGATTATTTGCGTTTTTTGGTTATCGGTTCAGGATAGGTATTCCATTTTATAAGCGGATTTTTTCTGAACCAGGTTAGCTGACGTTTTGCGTATTTTCTGGAATTTTGTTTCAGCTTTTCAAGAGCCTCCTCTAATGAACACAACCCGTCAATATACATTATCATTTCTTTGTAACCTATGGTACAAACGAGATTAGGGACTCGCCCGTGCTTTTTTAATAAATACTTTGTTTCATCAAGCATTCCTTGCTCAAGCATTAAATCCACTCTGCGGTTAATACGCTCATACAATTCTTCTCTCGGGAAATTCAACCCTATCCATTCAACATCAAATTCGCTTTCTGCACTTACTCCTCTGATTAGGGATAACGGTTTTCCTCCAAGTTTTACTATTTCAACAGCCCGTATAAGTTTCTTTTTATCGTTGCCGGATTCTATCGTCTCTGCCCCTTCAGGATCCATTTCTTTAAGCATTTCATACAAATCCGAAGCAGACAGTTCCTTTAACTTTTCCCGAAGTTCATAATCTGGTGCAATTTTTGGCGGTTCGTAATTCTCCAGAAGCAGGCGGAAATACAATCCTGTACCTCCGGCAACAATTGGAGTTTTACCTCTTTTTACTATATCATATATTATTTTCTTCGCATCTTTCGCATACAAACCTGCGGTATAATCAAACTCCGGCTCAACAATATCCATCATATAATGCGGAACACCCGCTCTTTCTTCAGCAGAAGGTTTTGCACAAGCTACATCAAACCCTCTGTATACCAATCTTGAATCCGCAGAAATAATTTCCCCGTCTATTCTTTGGGCAAGCTCAATAGAATAAGAAGTTTTTCCGCTCGCCGTAGGACCGACAACGGCAATTACTCTTGGCTTCCGGTTATTCTTTTGTTCTGATAAAGTTTGCATCATAGTACGAAAATATTAGCACAACGACATACACAAAGAAATAGAAATATATTATCATTGAAATCATGTATGTTAAAGGATTTATAAGAGCACAGGCACCCACCGAAGATACCAGCATCTGGATAACTGCGGTATAAATATACAAATGCACAGATTTGCCGAATTTTAGAAAAACTTTTTTCATCGATGTAAATAATGCAATAATAGGATTTCTTCTTGTATAAATAATTTCGGGCATCCAAAGCATTAACAGGAACGAAAATACAGCAGGAATAGCAATTACAGCAAGTACCAATTTGGCTGCGGGAACAAATAATGCATCAAAGAGCATCATAAGTTTATCCGGAGACAGCTTATCCAAAACGACATCCATTTCCTGCGGAGAAGAAACTCTTATCCCAAAAGAAATTAAGGTATCATTTATTTGGGTAACAAACGGATATGTTACTCCTTTTACAAGCATAACCAAAAGTAACGCAACGGAAATAAAAACAATAGCGGCAACAACATAATGCAGGAAGAAACGCCCCAACCCTTTCGGAATAGCTCTTATTAAACGAATAGCTTCGGTTGTTCTGTCATTATCCATAATAAAATGTTTTTTTGAAAATATTACGGATTTTTTTACCATGTAGAACCAGCCTGAACAGAACGCACTTGTCATAAATAGCATTGTAATAACGGATAATATAACTTCCGGGAGGGTATCCACAACAGTAAATGAATAATTTATATACAGCGATATCACCCACCAAAATAAAGCAAGCGGGACTGCCAAAATAATAGCATCATTAGTTGTCTTAAAAGCCTCTAAATAAAGTTTAAACATTTTTCAATACAATCCTTTTAATTATTTACTCCTGATACAACATCTTCGGACTGTTTCTTCTTGTCCATCATTAGTTTACGTTTACGTCTTCTCATTAGATCAACAAAAGCCTCTAACCTTGTCAAATATCCGGCTTTTCCTGTCTGTTCATCCATTATTAACGGCAATATAGGAACATCACATTTTTCCCTCATTGCAGGAAAAATATTCTGCGACATAATTTCAGGCATACAAGTAAACGGGCTTATATGAATAATACCGTCAATACCTCTCTCATCAGCATAAGCTACATCAGAAACACATTCCAAAGCATCTCCGCCTATATCTCTCATAAGGAACGGCTTTGCCAACCTGTCTGCTCTTTGTAAATGGGTTTCACCTTTTCTGAAAATTTTCGGAATTATTGCATCTTTTAAAAATCCACTTACAGTCAGACTCTTACGGGTTTCTACACCCATTTTACCGAGTTCTTTTACGATATCCTGATTTGAGAACCTGTCACACACAAGATAAATTTCGCCCGTAATATCGACATGCAAAACTTCGCGATTTTCGTCTAATTGAACCTTATCCATTTCTGCAAATGCGAGTTTTTTCGCTTTGTTCATTGCTCTTGTATTCATAGCCTCATCAACAATCTTCAAGGCTTTTTTAAATGCTTTTTCAGAATCACCGAAATGGACTTCCCTTGCTCTGCAATAAGACAATTTTGCCTGTAAATCATCCAGCAAAAAGACTTTTCTGATACCGAGAACAATCGCTTTCGCAAACAAAACATAATCTGTTTTCCCGCTAACCTTTTTCAGGAAATCAAACATTCCTTTGATTCCGTCATACAATGTCATTTCTACATAGTTAGCATGATATCCCATATCTTCAAGAGCATTATGAATACCTTTACCGTATTCACCAAGCCTGCAGCAGCCCGGAGAAGTAATCATCGCAACATAATCAGTTCCGTCCTCAATAGCCTCTATAAAATTACCCATAATGAGTTTATAAGGAATACATATTGCCTCAGGCGAATTTTTCGTTCCCAAAGATAATGTTCTTTTGCTTGTATAAGGAGGTATAAACGGTTCAACACCAATCTTCCTCAACGAAGCCGCCCAGGCTATATATATATATCCCATATGAGGGAATGCTACTTTTACTTTTTTCTTTTCTTCTGCCATATTTATATCTCTTATTCTTTAAATGTTAAATCAGGATGACGAGCCGCTAAAGTTTCATCAACACGCTTTACGGGTGTGGAATGAGGAGCCGAGAGCACTTTTTCCGGATTTTCGTCAACTTCTTTTGCTATTTGTATCATTGTATCTATAAATTCATCTAATTTTGCTTTAGTTTCCGACTCTGTAGGTTCAATCATAATTGCCTCATGAACTATCAACGGGAAGTATACCGTCGGCGGATGCGCATTTCCGTCCATTAATCTTTTGGCAATGTTAAGAGTAGATACCCCTTTTTCTTTCTGTCTTTCCCCTGTCAATACAAACTCATGCATACATGGAACATCATACGGCAAATCATAGTATGGTTTCAATTTTTCTTTTATATAGTTTGCATTAAGAACGGCATTTTCGGTTGCTTCCTTGAGATTATTTCCCATCATCAAGATATATGCATAAGCTCTTACAAGAACCCCGAAATTACCAAAGAAAGATTTTACCGAGCCTATAGAATGTTTAAGGTCATAATTTCTGAAATATTTTTTACCGTCAAACGAAACAACGGGAACAGGTAAAAATTCTTTCAGTTTTTCAACTACACAAACAGGACCCGCACCGGGACCACCGCCGCCATGCGGAGTTGCAAAAGTTTTGTGTAAATTTATATGCACAACATCAAAACCCATGAGCTTTGGATTTGTATGACCCATTATTGCGTTAAAATTTGCACCGTCATAATAGAGTAACGAACCGTTATCATGCATTAATTTTGATATTTCAAGCACTTTTTCTTCAAACAAACCCAATGTATTCGGATTAGTCATCATTATTGCTGCAACGTCCTTGTCAAGTAAACTTTTTAAATGTTCAATATCAACCTGACCTTTTGAATCCGAATTTACCTGAACTATTTCAAATCCGCACATATGTGCGCTTGCGGGATTTGTACCATGTGCAGAATCGGGAATCAAAACTTTTTTTCTGTTTTCGCCTTTGGTTTCAAAATACTTTTTGATAATCATCATACCGGTCAATTCGCCATGTGCACCGGCGGCAGGCTGCAGAGTTACAGCATCCATTCCCGTTATTTTAGTTAATGCTGCCTGCAAATTATACATTAATTTTAAAGCACCCTGAGAAGCATCGTCATTTGCTAGCGGATGTAAAGCGGTAAACCCTTCTAATGAAGCGAGTAATTCATTTACTTTGGGATTATATTTCATAGTACAGGACCCCAAAGGATAAAAACCTTTTTCTATACAGAAATTTCTGTCAGAAAGCTCTTTATAATGACGCATTACTTCTAATTCGCCAATTTGAGGCAGACCTACAGGATTTTCCCGCAAATATTTTTCATCAATATAATCAATATCCGTAACCGCATCGGTCACAGAAATCCCATCAGTATTGTTGCTTTTTTCAAAAATTGTTCTCATTAAATAACCCCGCGTCTTTTCAAATCTTTTTTTACTTTATCCAGTCCGGCCTGAATAATCCTTGATATTCTGGATTGAGAAATATTAAATTCCTCTGCAATTTCTCTGAGCTTCTTTTCTCTGAAAAATTTGTACTCTATAAGTTCTCTTTCTCTTTTGGGTAAACGTTTAATTGCTTCAACAATCTCGGATTTCAGTTCAATAAACTCAACAGCTTCATCCGGAGTCTGATCCTCCGCCTTAATCTGAGTCGGAACTTCGGCTTCTTGAATTTCTTCTATTGAAAGAATAGTCTTATAAACCTCGCAGCGAACCTCCTGAGAATCCTCCTCTGCCTGTTGTCTCCTGTTTTTTAAAGTATACCATTTATAGCGGCGTCTGACTTCATTTCTGATTGCCCATTTTATAGCAGTTGATAAATAGGTGTTATTATAATGCTCCGGCGGATTTGACTGAAACAAAATATAAAGAGCATGAGTCCCTATATTAATCAGCTCAGGCAATTCAACCAAATGTGATACCGAAAACTTTTGATATTCAACTTTTGCAATTGTTTCTATTAAGTTTTTATATTCCCTAAGATTTACCTTATCAACAGCCGGCATAACTAAAACATCCAATTCCTAATAAAATACATTTATTACATCTTTATTCTAGCAGAAAAAAACATAGAATGCCATATAATATAAACTTGCTTAACATAAATTTATCAAGCATATTAATTAAAAACAATATGTACTAAAATTGTTTGCAACACATTCTTGTTTCTGCTATGCTCATTAATACAGGTAGTAATAAAATAAGAGGATTAAAATATGTCAGGACACTCAAAATGGTCAACCATAAAACATAAAAAAGCAAAAGTAGATTCACAAAGAGCAGTAGTTTTCCAGAAATATTCAAGGGAACTTATAGTTTCTGCCAGATTGGGCGGTCCTGATCCTGCCGGCAATTTCAGATTAAGAACAGCCATCGAAAAAGCTAAAGCTGCAGGATTACCGAATGATAACATCAAAAGAGCTATCGAAAAGGGTGCAGGTGCAGGTTCCGGAGATAATTTCGAAGAACTTACTTATGAAGGATATGCAGCAGGCGGTGTTGCGGTATTTGTAGAAGCTATGACAGATAACCGAAACAGAACTGCAGGCGATATCAGAAGTTACTTTACAAAATATAACGGAAGTCTTGGGGCTAACGGTTGTGTTGGCTGGATGTTTGATCAAAAAGGCGTAATAACATACTCTGAAGATACCGATTTCGACAAACTGTTTGAAGCTGCAATAAATCTGGATGCTGAAGATGTTACCGAAGAAGACGGGCAATATAAAGTTATTACAAGTGTTGAGAACTTCCAGACCGTTGTTGAAGGATTAGAAAAAGAAGGTCTGAAAAGTGAAACTGCGGAATTTACACGAATACCGCAGAACACAATCGAAGTTACAGATGAAAAAACCGCTGACCAGATTTTAAAATTATTGGATAAATTAGAAGAACACGATGATGTTCAAAATGTTTATGCAAATTTTGATATCTCAGATGAAATTATGCAAAAATTAGAGGGCTAATATTGATAGAATATAAAAAATTAAAAGATTTCTTTCACTCACTTAATAATTGTACGACCTTAGATGGTGTAGAATCATTGATATCGGATTTTGCCCAAAAGGACGTAAAATTAAGAATTTTTGACGAAATAATTAATGAAAGCACTGCTAATATTGATTATCTTAATCAGCTGAATACGAATTTAAAAGATTTTGAACAATTTATTGAAGGCTCACCAATTCAAATTAATGATACGACAATATACCCGATATTATTAAAGGATCAGCTTATAGGGTCAATCGAAACAAATATTACAGAGAAAAATGAAATTGAAAATATGGAAATAGTTTCGGAAGTAATTGCCCTTAAAGTTGATAATATCAGGCTTAGCGGAACTATAAATAAGAGTTTGGAATTTCATAACGCAATGAAAAATATTGCGAAAATCATTGAGACTCAGTACGAATTAAACTATATTCTGCCGATTATCGGTGAAATTTTGGATACTTTTATTGAACAGCATCTTATCTACATTTACTTAAAACAAAACGGAAAGATGAAGCTTATGTGGCCTACGGCCTGTCTGGACGACAAACTCGCTCAGAAAATCTCTAAATTAGGAAACATAAAAGAAGTATCTTTTAGCAGAAACAAAAAAATAGCATACTTCCCGCTCGTCAGCGAAAATTCAGTTATCGGCTATGTCGCGACAAAAAGTACGGATGAAGAGATTTCGCCTCAGGATGTTTACTACCTGCAGCAATTAACAAAACAAACCGCAACGACCATAACAAGAGCAAAAGTTTACGGGGAAATATTAAAATATGCAACCCTTGATGCATTAACAGGTTTCTATAACAGACGCCAGCTTGATGAGAGGGTTAAACAGGAAGTTTCCCACGCAAAACGTAAAGGGACTCCGCTTTGTGCAATAATGGCGGATATAGACTATTTTAAACAGGTAAATGATACATATGGACATGCTGCAGGGGATTTGGCATTAAAAACCGTATCGAAAATTATGAGAGCACAGCTCAGAGAATACGATATTGCCGCAAGATATGGCGGTGAAGAGTTCGTTATACTGCTGCCAAATACAAACGAAAAAGAAGCTAAAAATGTTGCTGAACGTTTAAGAAAAGCCGTATTCAGCAAAGTTATTGATATTGAAAAAGTTAATACAAAAAATAAAATAAAAACATTAAATATTTCTATAAGTCTGGGTATTTGTGAGTATAAACCCGACTATAAACCGGAAGCCCTTGTTATGAATGCGGACAAAGCGTTGTATGAAGCAAAAGAAGCGGGTCGTAACAGAATTGTATTCTATAATAAAGAATTTTCCGAAAACGAAGAAGCATAACCCCGACAGAATTATTTTTTTGGGGCTCATAAATCATTTTGAAAAAGTATTCATTTTTGTAAAGAAAAATTTTAATATCTTTACAGAAATACATGTTTAATATTAAAATGTTTAGTAAGGAAAGGACAAAAATTGCTAAATAATTACGAAAGTTTTGATAATTCCGAAACCTCGTCGAGGAAATCGGTACTTGTCCAAGAAAGAGTTGGTCTTGTGGCTACGCATATGTATAAACAATTTTTGGATTATCAGCATGCCACAATTAATACTAACGATATTTTTGTCCAAATGATTCAAAACGTTCAGGATGTAACTGATATTTTAAAAGAATCTTTTGCCTCAAGAGGAATTACGACCCAAAATATATATATAGACACCGATGTCCAAAAATCGGTTATCATACTTAATGTACTCTGGCATAAAATCAGCTTTACAACCCGCTGTAATTTTGAACCGCAGGCATTATACAGAACGAACCTGAATCATATGCCTTCAACAAGAATTATGGCTATAAAAGGCAATTATAACGAAATAATGCTCGGGGTAAAAGATCACGATGAAGAAATGGGAAAACTGCTTGACAATGAGGTAGCATCCTTATATATCCCTCCCGAGAATACGCACAGTGCTATTATGAAAATAAAAACATTAGGGGACAAGGAATTTAAACTTAATCAGGTAGATGCTCCAAGAGAATTTACCCTTAAAGTTTTAGAAGTTGTATGCGGCGGTCCAGGTTTCTACCACGAAGAAGGCTCAAGAAAAAGCTTTAATATTTAATTTAACTAATCCCTATACACACAAACAGCCATTCTTGCGTTTTTCTTTCCGTATCGCTCGTATGGGTACCAGCTTGAATTTGTCGGGAAATAATTTCTTCCGTACGCATATTCTCCGGGTTTTGATACCATTTCGTTACCGACTTCTTTATTTGACCATAATGCGAGGTATCCTGATTTTGGCAGCCCGAATGATTCTGCCTGTTTTTTATCATACTCAGCTTCACCCGAATAAAATTCATCAGATGCAATTTTAGGATGCCCACCGCACGGCAGCTTATACAAAACCTCTGCCAGATATGCCAAATCCTCCGGAGTTGCCATATTTGCAACACCTTTACATTTTTTTACGGCTCCTGCCCATACATCATCATCATATCCACATTCTTTAATACCAAACTTAAATTTTATATTATTACATTCTTCTTTTGAGATAGGTGTCGGCTTAAATAGCTTCGAAAAACATACATGACCTGATACCAAGGAACACTTATGAGATGGCTTGCGTCCCGTAAATGATACTTTCTTAACCTGCGGATTTACGTTTTTAACATTAGCACAGGCATCATTTGCAAAAGTTGCCTGAACATTATCCTTTTTTGCTTCCTGATCATTTTCATACTGAGATTTGACCGTAAACAGGGGTACAAAAAGCAACAGCATAAATATCAGCATAACCATTAAAGTAATTACATTACGTTTTTCTCTGTCATCAAACATTATTCATACCTCAACGCATCTATAGGATTTAACAGCGAAGCTTTATACGCGGGATAAAAACCAAACCCGATACCTATTAACCCTGAAACGCTCAGGGATAATAATATAGAAAAACCGGATATAGCAATATCTTTAGATGAAAACATGCCCACCGCCTCTGCTCCAAGCACACCTACTATCACTCCGATTATACCACCAATGATAGATAACAGAAAAGCCTCTATCAAAAACTGTATTCTTATATCACTGGCTTTTGCCCCAATAGCCATACGAATACCTATTTCCTTTGTCCTTTCCGTTACGGAAACTATCATTATATTCATAATCCCAATACCGCCAACCAATAAAGAAATTGATGCTATTGCACCAAGGAAAAAAGACATTGAACGGACTGCAGACTTTATGGTTTCCTGCATCTCAGCCATATTTCTGACCTCAAAATCATTCTCCTGATTTTTACCTATTCTGTGACGTTGTTTTAAAATCTCGGTAACATCAGCCTGAGTAACATCAAGAATATCGGGATCGGTTGCCTTTACATTAATCATACTTACAGTACCAGGGAAAGCAGTACCGAAGATTTTCTTTTGCGCTGTAGTTATTGGAATAAATACCAAATCATCTTGATCCATCCCCATACCGCTTTGTCCTTTTACCTTTAAGAGTCCTATTATTTTAAAAGGCACATTACCTATTCTCATTGTCTTATTAATCGGATCAACATCCCCGAACAATTCTGAAGCGACTGTATTACCAATAATAGCAACTTTTGAGCAATTTTTATTATCTTCGGGAACAAAATTTCGGCCGCTTGAGATTTCATAATTTCTTATAAAAAGGTAAGAAGCTGTAGTGCCGCCGATAGAAGTGGACCAGTTTTGATTTCCATAGGTTAACTGTTTACTTTCTGCTGAATAAGGTGCAACCGCCAAAATCCCCCTTGCGTTTTTCTCTATTGCATCCGCATCTTTTAGAGTCAGTGTCGGTTTTGTACCGGAACCCATTCTGACCCCGCCTGAATTTGCGGATGCAGAACGAACCATTAGAAGATTTGACCCCATGGATTCCATATCTGAAGCAATTTTTTTACTTGTTCCGCTGCCTATTGCAAGCATTATAATAACTGCGCTGACCCCGATAATTATACCCAAGCTGGTTAATGCGGAGCGCATCTTATTTATTTTCAGCGATACTGTCGCCATTTTGAATATTGATTTAAAATCAAGCATTTATGTTTCCCTTGTCCTGTGTTTTACCCATTCAACTTTAGGCATATCTAGTACAATCTTCCCGTCTTTAAATTTCACTACACGTTTGGTATATTCTGCAATATCGGGTTCGTGAGTAACAACAACAATAGTTTTACCCATTTCTTCATTCAGTTTTACAAAAAACTCCATTACCTCAATACTTGTTTTTGTATCTAAGTTTCCTGTCGGTTCATCCGCTAATATAAGCGGAGCATCGTTAACCAAAGCTCTTGCAATAGCAACACGCTGCTGCTGACCGCCTGACATCTGATTCGGCATATGATCTTCTCTGTTTTCGAGTCCGACAATTTTAAGTGCCCACTTTGCTCGTTCTATTCTTTCTTCTTCTGGGATTCCTTTGTAAATCATAGGCAAACAGACATTATCTAAGGCTGACGTTCTTGAGATAAGGTTAAATCCCTGAAAAATAAACCCTATTTTTTCGCAGCGAACTTCAGCCAGATGATTTGAATCAAGTTTCAGCATATCTTCGCCATCGAGGAAATAACTGCCGGAGGTAGGTTTATCCAGAGTTCCGAGCATATTCATAAAAGTAGATTTGCCCGAACCTGATGTCCCCATAATTGCCACAAATTCACCCTTATCTACGGATAAGGACACATCATCAAGAGCGTTGAAACTTTCTTCTCCTGTCTGATATGTTTTTATTGCATTTTTTACTACTATTAAACTCATAATTTATAATCCCGTATTTTCCATAGATTTAAAATAATCTATCATATCATATATGGAAGTTAATTCATCAACGAATTTACAGATTTGCTTAGTATCCGATAGCGGGGTATCCAGATTTCCGACTTCAAACAAATCATCATCAGTAGAAATTGCAAGCATTACCCTGTTTCCCCAGAAGGAACACTTTACATTATTTGTTCCAAATGCGGTTTGTAAATCTTTTAATTTGTCCATAAATGCAGGGGTAACAAGGTATCTGCTCTCAACCTGATCTTTGGAATATACCGAAAACTGTTTATCAAAACTGATATCTTCAAGATTTACATCTTCATACTTCTTTGATTTTTCTATTGTGTCGAAAATTAAGTATATTAATGCTATTCCCAAAACCAAAGTAATAGCGAACCCTATAAAAGAATTGTCCTGAGATAATAGCTGCATAAATATAAAGATAATCAGCAAACCTGCCAGCATAATAAACGTCGGAACAATATACGGCTGTCGATTTTTTATATTGGTATCCTTTTTAGCTGTAATGATTGTTTGGGTTTTAGCATACTTATTTGCAGGGAAAACTACCACTACCCCCTTGAAGGAAACTGTGCCGAATCGTCCGCTGAAAAGTCCCGGAACCTTATACAAATAGAGTTCTTCAATATGATACCAAATATCATTGTATTTACCCGTAAATATATCATCCCGTCTGATTAAATCAAAAGATGGAAATAGTCCAGATTCCTGAAACAGAGATTTTTGTATTTCCTGATCTTTGTATTTCATTTCATCAAAAAAGGATAAAATTTTCGGCATGCAATTATCTTTGAGAAGTTTTTTAAAATTATTGTTTATTTTCCGCCGATAAAAATACGTCCCCCAATATGCGGCATAAAAGATAATCATGGTTAAACAAGCCGATGGCATTATTAAGAACAGAAATATTAGAAGCCCGGCAGTACCGGAGCCCTTTGCTGATAAGAAAAAAATGATTGTCAGGACAGGTGCTAAAATTGCCGCCATAATAGCAATTACTTTAACAAAGCCATATCTCATCAACTCTTTTTGTCTGGTAGGCTCAAGCAGATTTAGAATCGGCATAACATTCTTCATTAAATGTTCCGTAAATTTATTTTTCAAATCTTGTTTTTCTTGTATATCCATAATTTATAATCCCGTCTTGATATTTAACTTTAGGTGTTCAACTAATTCTATCGCAGAATTAACTTGTGCATACAGTATTTGGAAGATTTTAGGATCATCAGTCCGCTTTGTCAATCCAAACATCGAAAACATTCCGTGCTTTGATTGAGGTGCTATATAAATTTTATCTTTACAAAAAGAACAATATATCTTATCCGTGCTCATGTATTGTATAGAAATATTTTTCAATTTTTGCATAAAATCAGGGGTCAATAAATATCTGGCTTCTATCTGATCTGTAGTATAAATATTAAATTTTTTACTAAACTCTGTATCTTCCAATGCGACTTTTTCAAGTCCCATTTTTTCAAGATCTTTATAAGACACACCTTTTGGACGCAAAACCGTTTCTCCGGAAAAAGACTTATTCATATTAATACGGATTAACCCCCCGTTAAAATCATATCCTTTAAAATAATACATCGCCTGCGAAAATTCAAGTTTAACATCATCATAATAACCAACAAAATAATCACTATACGCATTGATTATTTTTGTATTTTCTTTATACAGAAAAATATCCGAATCCATAACATCCTGATAATACTCGTCAGGAGCAATCTCAGACCACTTAAAACCGTCAAAAGCACTAATCAGAGCCGGCATAATCCGGTTTTTTATTTTATATTCAAAATCCTGCTGTATCTTTTTCCATAAGAAAAAAGCAATTGCAAGAATCAAAATACTGCCTTTTTTACTGCATATTTTTAATACGGGTTTAATACTTTGAATAAATTGTGAATCAGCACCGATTTTTAAATAGATCAAAATCATTGATACAACAAAAGTAATAGCTATCCCCACCACAACTGCCGCAATGCAAGATGCGATTATCAATCTGATTCGCCTTTCGGTTTCAAAATTTTTCACCAAAGGCAGAACATGGGTTTCTAAATTAGATAAATATTTTGCTTCAAAGGATCTTTTCACTGAATCCGATGGCATAGGTACCTCCATATAATGTTTTTTAGAACATGCCGGGCGGTTTACGACGCTGAACTGCGCCTTTTTCACGTTTTACGACATTTGATGAGCCAATAATTGCTTTATCTCCTTCCCTGAGTTCTTTTGAAACAACTTCAACCTTTGAATCATCACTGACACCGGTTTTAATCTCTATACGTTTGGGCTGTTTATTTTCCAATATCCACAACCCTTGAGTATGATATTTTTTACCGTCGGTTTCAGGAGAATATTTTAAGGCAACGGACGGAGCGCAAAGAACATCCTCACTCTTGCTTGTTATAATAGAAACATTTGCGGTCATACCCGGTTTTAGCGTCAAATCTTCGTTATCTACTTCTACAATAACAGAATATGTTACAACATTCGAAACCGTTGTCGGCTCAAGTCTGACCTGTGTAACTTTACCATTGAATACACTGTCAGGATAACCGTCAAGGGTATAAGTAACATCCTGTCCCTCTTTAACTTTGCCGATATCAGCTTCGGATACACTGACTTCTATTTGCATTTTGGTTAAATCCTGAGCAATGGTAAACAGTTCGGGAGCCTGGAAACTTGCAGCAACCGGCTGTCCTAAGTCTATCTTTCTTGCGATTACCGTACCATCAACAGGTGCAATGATTTTTGTATAACCCAAATTTGTTAATGCTGTTTGATAAGTCGCACGAGATTGATTTATTTTCGCTCTTGCAGCACCTATTTGCGCAAGATTTGATAAATAATCGCTTTCCGCCTGATCTAATTCGCTCTTTGCAATAAAGTTTTTTGCATAAAGATTTTTGTATCTGGTATATGTTTTTCTTGACATTTCCGTTACAGCCTGCAATCTTGCCATATCAGCCTCGGCAGAATTTATTTGTGCGAGATTTTGGTCAACCGTTGCCTGAAAATTTGCAGGGTCAATTTGTGCTAACAATTGACCTTTTTTAACCTGAGAATTGTAGTCAACATAGATAGCTTTGATAAGCCCTGATACAGTAGAACCAACGCTCACGGTATTTACCGGATTTATAGTACCCGATGCTTCTACAACCTGAGTTATGGTACATTTTTCAAGCTCTTGGGTCTGATAACTTACCTTGGGGTGTTTTTGGGCATATATACCATATCCACCAAGCAATACCGCTGCCGTAAGTGCAATTATTACTATTTTCTTTTTTGACATCATATTCTAATCCTCAACAGTTATTGTTATTTCTTGTGGAATTGCCATAAGTTTTTCCAAATTTGCTCTTGCAACCCCGTAGTTATAAACAGTATGCACATAGGTATTTTGTGCAACATTGTAATTTTGTTTTGCATCCTGCAATTCTATATAATCACCTAAACCTACCGCATATCTTCCGTCAGCCAGCTCAAAGTTTTCTTTTGTCTGGCGGACTTTTACCGCCATCAGAGGAATTTCTTTTTCTAACTGAATCATATTTATATATGCAGTCTGAAGTTCAAAATAAACATTTTTTTTAGCTAAATCAAAATCATTTTCTGCAAGCTGAACCTGTAATTTACTGTTATCAATTTTGAATTTTTCCTGTACGATATTAACATTTGTCTGCATACCAATACTTGCATTAAGTGAATTAGTACGGGTATGATCTCTGTAACCGTAACCTACGGAACCTGTTATATCGGGAAGATATTCTCTTTTGGTATATTTCAAAGCCTGCTTCATTGCCCCGACCGTAGCTTCAAATGCTCTCAAATCAGGTCTGTTTTTCATAGCCAGATCTACACATTCCTTGAAGGTATGATTGAACGGCTTAAACTGATAGTTATCTAACACCGCCAGCTTCTCGACGCCTGACGTCAAAACCGCATTTTGGACTTCTGTCGGAGGCTTACTTATGTCCCTGTACTCTGAAATTTTATCAAGATTTACAGGAATCAATTTATCCACATTATAGTTAAAAGTTTCCAGAGGGGTAATTTCATAAGCCGGAGCATCTGCAACATACATTGCATTATTCAGACTTACAAGTGAATTTTCATATGCCTTTACGGATTCAACATATACAATTTTTGAATCACTTAAATTAACCTCTGCATTTACCAAATCTATTTTTGAACGGATACCCTCATCAAAATAAGCCTTGGTTCTCTGATAATTCCTCTCATTTATCTCAACATTTGATTTGTTTATATCCATTGTTGCCTTAGCAGCAAGAACTGCATAATATTTTGTTTTTACGTCAAATATTGTTTCCAAAACCGTATTGTCAAAATTATACATTGATGCTATACGATAAAATTTCTGCATTTTTATTTGGGAATTTGTTTTTCCAAAATTCCAAATAAGCTGATTTAAACTTGCAGACAAACTATAATAATTGTTTTTAACATCACGGTTTTTCATGTAAGTTCCATTCCAGTAATACCCGGTGCCAAGCCCAAGAGTCGGAAAAAATCCGGATTTGGCAAGACTTACGTCATTCTTTGAAATTTTATAATTGTATGCCGCTTTTTTTATATTAGGGCTGTTATTAAGAGCTATTTTTATACATTCGGACAGATTCAGTTTTGCACCTTCTTTTATCATTGATTCCGATGACTCAAAGGCAAAAACTGAGTTTACCGACAACAAAACCAAAATCAATACTATAATACTTTTTATTCTATTCAAGAATTTATACCCTCTAATCATCTAAACAAAATAAATATTCTATTGCTCCTGAATATATACTAGCATAAATTTAAAAAAATAAAAAGCTCCGCAGGGGAACGGAGCCTAAACATAAACATTAAGGATTAAGGATTTTAGGATTATTATATAAATATAAAGGATTAAAAATCTACTGCACTTCTATCTATGCACGATTTCCGCCGAAGAAGTCTTTAATACTCTGAGAAACTTCTTGTTTTTCCGCAGCTAATTCGCCTTCAATAGCTTCTATTTCTTCTTTGATTGACTGTTTTTCTTCTTCCATAGCAGTTTCTTTTTCATGAATAAGATTTGCTTCATATTTAGAGAACTGTTGTTGAGCCTGTTTATAGAAGCTTTGTTGCAACATCTGCTGATAAGCCTGTTGAACCTGTGGATCCTGCTGCGCCATCATACTCTGATAATACGGAGTATTCATTAATTGCTGCATCTGCATATTTGCATTCATTTGGCAATATTGTGCAGCATTGTTCATATAGAACAATTGTCTTGTGTACATGGATGTCGGAGTTTTCATCATTTCTCCGATTGTAATTCCGCCATCCGCAATATTTTGTCCGTAAGTTTTTAAGTCGTTTAATTCCATATTTACGACTTGCAGCCGGTGCTTACGATCACTTCGCCTTTGTATCAGCTGGCTGATTCTCCAACTACTTGACAGTATCATTTTACCCCTACCTTTTCTTTTTTCATAACCTTAGTAACTAACCTTTGTAACCTTCATATATATAAAAACATTTCACTTTTCCAAATTGCATGAATACTGAAATTTGCTTTACATTTCTTAATATTTGAATATTTATAAACAATAAAAAAGCCTTGTAAAAAGGCTTAAACTAATTATTTTAGTGTAGGTAGTAAAGGTAGGTAGTTTTACAAATCTTTTAAAAATGCATATCAAATCTTGGAGGCATACCGTTTGTTTTTTCGTCCTCCATACGCATTGCTGAGCCTATAGTGAAGTTTTGGGCAAACAATCTGTTTAACTCAAAGTTAATATCACCGTTAAAGACCTGCTCATTTTCTTCAAGGAAATTAAATAACGGTTCAACAGGAGATGCCACAATACCGGTCAATGTTCCTTCAGCAAGCTTCATTGTATGCTCGCCGATTTCCGGAACTTTAATATTGAATCCGAACGGTTTATATGGTCTGTTAAAAGATGCTCCTGTCTCTGTCATTTCTATCCCTGCTCTTTAACTTTATACACACATGTAATCGGCATTTTGAGTTAAAAAGTTTAGGATTTTAAATGATATTTTTACAAATGTTAACAAATAAAATTATTTTACGGCAGCATCTATCAAACCTTTGAATAAAGGATGAGGTCTGTCCGGACGGGACTTAAACTCAGGATGGAACTGAGAAGCCACAAACCATTTCAATTTAGGCAGCTCAACAATTTCTGCAAGCATACCGTCGGGTGAAATGCCGGAAAAGACCAAACCTGCCTCAGTTAACGGCTTAATATATTCATTATTAACTTCATATCTGTGTCTGTGACGTTCGGAAATCTTTTCTTTACCATACGCTTTATGTGCAACAGAACCTTTTTTCAATACGCAATCATACGCACCCAATCTCATTGTACCGCCATAACCCTGAACATTTTTCTGTTCAAGCATAAGATCGATAACAGCATTGGTCGGATGCTCGTCAAATTCAGAAGAATTGGCATCCTTTAAACCAAGAACATTTCTTGCATATTCAATTACGGCACATTGCATACCAAGACACAAACCGAGGAAAGGTAAATCATTTTCACGGGCATAACGGATAACATTCAGTTTTCCTTCAATACCCCTGACTCCGAATCCGCCCGGAACAACTACAGCCTTAACATCTTTCAGAAGTTCTTTGCAATTCTTGTAATCAACACATTCTTCAGAATTTATCCATTTGATATCAACTTTGACATTGTTTGCATAACCAGCATGCTTTAATGATTCAACGACAGAAATATAAGCGTCGGAGAGTTTTGTATATTTACCTGCAATAGCAACTGTGATAGAACCTTTAGGATTCTTGATATTATCTACCAATTTTTTCCATGCAGCCAAATCCGGTTTTTTGTCTTTCACTTGTAAAAGTTTCAGAACAACATTTGCCATATTCTGATCTTCCAAAGCGAGCGGAACTTCATAAATACTCTTCATATCCCGACATTCAATAACAGCTTCTTTTGCCACCGAGCAGAACAGAGCCAATTTTTCTTTTTCGGTCTTTGGTATAGGCTTTGTTGTACGGCAAACCAAAACTTCCGGCTGAATACCATAACTGCGCAAAACATTTACACTATGCTGCGACGGTTTAGTTTTTAACTCGCCTGATGTAGGCAGGTACGGTAATAAAGTACAGTGAACCGATACGGCATTTCCGATACCGACTTCGGATTTAAACTGCCTTATAGCTTCGATAAAAGGTAAGCTTTCAATGTCACCTATAGTACCGCCAATTTCTATTAACTGAAAATCGGGTTTAAACTGTTTTGTAGCACCGAGTATTCTCGATTTGATTTCGTTTGTTATATGCGGAATAACCTGAACAGTTCCGCCCAAATAATCACCGCGGCGCTCTTTTTCTATTACATGCTGATACACACTGCCGGAAGTTACATTATTATATTTACCCAAATTTGTATCGGTAAACCTTTCGTAATGTCCCAAATCCAAATCGGTTTCCGCACCGTCATCGGTAACAAAGACCTCACCATGCTGAAACGGACTCATTGTACCCGGGTCAACATTTATATAAGGATCAAATTTCTGATTAATTACAGAAAATCCTCTTGCTCTCAATAATCTGCCCAAGGATGCGGCAACAATACCTTTCCCTAAAGAACTTACTACACCACCGGTAATAAAAATATATTTTGTCATCTTAAACTCCCAACCTTAAGCTGAACATTAATTAATTTTAGGCACTCTGAAGAAGCCGTTTTCTTCCTGCGGAGCATTTGCCATTAATTCTTCTTTAGTCTGCTCGTAAACAACTTTATCTTCTCTCATAACGTTAACAAAATCGATAACCTGTGTCATTGGTTTTACGTTAGAGGTATCAACTTCATTCATCTGGTCAACATATTTTAATACATCGCCTAGCTGTTTTGTATAAAGTTCTTTTTCATCTTCCGTTAATTCCAGTCTTGCTAATTTTGCAACGTGTTCGACATCTTTAATAGTAATCATTAATTTCTCTCCAATAAGTCTATAAAAACTATTATTTATAATAACACGAAATAAAAAATATAAGACAATATATTAAATTAAATTAATTATTTTGAAATAATCAGAGCTTGTGATATATTGTAAACATATTTGGGAGAAATCACTTGAGCAGACACAACAATAAAGAAGAAGAAAATATTGATGAATTGATGAAAAACTATCTGGCGTGCAAAAGTGAAAAGGAACGTCGTTACTATCACATTAAGATAACCGAAAATGGTATGAAGCAGCTTGTAAAACATCTTGCAACACCTATCGCAATACAAACGGGTGTCGCATTTGAAGATTTAGTTCAGGTTGGCGCATTGGGGCTTATTAAAGCTATTGACTGCTACGAATCAGACAGAAATGCGAAATTCTCTACATATGCAACATACTATATAAAAGGAGAACTTCGACATTACGTCAGAGATAAAGCAGCATTGATAAAAACTCCCAGAAAAGTTCAGGAATTAATTGTAAAGGTTTACAATACGGCAAAAGAATTAGCCGCTAACGGAAACAATGAACCGTCATTCAAGGAAATTGCAGCTTCAATAAATGTTCCTCCCGAAAAAGTTGAAGAAGTAATGAAAATCGATAAATACAAGTTTATGGTTTCATTGGATCAGACAATTACATCCGATGAAGAAGACAGCACTCTGCTGGAAAGAATCCCGTCCGAAAATTATCAGGATTACGAGGATTCCTACGAAAATAAACTGCTTATAGAAACCGCCATAAAACAATTACCCGATGAATACAGACAACTTATTGAACTTAGCTTTTTTGAAGAATTAAATCAGAGAGAAATAGCCGAAAAATTGGGATTGTCACAAATGCAGGTATCTCGCAGATTAAAAAAAGCACTGAACCAAATGTATAATATTATAAGAAGGAGTTAATAATGACCAGCTATGATATGTTTGTATTGGCTATAATAGCCTTTGTTTTTATAATTGGGACAATTTTTGGAAGTTTCTTAAATGTTGTTATATTAAGAGCATTCAGCGGGGAATCCATCGTATTACCGCCGTCAAAATGTCCTAAATGCGGGAACAGACTAAAATGGTGGCACAATATTCCGATACTTTCATATATTTTACTTCGCGGCAAATGTTATTTTTGCCACGAAAAAATCAGCATTCAGTACCCTATAGTCGAGTTTATAACGGGAGTACTCTTTATCTTTACATTTTTAAGATACGGATTGCAGCTTGAAACCGCATTTGCACTTGCGGTAGTTTGCATGCTGGTTGTATTAACCGTTACCGATATAAAAGAAAAAGTCGTTTTTGATAAACATACCTATACATTAATTGCAATAGGGCTTATATATAATCTGATTGCAACAGGATTTATTATATGGAATCAGGCATTTAATACAATTTCCGGTTTCCAATTCACAACCGAATGGTGTTTAAATAATCCGCTCACAATTTCTATATTGGGTATGATATTAGGTGCGGTTGTAATGGAAATAGCCGCTCGCATAGGCTATTTAATAGCAGGACAACGCGCTTTCGGAGAGGGAGATACCTATATTGCTGCAGGTCTTGGCGCGGTAATGGGCTGGCAAAACATTATCTTAATTCTGATTTTAAGTGTAATATTACAAATACTTTTCACATTCCCTCTGTTTATAAAAAATCAGATTAAGCAAAAACATTATTCTACGGTATTTTCGTTATTATTGTTCATAATATATGCAGGAGTATTTTATTATATTAATCATGCAACAACATTACTTGATAACAGACTTCTTATGATAGTCGGACTTGTAATATTATTTGTATTAGGTATTTATACCTGCATTACAATCATCAAGGGTTTAAAAGACAAGGAAAACCTTACCGTACTACCGTTCGGACCGGCACTTGCCATTGCAGGACTGCTTATTTTGCTTATACCTGAAATTCCTTTGCCTTTGATTTTTTAAAAAATCAATACATGGGAGGATTGAAACTTTACAAATATTCATATTTAATATAATTAAATATGACAAATTTTTGTGCGTCATTAAACAATAAGTGTAGTAAGCAGAGGTATTTTAATGGCTAGCGTAGTAAGTTTATTATCACAATTATTAACACCGTCAGGAGTTCAGACTGCATCTCCGGTTGTTTCCAAACCATCAAATGCATACGGTAATAATCCGTTTGTAAATTACAACGGATACACTTATAACAGCGAATCTTATGCAAAAAACAAGCCGGTTAAAGGCGGCTATTTTGCAGGGTATTATAACGGGAAGCAGAACATTGTAGGGCGAAGATTATTTGTTGAAGTATAAATAAAAGAATTCATGAAACAAAAAGGAGAAAAGCATGAGAGAAATCTCATGCTTTTTGATATTATTTTATATTAATCGATTCTATTACCGAATTTATTTGTTTGTTTAAATTGTCCAAATCCGAATTATTATCTAGTACGAAATCCCAATCGGCAATATTATCAAGACCTACTTCGGTAACATCGGTTTCCCCGATAAGCTCCCCACGCTTAGAACGTGTTTCTCTTGAGGCTTCAACTCTTATTGCAATTGCCCCTGCAGCCTTAAATACTTCATATTCATGGGGAACTCTCACATCAGTAACAATAATATTTCCATCCTGAGCAATGATTTTATTCAGCCAATAATCGGGATGCTGATCCCTGCCCCAGTTACCCAACGCTATTAAATCGGCACGATATTGAGATTTATTAGCCTCAATTTCTTCATAAGTAAGCCCTTTTTGTTTTCCGTACGTTAGCTTTATTATATCCCCCATAGCGCAGCGGCGAAAATCCGGCATTTTCTCCAGCATAATTTTTGCAGCCGTATCTTTGCCACTGTATTGTTTACCTGAAAATATTATAATTTTATCTGCCATAGAAAACCTCTCATATATATTATCACAAAAAACTAAACCTTGACGAATACATAATATTAATGTAGCATAAAATTAGTTTATGGAGAGGCTTAAATGAGATTAACAGTAATTGGAACAGGATATGTCGGATTGGTTGCGGGAGCTTGTCTTGCGGATATGGGCAACAATGTAACCTGTGTGGATAACAATTTAGAAAAATTAAAGCAGCTTGAACAGGGAATTATACCGATATACGAACCGGGATTAGACGAGCTCGTAAAAGCAAATGTTGCAGAACACAGACTGTCCTTTTCCTCGGACATCGATAAAGCCGTAAAAGAAGCCACGGTTTGTTTTATCGCAGTTGGCACTCCGCAGGGAGAGGACGGCTCCGCTGATTTACAATATGTTTTTGAAGTTGCAAAATCCATTGCAAAATCAATGAACGGTTACAAAGTCATTGTCGATAAATCAACAGTACCTGTCGGAACAGCAGAAAAAGTAGCTGAAATTATAAGACAAAATACCGATTATGATTTCGATGTTGTTTCAAATCCTGAATTTTTAAAACAGGGTAATGCGGTAGATGACTTTCTAAGACCTGACAGGGTAATCATAGGCTCTGATTCCGAAAAAGCAACAAAAATTATGCAGGAAATATACGCTCCGTTTTTAAGAACCGCAAACAGAATTATTTTAATGGATATAAAATCGGCTGAAATGACAAAATATGCAGCAAATTCATTTTTGGCCACAAAAATATCATTTATGAATGAAATTGCAAATCTTTGCGAAAAAGTAGGTGCAGACGCAGAAATGGTCAGAATAGGAATGGCTACCGACACCAGAATCGGCAATAAATTCTTATTCCCCGGTTTAGGATACGGCGGAAGCTGTTTTCCTAAAGACGTAAAAGCATTAATCAGAACAGGTTACGAACATAATAATCCAATGACTATTGCAGAAGCAGTAGATAAAACCAATAAAAAACAAAGAGAACTGTTCATAAAAAAAATTACAGACGTATTTGGAACGGATTTAACGGGTAAAACCTTTGCAATTTGGGGGCTCTCATTCAAACCAAAAACAAATGACATGAGAGAAGCTCCATCTATTACAATAATAAACGCATTACTTGATATGGGTGCAAAAGTTCAGGCATACGATCCGAAAGCATACGATACCGCTCAGTTCTATCTGGGAGACAAAGTAACATATGCGGGCTCTTCATACGACGCCCTAAAAAATGCGGACAGTCTGATTGTGCTTACGGAATGGAACGAGTTTAGAAGACCCGACTTTGAAAGAATAAAACAAAGTCTGAAACGTCCTGCAATTTTTGACGGAAGAAATTTGTATGAACCGACTCGCATAAAAGAGAAAGGTTTCTCTTACTACCCGATCGGACGTTAACGAATTATGAATGACAAAAATATAGACAAAATAGTACAAACACTTAAGGATGCAAAGCAGCAAAAAAGCGATTTTGTCGGACTTATGGACAGCTTTAACGACCCTTATCTGGTTTTGATTTCCTGTATTCTCAGCCTTAGAACCAATGACCGAACAACATATCCTGCGACTTTAAGGATGCTTAAACTCGGGAAAACACCACAGGAATTGGCAAAATGTGATGAAAAAACTCTTGCGGATGCAATATATCCTGTAGGATTTTATGCGAACAAAGCCAAACAGATAATCCAACTGTCAAAGGAAATATTAGAACAACATAACGGAAAAGTTCCCGAAACAATTGATGAACTTATCAAATTCAACGGAGTAGGAAGAAAAACCGCAAACCTTGTTGTTGCAAGAGGTTTTAACAAACCTGCAATTTGCGTTGATGTCCACGTCCACAGGATTTTTAACCGCATGGGTTATGTAAAAACAAAGACTCCTGAAGAAACGGAATTTGCACTCAGAGAAAAATTGCCGAAAAAACACTGGATTGACATAAATACATTGATAGTTACTCACGGACAAAACGTGTGCAAACCCCAGAAACCAAATTGTCAAATATGCCCAATTAATAAATATTGCGACAAATTAGTATAAGAAATTTAACATTTAGCAAATTTTTTTTATTACGGGTTTATAATAGACACTACAAAAGAAACGGAGATAATCATGAAATCCACATTAAGAATAGGATTTGAATCATTAGCAGCCGGATTTGGCAGACTCGGAAACAGAGCTGCAAAATATATGGGTATAGATACTGTAGCCAGAAAAGAGGCGCGTATACAAAAATATTTTAACATACATGATAGATACCTGTTTCCGACAGATGCTCCATATCAATTATATTTAATGAGAGAACCCATAGCAAGGTTTGCCCAAAAGAATAACCTTAAAATTTATGTTTATAATCCTTCAAATATAAAAACTTCCGATTTCTTTACTGTAGGAAATCCTGATGAATTTTCCGAACAAATTGCGCTTGTTGTAAGTGATAGAAGCAACAAAAAAATGAAAGTTCAGCTTATTAATGCGGATACTTCAATTGATTATCCGAAAGAGTCTGTCCGAACATTTCTGCTCCCGATAAAAGGTGAAGACACCCAAATAGCAAGAAAAATTAAAAGTACAACCAATGATAATTTTCTGAGAAACGTTTTCCGCGAAATAGAAAATATGGCAAGAGAAATTAATAATAAAAAACTTAAATAAAATACTTGCTTTTATAGCGTCCTCATGCAATAATCATACTAGAGAGATACTACTTATCCAACGTATCTTTCAGGTTTAAGTAATGATAGATGTATAAGAATAGGAGTGCGAGATGACAGTAGACAGTCTCCACAAAATCGACACATCTAAGTTAGATGAAATTATCAACCAATATGAGGGCAAAAAATCTAACTTGATTGCGATTTTGCAGAAGGTTCAGGAAGTTTACCGATACTTACCTGAGGATGCCATGATTTATATCGGAACTAAGATGGAAGGTTTATCACCTGCAACAGTATTTGGAGTTGCAACATTTTATGCTCAATTCTCATTAGAACCGAAAGGGAAATATGAGATTAAAGTATGCGACGGAACAGCATGCCACGTTAGAGGTTCAATGCCTGTTTTAAATGCAATTAGAAACAAATTAAAAATACAGGAAGGTAAATTAACAAGTGATAACGGCTTGTTCTCTTTAGAAACAGTCAGCTGTCTCGGTGCATGCGGACTCGCTCCTGTTTGTGTAATCAATGAAAAAGTTTATCCTCAGATGACCTCTGATGCAATCAGTATGATTCTTGATACACTTTTGAAAGAGGAGGGCATCTAATGGCAAACTTAAATATTAATATACTTGAAGAACAAAATAAAGCTCAACAGCATATAAAAGAACAAGGCTTAAGAGTTTTGGTTTGTGCAGGAACAGGCTGCGTTGCAAACGGCTCTTTGAAAGTTATTGAGAAATTCAGAGAACTCGGTGCTAACGTATCAACATTAACTGACTATGACAAAATGACCATTGTTCCGACAGGATGTCACGGTTTCTGTGAAAAGGGTGTTTTGGTTATTATACCTGATAAACACGTTACTTACGTTAAAGTTAAAGAAAGCGACGTTGAAGAAATTTTTGAAAGCCATATTAAAAACGGCAAACCTGTTGAAAGATTGTTATACACAGATCCTAAAACAGGTGAACACGTTCATAAGAATGATGACATCAACTTTTATGCAAAACAGACCAGAACAGCTTTAAAGAATTGCGGAAAAATAAATGCTGAATCTATTGAAGAAGCAATTGCCGTAAGAGGTTATGAAGCATTAGCAAAAGTTATTGAAGAAAACAATCCCGACGGTGTTATTGATACAATAACAAAATCAGGACTAAGAGGCAGAGGCGGCGGCGGCTTCCCGACAGGTATGAAATGGAAGTTTACCGCAGCTAATAAAGGCGGAAAATCTTATGTAGTATGTAACGGCGACGAAGGTGACCCGGGCGCATTTATGGACAGATCCGTAATGGAAGGCGACCCGCATAAATTACTCGAAGGTATGGCTATTGCAGGTTTTGCAGTAGGTGCTGACGAAGCTTACATTTATGTTCGTGCAGAATATCCGCTTGCTATCAAACGTTTGAGAAAAGCTATTGCCGATGCCGAAGCAAACAATTTCTTAGGTAAAAACATTATGGGAAGCGATTTCTCCTTCACTATTCATATTAAAGAAGGTGCAGGGGCATTTGTTTGCGGTGAAGAAACAGCTCTTATCGCATCAATTGAAGGTGAAAGAGGTATGCCTCGTCCGAAACCGCCGTTCCCTGCTAATAAAGGATTATTTGGCAGACCGACATTAATCAATAACGTAGAAACCTTAGCAAATGTACCGTTGATTATTCTTAATGGTGCCGAATGGTTTGCATCAATGGGATGTGAATCTTCTAAAGGTACAAAAACATTTGCACTTACAGGTGAGGTTAACAACACAGGTCTTATAGAAGTTCCGATGGGAACAACTTTGAGAGAAATCATTTTTGACATCGGCGGCGGAATCCGCGGCGGCAAAAAATTCAAAGCTGTTCAAATCGGCGGCCCTTCAGGCGGATGTTTAACAGAAGAACATCTTGATATATCAATGGATTATGACAGCTTAATTAAAGCAGGTGCAATGGTTGGTTCCGGCGGACTTGTTGTAATGGCTGAAGATACATGTATGGTTGAAGTTGCAAGATTTTTCATGAACTTCACCAAAAATGAATCTTGCGGAAAGTGTGTTCCCTGCCGTGAAGGTACTAAGAATATGCTTAAAATCCTTGAAAAAATCGTTAAGGGCAAAGGCGAAATGTCAGATTTGGATACCTTGGAAGAACTTGCTTACGCAGTAAAAGACGGTTCTTTATGCGGTTTAGGAAAAACTGCTCCAAACCCTGTACTTTCTACTTTGAAATACTTCAGAGATGAATATGTTGCACATATCAGAGACCATAAATGTCCTGCAGGTGTATGTACTGCAATGAAGAAAATATCAATTAATCCTGATATTTGTAAGGGCTGCACAAAATGTGCAAGAACTTGCCCTGTTGGAGCAATTGAAGTAACAGTTAAGAATCCTCACAAAATTGATCAGACTAAATGTATCAAGTGTGAAGCTTGTTTGAACAGCTGTCCGTTCAAGGCAATAAGTAAAGAGTAGGAAAGGGTAATAAAAAATGACAGACGAAAAGAAAACATTAATAATAGAAGGTAAAGAAGTTGAATTTACCAACGAACCCAACCTGCTTGAAGTTATCAGAAAAGCAGGGATGAACGTTCCTACATTCTGCTACAGACCTGACTTAACATCTTTCGGTGCTTGCAGAATGTGCGTTGTAGAAGTTGAATATCCGAACGGCAGAAAAATGATTAATTCATCTTGTACTATGCCGCCGGAAGCAGGTATTAAAGTATATCTGAATACCGCAAAAATAAGAAAAATCAGAAAAACCGTTCTTGAATTACTTCTTGCAAATCACGACAGAAAATGTCTGACTTGCGATAAGAGCGGTAACTGCGACTTGCAAAAATACGCAGAAGAATACGGTATCAAAGAAATCAGATTCCCTGATAAAGCCGAAAAGGAATACTTACCGATTGACGACAGCAGTCCGTCATTAGTAAGAGATCCTAATAAATGTATTCTCTGCGGTGCATGCGTTAGAGCATGTTCGGAATTCCAGGGTCATTCGGTATTAGGTTTTGCAAACAGAGGTTCAAGAACACTTGTTCAACCGATGAACGGCCGACCATTGGGTCAAGTCGACTGCGTAAACTGCGGACAATGCGCTGCAGTTTGTCCGACCGGCGCTTTGACTATTAAGAATGAAACCGATTTGGTATGGGATGAATTAAACAATCCTGAAAAAACCGTTGTAGTTCAAATGGCACCTGCAACCCGTGTTGCATTAGGTGAAATGTTCGGACTTCCGGTTGGTGAAAACACTATCAAATTGATGAATGCCGCATTAAGAAGACTCGGCTTCAATTATGTATTTGATACCAACTTCTCTGCGGACCTGACAATTATGGAAGAAGCAAGTGAATTTATCGAAAGACTAAAAGCCGGAGAAAATTTACCGTTGTTCACATCTTGTTGTCCTGCTTGGATAAGATACATGGAAACACAGCATCCTGATATGCTGCACCACTTATCAAGCTGCAAATCCCCTATGTCAATGTTATCACCGGTATTGGTTGACTTAGTTCCGAAATACTTCAATGTAAACAGAGAAAATCTTGTAGTTGTAGCTATTATGCCTTGTACTGCTAAGAAATACGAATGCAAACGTTCCGAACTCAGTACAAACGGCAAACCTGATACAGACTATGTATTAACAACTCAAGAACTTGGCAAGATGATTAGAGGTGCGGGAATTGACTTCAAATCTCTTCAACCTGAAGAAAATGATTCTCCGTTTGGCGAATACACAGGTGCAGGAACAATATTCGGAGCTTCCGGCGGTGTTGCCGAAGCAGCAGTAAGAACTGCTTATGAATTTGTTACGGGTGAAGAACTCAACCCTGTAGATATCAAGGAAATGAGAGGAACAACAAACCGTTCTAAAACAGTTGAACTTGATATTAAAGGAACTAAAGTTGTAGTCAGAGTAGTTTCAACATTGAAAGAAGCTGAAAAAGCTATTCAGGAAATTAAGAATGGCACGGCAAACTTCCATATGTTAGAAGTTATGGCTTGTCCCGGCGGTTGTATCAACGGTGGCGGACAACCAAGAAGCTGCGATGATGCTACTGTCAAGATCAGACGTGCAGACGGATTATACAAAGAAGATACTGAACTTCCGTTCAGAAAATCTCACAAAAATCCGTCAATAATCAAACTTTATCAGGAACATCTTGAAAAACCGGGGTCACACAGAGCTCATGAATTACTGCACACTGTTTATGAAAACAGATTTGCAGGCTCATACAAAGATATCAAATAACCAAAATTATATAAAATGTGAAAATCCGATAAGTTTACAAACTTATCGGCTTTTATTTTATTAACTTTATAGACAACGGAATATGTCTGTGATATACTATGGTCTGAAAGAAGGAGTTTTCTATGAAAGGTATTATCTTAGCCGCTGGCGCAGGTACACGTTTATATCCGGCATCTTTGCCAATTTCAAAGATATTGTTATCAATATATGATAAACCGATGATTTATTATCCGTTGTCAACATTGATGCTGGCAGGAATTAAAGATATATTGATTATTACCAACGAAGCCGACTTGGATAATTTCAAAAAATTACTCGGCGACGGTTCTCATTTCGGACTTAATATAGAATATAAAATTCAGTATGTCCAACGAGGGATTGCTGATGCGTTCCTTATTGCAGAGGACTTTATTGCGGGTGAAGATGTCGCACTTATACTCGGAGATAATATCTTCCACGGTCACGGATTTTCAACATTAATGAAAGATGCTATAAAGAACAACACCGGGGCAACCGTTTTCGGCTATACGGTAAAAGATCCGGAACGATTTGGGGTTGTTGAATTTGACGACAACAAAAAAGTATTGTCGCTTGAAGAGAAACCTGCTCACCCGAAATCCGATTATGCCGTAACAGGTCTATATTTCTATGACGGAAAGGTCTGCGATTATGCAAAACAATTAACGCCGTCAGCAAGAGGCGAATTAGAAATTACAGATTTAAACAAACTTTATTTGGAAAAAGGAAAACTGAATGTAGAAATTCTTGGCAGAGGATTTGCTTGGCTTGATACGGGAACTCACGATTCTATGCTTCAGGCAAGCAATTTTGTTCAATCCATGGAACTTAATAAGGGAGAAAAAATTTCCTGCCTTGAAGAAATAGCATACCTTAAAGGTTATATCAGCGGTGAAAAAATATTAGAACATATTGCCAATTACAAAAGCGACTATTACGACTATGTCCGTAATGTAATAAAAAAACACATGGATGCAAAATTAAAACAGCTAAGTGTAAGATAAAACAATATTAAAAATCTTAAATATCTTGCGTTATAACGGTTATTGAGCTATTCTATAGGTATGATTAAGCAGCTCAGACTGAGGGATTATATTCTAATCGACACTTTGGAAGCCAATTTCCACGAGGGTCTGAATGTCATTACCGGGGAAACGGGTGCCGGTAAAAGTATACTAATAAGTGCGATTGATTTGGCTTTTTCGACCAGAGTTTCCAAAGAAGTAATAAAAACAGGTGCTGAAAAAGCTACCGTTGAACTTGTCATAGATAACACAAAACATGACCTGAAAAACCTTTTTGAAGAAAACGGTATTGATTATTACGGAAATGAAATCATTTTATCAAAAGAAATTACCCAAAACGGTGTTCGAACAAGAATTAACGGAACTCTCATTAATCAGGAGTTTTTAAAACAGATAAAGACATTATTTTTGGATATACATTCACAGCACCAGACTTATGTCTTTATGCAGCCAAAATACCACATAACACTTTTGGATAATTATGCGAAAGACGTTTACGGTAATACTCTCAATGAATATCGGGATTTATACAAAAAATATATAGATACTGTAAACCTGCTCGAACAGGCAAAAAATTCCGCAAACACAACCGAAAACCAAATTGAATTCTTAAAATTTCAGGTTAACGAAATTGAGGAAGCAAATATCCAAAGTATTACGGAGGATGAGGAACTGAATGCGGAACTGGAAGTTCTTGCCAATGCCGAGAAACTAAAGGAACTGACAGGACAATCCTACTGGGCAATAAACGGCGATGACGGCTCGATTATGGAGGCACTTGGCAAAATTAAGCAGAATATCTCTAAAGCCTCCTCTATGGATAATCAACTTGAAGAACTTGAACAGCGTTATATTGATGCGGTTGAAAATTTGAAAGATTTGGCATCTGAACTGAGGGATTATAGTCAGTCTTTAGACAATGACGAACAACGGCTTAATGAAATTCAGGAACGTTTATATCTGCTTGATAAACTAAAACGCAAATACGGTGGCACTTTAGAATCCGTACTAAAAGAATATGACAGGCTTTCGGAAGAATTAAAAGGGATAGAATTTTCTACCCAAAATATTGAAGAACTTGAACTTTCAATATCCAAAATGCACACAGAACTTGTTCAAATAGCTTCAAAAATATCCGAAAACAGAAAAAATTATGCAAAAGTTTTATCAGTTTATGTTCAGGAAAAATTAGAGAACCTTGAACTTCCTAAAGCTCGATTTGAGATTTCAGTTACAGAAACCGAACTATCACAAGACGGATGCGATAGCGTAGAATTTCTTATTTCAACAAATGTTTCCGAGGATTTAAAACCACTGGCAAAAGTCGCATCAGGCGGTGAAATTTCAAGAGTAATGCTTGCGATAAAATCCATATTTGCGCAATCTGATGATATTGATACCGTAATTTTTGATGAAATTGATACGGGAATTTCGGGACGCGCCTCACAAAGCGTTGCCGAAGAAATAAAAGACCTGTCAAAATATCATCAGATAATTGTTATCACCCACCAGCCAATTATTGCAGCCAAAGCAGACAAACATTTCTATGTCAGAAAATCACAGGAAGATGAAACCAAAGTTGAAGTATATGTTCTGACAGGCGAAAACAAGGTTAAAGCACTGGCTGAACTTGCAGGCGGCGATATTAACGAGCAGTCTATCGACTTTGCCCGCTCATTATTGGCAGTAAATTAATCTAGTATAAACCATAGGTAAAGGTATTATTGCCTATCATTTTAATTTTTTGAGAACCACTGGGAGCAAGACCGGGGGCGGTCATTTTAGGTACATAAATATATTTAATTCCGTTATATTCCATTCCTGCAAAATCTCTTTTCATTAAACTGACAATGGCAGTATCAGCTTTCTTTACATCCAAAGATTTTGTATTTTTGAAATTCTTATATATTTTTTCCAATTCTTTTGCATCTTTATCGTTATCGAGGTTCATTAATTTTGCCCAGCCGATAATATTTGAGAGGAGTTTGTCATAAACTTCATCAATTTCTTTATCTGTCCATTTTTCATTAACACGCCATTCGTTTTCTTCTTTAATTTGCGTTAAAATACTGCTTGATTTGCCGCTGTGTTCCAAAATCTTTTGCATAAAACCTGTCATTGTTTCAGGTGTTTGTTTTTTGATAAGCCTTATCGCTTCTTCTTTTTCTTCTTTATTCGTAGAATACATTAAATTCCAGGCGGTATGACTACCTTCTTCAAGCGCAGTATCATACATTTTTACATATCTGTCCAAGAAGGCTTTTTGTTCCTCCCGGCGTTTTAAATATTCTTCCTCCCTTTTTTCCTGAATACCTTCAGGAGTTTTGTAATATTCTTCTTCCGCTTCCGGCTTACCATACTTGTTCTCGTATTCAACCTGCAGCCCTTTAATATATTCGGCATCCGACTGCATAGTAAATTTATTATATTTACCCTGCAAAACATCCTGTAACAAATGGTTTAATTTGTAATATTCTACTTTATGATCAATTTTAGCCTCTAACGGATTTTTGAGAGCCGCAATACGATTAACACTATCGCTAATCATTATAGACGGTACAATATTTGAATCATTTCCCATAAACTGTTTCCCCTGTATTAAATATCCCATGTTTTAATTATCTGTTATTTATATAAAGTTTTTCAAAACTGGAAAATTGCCCTACTGTAAAATATTATTACAAAATACATGGAAAAATCCTTAATAACGACAAATTTTATTTTTACGGGTTTTATAATATGATATAGCATGCGGCGGATTTTCTGACAAACGAAGTTTGGAGTGCGAAAGCCGAAACGAACGACAACAAAGTGTAGTGAGTGACAGGCTTGAGCTTTAAGAAAATCCAAGACAAATAACGGATTTTTATGCCATAATTAGTAGGGATATAGAATGAATGTAAGAAAACCGATTATCACAAGTTTAATAAGTTTAGCAACACTTGCACCTTGCAAAGCTCAAAAAGCAGTACAACTTGTTTCAGAAACAGGGATTACAGGGGTTGTAAATAAGGAAGCATCATTTTATGGCGGTATGAATTTCCAATTACCAAGAGGCAGGAACTTTACTGACTTATATGCCGGTGTGAATGTTCAGCAAGATAAAAAGGCATCTTTTGTCGGTCTTGCAATAAATAATTTTTCTTGGACTAAAAATATAAGCAGTTGGGTAAGAGAAACATTTGTGGCATCTAAAAGAGGTGCAAATTCTCAACTTGAAATCGCACCTATCAGAGCCAATGCTGATGTCGGGAAATTTAATTTTTCATTGAGTCCTTCTTATACAATGTATAACGATTTTAAAGAGGGAACTACAACACAGGGAATTAATACAATATTTCAAACAACATATTCAATGACACCGAATGATATTATTTTTGCAGAGGCAAAATACACATCTGAGCCGTCAAAGAATTTGTTTAATACACATTTTGGTAAACTAAAAGATAATATTTCGTATATGGTTTCATATATGAGGAAATTTTAGGAGTAA
>JAFXXK010000022.1 GCA_017542305.1 bacterium
GAAGAAATTCAAGAAGATGAAGAAACAAAAAAAGCGGCTTATGAGAAGTTCAAAAAAGCCGCTAAAGAGTTAAGAAAAATAAAATAAGGAGAAGAAAATGACAAAATCAAACTTGAAAGAAAAAGAAGACACTACAAACAACGTTACAGGCTTGTTTATCAAAAAAATTCAAATGAAAGACAACAGAGCCTTAATATCGTTAAATGACGATAACGATTTTAGAACTCAAAACGGGGATTTTAATGTAAAAGACGAAGTAACAGAGGAGTTTAAAACTTTATGGCATAACGCATTGGAGATTGTAACTTCTTTAACTCCGCAATTAGGTAAGGAAGTATCAGCGTTAAGACTTAATCACATTCAATTCTTTTATGATAAAAAAGGGTTTTTGAGCGATGTTTCAATCTCGGTAATATGGACTTTTGACAGTCAAGGTCACGTCTTAAATCTGAATTATACAAAATTCCCTATCTATAAACCTGAAATGGCGGAAACGGTTGTAGCAATATCGGGTAAACACGAAGAACTTTTACACGATATTTTAAAAGCTGCTAAGGCTTATATGAACGGCGATACCCGAACTAAACAAATGAGCCTTATTGTTGATAACACAAAATAGTCTACATAATAATCAGAGGGAGCAAATAGGATGTTAATACAGTTTACAATTCCGGTGCATCCGGTTTCTAAGAAAAACAGTCAGCAAATAATTACGTTGAAAACAAAATACGGGAAATCACGAAATATTATTATCCCGTCAAAAAAATACAAAGAGTTTGAAGCTGAATGTATGCCGTTTTTATTTCAAGTAAAAGCGCAAGCCGGAGTTGTGGACTTCCCCATAAATATGGCGGTGTCGTTTTATGTTTCAAAAAAATTAAAATACGATCTAACCAATTTACTTGAAGCAATAGACGATGCCGCCGTAAAATCGGGGTTAATCGCTGATGATAACAGGGATATTATCGCAGGTCATGACGGAAGCAGAGTATTTTATGACAAACTCAACCCCCGAATTGAAGTAACAATTACCCAAATGGATGATTACATTCAATGGAAACCGACAAATATTGAGCAGAAAGGATTATTTGAATGTATTATGTAATGCACTTTTGCAGAAATAAAAAATGCAATAACGGTTGGATTGATAAGGATTTGACGGATGCAAGAATTAATCCGCCGGATTGGAAGTATTGTAAGGATTGTGCAAAGGCTCTTGGAATTGATTACGATGCACAAACCCCGGATAGCAATTTAACACCAAAAGAACTTGAACATAAAAACAAATTAAAAGAGCGAATGAAAAAAGCTAATGAAATAAGATTACAAAAAATAAATCTGTGTCGACACGGGGGGGGGTAAAATCAATTTTTAACCCTTAAAAGGTATATTTATACCTAAAATAATTTTTACACCCCTTAGCGGGGTTATATACAACGATAGAAATAGGAAGAAAAAATATGAAACTAAAAAAAATTGAAAAAAGAATACTTAAACTTGTAGCAAAGAATAAAACTTATGCTGAAATATCAAAAATTACAAAATATAGCTTATCCGGGGCATCTTATTATATCCGGAATCTGTTTAACAAATACAATGTCGATAATAGAATGAGCCTTGTATTAAAAGCAATAAAAGCCGGAGATATTGATATTACAGATATTGAGGGTATAGAAAATGAATAAACACTTAAAAGAACGGATGAAAGAGCGTTATAACATTGAATTATCCGCATCAGAAGCACGGGAATTATTGAATAAAATTAGATTAGGTGATTCAACGTTTCTTTATGATGCTGTCGGATATAACGGCAAACGAAAATTTTGTTATGTGATGTTTAAAAAAATTCCTGTAAAAGTTCTTTACGAACGTTCAAAAAAGGGAGTAAACAAAATTATAACTGTGTATCCATTTGATGTGGATGAATACAACGATATGACACAAAAGACATATCAAAATTGCTTAAACGGGGCAATAGCTTTCTTAAAGCAAAATGGTTACATAGTTTACAAAAGAAAGGAATCGTAATGGAAGATAAAGACAAAATCATAGCAAAACTCAAAGCCGAGAATGAACGGTTGAAAGAGGAAGTTGAAATAAGAGATAATCTTTCTGAAACGTTTAGAAAAGAAGCATTATCTTGGGCAAATATAGCAAATGATTATCAAAAAGATAAAACAAAACTTGAACAGACCTTGCAAGAGATAAAAGAGATTGCGGAAATGGCTATCAATGGTGGATATGCAACAAAATCATCTGATTATTCAGAAGGTATGGAAATAATAGGACACTATGTTTTACAACTTATAACCAAAGCGGAAGAAAGTGAGGGGTAGGATGGACGAAAGAGATTTATTAGAAACATCTATTGATATTGAAAAATATGTTACTGCTAAAAGAGATGAAATTTATAGAGCTATTGAAGAAGAATGTTGGAAACAGCTTGATGATATGAGGTTAATAAATCTATATAAGGGTTGTCGTACCGACTGCATTTTGAAACAGATTGTAGAGAAATGCAAGGATGAAATAAGAGTGTATAGAAATACGCTTCTCCCTAATGACGGAACAAACACATTACATTTTGGTAGGCAATCATTTGCGTATGATATTTTAAAACTTTTAGACATAGAGGAGTGCGAATGAAAGTAAATATAAGTGAATGGAGATATGGACCACCGACCGAAAAGATTGATAAATGGGTAATTTATTTAATCAAAGCTGATGATAAAACGATATTGGCAACAACAAAAGACATAAATACGATATATAAATATCCTTTGAATATAATTCAATGGGCAATTATGGAGATTGAATAAATGAGCGAAACAGCATTAAGAGAAATCATAAAACAAAGTAAATATCATTTTGAACATAAAAGAAATGATTACGAAACCCCGCCGGAGTTGATTACTATGGCATTAAATATTATTGGTAAAAAAAAATTTGACCTTGATGTATGCTGCAGCCGGAAAAATATTCCTGCAATACATTATTATATTTGTGGAGAGTTAGACGGTTTAAAAAATGATTGGCTAAGTTATAACTGGTGTAATCCCCCATTTGATGAATGTGCAAAATGGATAAAAAGAGCTTATGAAGAACAAAAAATAGGGAATAGAACCGTCATGCTCTTACCTGTAAGAACAGAAACGAAATATTGGCATGACTTTATATTATTTAATCCAAGCGTTGAGATTCATTGGCTGCGAAAAGGTTACAGCTTTATTAATCCCGATACGGGTGAAAATTGCGGAATCTATAAAAATCCGCTTGCATTAGTTTATTTTAAATCTACACCAAATGATGTAGTCGAAAACGAGCGTTAATTTTTTAGGTATGGTTTTATACCTAAAACTACCCTTTAAAGGGGTTCTGTCATAATAACTCTTATCGGTACCATGCGATAAGATACAAAAGCAAGGCGTAAAGCCTTTATTTACTAGGCTCTACACCAAATGGGGGAGAACTTTGGAAAAATATATTAATAAAATTATAAATGATGACTGTATGAATATCTTAAAACAGTTGCCTGATAAGTGTATTGATTTAGTACTCACTGACCCGCCGTATGGGATAAATATTTCAAATAATATAGGTAGAAGAAAAGGTGATAGACATTCTGATTACAAGAAATGCGATTGGGATAATTGTTCCCCGAGTAAAGAAGTATTTAAAGAAATTTTTAGAATAAGCAAAAATCAAATTATTTTTGGAGCAAATCACTTTATAAGTAAAATCCCGTATGACAGTAGTTGTTGGATTGTATGGGATAAACTTTTTAGCGAAGATGTAAGTTTTGCAAGCTGTGAGTTAGCATATACAAGTTTTACAAGCGTAGTTAAAAGATATAGATTATCTTCTGCTCAGGGCTATTTAAGATTTCACCCTACGCAAAAACCATTGAAACTATTTGAAATGATATTGAGAGATTACAGCAACGAAGATGCCCTTGTACTTGATTGTTTTTCAGGTAGTGGTACAACGGCTATTGCTTGCCATAATCTCAAACGGCGGTTTATTTGCATAGAAAAAGACTATGACTACTGGAAAGCAAGTGTTGAACGGTTAGAGAATGCGCAAGCACAAATGAAATTATTTTAGCTTACTTCTTTATATTATGAGCAGGTGCAGGTTGCATCTGCTCTTGTCGCTGCGTTCGCGTTTAATGTGCCTTCGCTTGAGCCTTAACTTGTCCTGTGGACAGCTCATTGTTAGGCTCAAGGCTCCGCACTTCGCTCACTTGCTCTTTTTTTGTGCTTTCAGGTGCCGAGTTTTTCTCGGTAGTTGAAATTTTTGGAATAATTAGAACATATCCGATTAAACAAATTAGAACTAACAAAAGTACAAAAATGATTATATTTTTCCAAATGTGTACTTTTTGAGATTTTTCCAAACGTGCTTGAACTGTTTTAACCTCTGCACGAAGCTCAATATTTTCTTCCTGTACCTCTGATTTACTGTCAGTCAGTAGTTTTGTGGTATATCCGAAATTGCTCAAAGCAGTTTGATGAATCCGTTCAATTGTTTCCAACGATTTATTGAAAAGTTCAAACGCTTCCGAATTTGAAAAATTTGAAACATTTTTGTAATTTTTCGTAACATTAAAGTCGGAATTTTGAGAAATTTTCTCGGAATTGTTTGAATTTTCTGAAACATTTTCAAAATTTTCAACATTTTTTGATTTTTTAAGTCGTTCCATATCATCAGCCGATATTACGACTTTTTGACCGTCAACACGTTCAACAGTTTCAAACTTTCCCGAACTTATCCAATAGTAAACTTTGGATTTCTTCCAACCTAAAGCCTGCATTAACTCAACAGGAGATAATTCAAATTTTTCCATACTAAAATTTCCCTAACTTTTTCAAACTCTCTTAAAAAATACTTATCCTTGACAGATTAATATCACAAACTATATCATGAGTAAAGAGCATGTTTTAAAGCATGCCATAAAACTTAATAAAAAATAAGACCCCTCAAAACGAGAAGTCCTATCTATCACATTTGTAAGTAAGTATATAGTAGCACATCTCATTTTTAGGGGCAAGGGATAGTTTATGCAAAATTTAAGGAGATGTGTATGGAATTAGCGAAAAAGCATGAGGGGCATGGGTTTTCACAGTTTGAACTTACTCAAAGTTTATTACAAAATCTTAACAAACTGAAATTAACCGCAACTGAAAATATCATTTTATTAGAATTAAGTTTGTTTTATAACCCGAAACACGCTGATATTTTCCCAAAACAAAAAACAATAGCCTTAAAAGCTAATTGTAGTGAGCGTTCTGTAATTAGAGCCGTTCAGAGCTTCATTAAGGCGGGGTTAATTATGGTTGAGTGTAAATATACTAACCGATATAAATTCACGCAAAAACTCTTAAATCTGTGCGGTCTGGTGAAAGATTTTAAACAAGGTGCACTCTGCGAGTACCCAACTTGTAACGAAATTAAAAAATTTCGACAAGTAGATGACAATTTGTCATATAGTGGGTGTCAAAATGTCATAAAAGAGGGTGACAATTTGTCACATCATGAACAAAGTATAGAACAAAAGAAAAATAACAAAATTGTTGTTTTAAAAAATTCTGAAAAATCCGAAACAATATCGGATGAAGAAGTGCTAAGAATGTATGCAGAAAAACACGCAAAATCGAACATTCAAGGATACATAAACAGCCTGAAAATTAAAGGGGTTGCGGCTGACATTATCCGTCAATATCGAGAAAAAGAGAGGGTTTCGAAATACTGGGATAAACAAGCCGCTAAGACCTCTGAATTGATAAAAGAATACGCAAACTTAAAAGGTGATCCGATGCCGGACAGCTTCCGGTTGCTGAAACAAAAACTTATGGGTGTAGTCAAAAATGCTTAGTCACTTTCACCGACTTTACAGGCTTAAAAGTTTAAGTAATAATATAACATTATTACGGGATTAACGGCTGTTCCGCAGTAGTTATATGCAGCCGCCCGCTTTTATTAACAAAATAAAAACTCTGCAAATGCAGAGTTGTGTAAAAAAAGATTAGTCTATGATTTGATGAAAAAGAGCGAGTGAGCGAAGGATAAAGGCGGAGCCGTATCCGTTATTCGCGAACGAAGCGACAATTATACATTCCAAACTATACGGGTAGTCGTTTTTACAGGGTTTGCCGCTTTTTTGAAAACTTTCCAACGCTCATTAAACTCATTTATTGTCGGCTGATAGTTTTCATCTTCCTGATCTTTATTGTTTTGTTCCATTGTTTTTAATACCAAACAATCCATAAACAGCCATTCAAGCGTAAAACGCTGTCTGTCATCTTCCATTAACGGGATATATATATAATCGTCCGCTTTTTCAAATTCAAATTTCAATGTGCCATCTTCCCCGTCAACAACAGGCTCAAAATGATTAAATTGTACTCCGAATTTATAATTATCATTAGGTATTGGGTATAATCTTATTTTCGTTTCAGGTGTTTTATAATCAATCCAATAATGTGTCGGTTTGCCTGTTGCTGTTAAATCATAGCTTTTTGCATTCCCGATAAATATCAAATTCTCTTTTGTATCCTTATTATAAACGGCGGTTATCTGACCGCTGGGTGTTTTATAATTAGCATTTCCTTTACTTGCGTTTATAGTCTGTTCAGACATCTTAAACGGGAAGTCTACGAGATTTATTAAATACCTTAATGCCCCGTTAAGTTCAGTTCTTGCCTGTATGCTATCTTCAGATTTGAATATCATATCATCAGCATTAAATCCGCTCCATGCTTTATTGCCTAATTCTGTTAAAATTCTTTGTGCTGTTATCATAAAAATTATACCTCTTTATTCCTATTATATATTGCTTGTTTTGGGGCAAAAATTCAGACTGATTTATTAAACAAGGTTAACGGTGACAAAAATTCAATAAAATTTATGATAATTATATGGCTGCAAACACTCAACTCTCATTTATTAATGCTGTTGAATATAATCTCGCTTGTCCGATTACAGGAGTTAAACCAAAAAAAATTAAAAAAAAGCGAGTGCATTTTAAAGTTCCAACCTATATAAAAAAATATTCGTTTTACAGCGAAAACCCATATACAAACGAGTTACAATATTTAGGCGATGAAAAACATATATTCAGACACGCAGTATTACAACGCCTGCACTCGATTTTATACGGTTATTGTAACGTTGATATTTTTGAACAGTTTGAGAAAAAAAACTATAATGGTTTAATAATCTGGGGAGAAGATAAACAGGCGGAAATTGCCGACACTTGGCAGCTTCCGCTTGGGGATAGGGTTAAAATACATTTAAAGCTGTTGCGGTTATTGCGTAACGGCTTTTCTGTATCAGAAAGTTTAGAAAGATTGAAAGGAGAAAAGAATGGAAAATTTTGAGTACAGATTTAATTTTAAAAATTTGCATATTGCAACAGAATTAAACAAAGATACATACACACAAAAAGAAGTTAAAAGGCTATTGAGAGCTATTTGCACGGCAATTAATTATAAACTAATTAATGAGGAAATTGCCGAAAATGAAAAAATATTAATGGACGAAATGCGAAAAAAAGGTGAACTTGTAAAAATAAATACAGAGGATATAAAAAATGACTGATTCCGTTAAAGTAAACAAAAGTAACGGTCAATTTAAAAAAGGACAAGCAAGACCGAAAAACGCAGGGCGTAAAAAAGGAACTCCGAATAAAAAAACTGCTGAACTTCAAGAAATTTTAGGCGGTTTTAATCCGGCTGAAAAACTTATGGAGTTATACAATAAATCAACGACAAAAGACGATTTAAAAGTTTTAATATGCAAGGAATTAATGAAGTATATTTATCCGCAGCGTAAAGCCGTTGATACTAATATTACAGGCGGTGGGTTTATCGTTGAAATTAATAACGAGGCGGTTGAAGTAGAACATGATTAGTCCTTATTCCGCTTTAAGTGTGATAAAATTTGATTGGCAATATCCCGCTATATTTAAACCTGTGTTTGATTGGGTAAAAAGATATATTGCCCTAACCGGCGGAAGAAGCTCCGGCAAGTCGTGGTTTATTGCTCATTGGATATTACAGAAGCTATTGCATAAAAAAATTGACTGCTTATGTGCCAGAGAACACCAAAATAGTATTTCTGAATCTAACTATAAACTTTTTGTAAATATCATAAAAAAATATAATCTCCCCTATGAAATTCAGGCAACTAAAATTATAAGCCGTACAACAGGGGCACAAATTGTATTTGTCGGACTATCAGATATTACAGCAGACAACGTAAAATCATTTGAAGATTTTGGCTTAGTTTGGCTTGAAGAAGCACAGAAAATCAGTAAAAAATCGTGGGAAACTTTAAACCCTACAATCAGAACAGAGGGAGCTCAAATTATTATTACAATGAACCCCGAAGTGCCGCACGATAAACACCCGATTATGTCGGAACTTTTAACGCTATTTAAAGACGAAACTTTACACATTCACGCTAACTATTATGATAACCCTTTTTGCTCCAAAGATATTATTAAAATTGCGGAATTAACCAAAATACATAAACCCGAAGAATACGCCCGTGTTTGGCTCGGAGAACCTGACGGACAAAACCAAAACAATATTGTTAAAGGGTTTACTAAAGATAATATCAGACCTCTATTTTATCAGCCTGATATGGATTTGCATATTTCATGCGACTTTAATTACGATCCGATGTGCTGGGTATTATTTCATAAAACACAGAATAAAATCTATTGTTTTGATGAACTCGTAAAAGAACGTACTTCAACCTTAGAATGTATTAGGGAATTAATAAAACGCTATCCCGCCCATAAAGGGGATATTATTATTAACGGTGATGCTGCAGGCTCACAGCGTAATTGTGCATTCTCTAATCCCGATATGACAAACTTCAAAATTATTCAAAGGGAATTACAAAACTATTATCATAAAAAAGTTGATTTAAAAATTCACAAAGCTAATCCCCATATAATAAAACGTCATGAAGCATTTAACAACCTGATTAAACGCTATGACGGTGAAATATGCTTTTATATTGATGAACGCTGCAAGTGGACTATTTATAATATAGAAAATGCAAAATACAAAGAGGGTACAAATATTGTAGATGAACCAACTCCGAACGATATTAAAAAAGACCCGTCAAAAAAATTCTTAATACACCCTCTTGATGCTGTTTCTTACCCGGCTGAATACTATTTCCCAATCAGGTAACGCCCGATTTAAAAACTGCCAAAATGAGTATAAATACTTATATTTTGGAGATTTTAAAAATGGAAATTAAAAAAGAAGTTGTTGATGTATTCAAAGAATTACCGAAAGAAAAACGGGATAAATTTGCCGTTAAAATTGCGGAAAAATTTTCAAAATGGGATGAACACAGAAACTCTCAAATTGCAACTGCAAGGCGAATTATGGAAGAAGTTTATCTCAATCAACCTAAGAAAAAATTTGATGAGGGGTTAGAGTGGAAATCAGACGTAAAACTGAACGCTTTATATAATATTAAACGTACCAAAAAAGCTGCATTATGGCACGAAATGTGGTCTGAACCTCAGCAGATGTTTGATGTTAAGGGAACTAATCAGGAAACGGAAAACAGTTCAAAAGAACAAAAAGCCGCACTTGTCGACAGCCTTATTCAAATGGATATAGGCAGACAATACGATAAATCAGCAGATGATTTATATGATATAGGCGAAATGATATTTAAAACCGATTGGGAACAACGCAAAAAGGTTATAAAACGCCAAAGAAAAGACGTAGGATTTGTTTTAATGAACCTTGTTCGCAATATGGCAGGAGCCGGTTATTCTATCCAAGAAAAATTACAGGATATTGAAATCCCATACTATGAGAATGCAAGGGTTGAAAGTATTTCCCCGTTTATGTTTGTTTTTGACCATTCAAGATTTAAAGTAGGCGATAAACCAAGCTGGGATAGTTTAATCAAAATATATAAGCGGTTTGATACCTTAGAAAATATCAAAAATAACGGGGCTTATACAATTGAAAAAGAAACTATTGAAGCCTTAGAAAAGGAAAGCAAAGAAGTACAGACACCCGAAAATAAAGAACTTATAGACCTTAGAGATAGAAACGAATACGGAAGTCAATACTCCGTTTTGTATGCTCATGGGGATTTTAAGATTCAAGGGAAGTTATATAAAAACTATATTGCAGAAGTGCTTGCAGGAAAATATTTAATCAGGTTTGAAGAAAATCCTGCATATATTAATCCGTTTATCTTCTGTGCGTTAGAGTTAGACCCGTTGACAAAACGCGGTATTTCACCGTTAAAATGCGTTTTACCGCTATGTAAAAAAATGGAAGAATTAACAAATACAGCTATGGATGTTCAGATGCTTAAAGCTAATCCGCCATGCTATGCTGATGAAACATTTTTTGATGAAGAAAATACACCGGCTGACGGAAAAATGCCTTTGGCTCCCGGATTAATAATTAAAATAAAAAATACATACAACGGAACTATGCCGCAAGAAGTTAAAATAAGCGGTGAGGGGATTGGAGATTTATTAAACTTAGGTAATCAGAAAATATCTGATTTATCAAGTGTATCTAACTTTATGTATGGCAACGTCACAGATACCAAAAGAACGGCAACGGAATTAAGCCTTGTGGATAAGGGAGCATCTGCTCAGACCTCTAAAGAATTAGATATTATTAACCAAGATTTAACTATCCCGATGATTAAAAATGTCGCGGAACTTCTTGCAATGTTTAAAGACGGCGTTGATTTTGTCTATATGCAAGAAAAAGGCGAAAATGTCGAATATAAAATAACTAATCAGATAAGACAAGCTCAATACAATTATGTATATGAGGACAGAAACGCCATTGAAAATCGTAAATCTAAGTTTGAGCAATTATTCCAAATGTTTAATTCAGTAGGTCAAAACCCTGAATTATTCCAAATGGTTAATTGGCGTGAAACTATTACAACAGCAATAGAAATGCTTGATTTTGAAAACCCTGATAAATTTTTAAACGGTACAAGTCCGGCTGAACAATTCGCAGAACAGTTAAAACAGATTCCGCCGGAAGAACAAGAACGCATTGTCGGATTCTTTGCTCAGGAATTAATGGATTATCAGCAGAAAATGGCGCAAGATGCGCAGCAGCAAGAAATGCAACAGCAAGCACAAAACCAAGTTGAAATGGATATGATGCGAGAACAAGCAAGACAAAATGTTGAAAGTGGAATGCTTCAAAATGAGCTTAATCAGCAAATGATTTAGCCCATAAAAGAGCCATTATTGCTAAGTATAAGAAATAACTGCTTAATGCAATAATAACAAATAAAGAAATCCATAAAATAATTTTTGGTAAAACTTTCATATACATATAATACATCATAATTAAGGAGAAATCAATATATGCGAGATTTAAACCGAGATTTTAACATAATCAAAACCTTGTTTGGATATAAAAATTTAATAGGTCATCCTATAATGTTAAATAGAGCTCGGAAAGAATATGATGCAATTAAAGCTCCAAATGGGGAGCTTGAGCAACATTATAATCAATTATCATATAAAGACTTTTTAACGAATGATAATAAAAGTACAATTAGACACCCTTATACTAATGCTATGTTTGTTCGAGATTATCCCGCTGATTTTGTTAGAGGTCTGGGAGATTTTAAAGAAGATGTGGATCAAATAGATAATAAACCTTTAGATGATACTGCAGGAGATTTAATCAATAACGAATATGGGATTAATTTGGGTTTACGTTATCCTGAAGCCCCTAAAACATTTATATTTGACAATATTTTACAATATGCAGGTTTACCTGTTCCTGCTAGAAATAATACATTATATGGGTATATTGATAATTTGCCTGATACTAAAGAGGATTTAGACAAATTAAATAAACAAAACGAATCGCAATTATTCAGATATTTAATTAATCCTATTGATAAATACGAAAATAAATAATTTACTTGTTACTTTTTAACCGCTCTCAATATGAGGGTGGTTTTTTTAGTGCCCGATTTTCAAACTGTCATACTGTTTCTATGACAAGTATAGAAGATTTGTTACGGCTTAGAAACGAGATAATACAGCAGCCAATAGGCGGGGTGTTATTGGAATATCTTTCTGACTACATTACCGCCGAAGCCTGCAAAAATCGCAACGCCGAACAGATTAAAGGGATGTGTGAATTAGTCCAACGGATTAAAGACATCCCTAGCAAGGTAGAAAACATTAAGAGGAAATGAGAATGACAGAAGAAACAACAATTTCAACACCCGAAGAAACTTCTGAAACTACGGAAACCGCAAGCACAGAACTTAATTCTACTGAGGAATTAAACACTTCTGAACTTACGCCCGAAACAGAAGAAACAACGGCTGAAACGGAAACGGAAACGACAAGTATTCCTGACAGTACAGAACCAAAACTTTACGCCGGAAAGTATTCATCTATTGAAGAACTCGAAAAAGGCTATGGCGAACTTAACAAGGCTTATACCCAAGCTAATCAGATTAAAGCCAAGTATGACGAAATGCTTAAACAACAGCAGCAGCAACAGGCTTTAAATCTCGAAAAAGCACAAAAAGCAGGGTTTAATTCAGTAGAAGAACAAGAAATTGCTAAAAGTGTTCAATTGGCGGAATTTAGTGCTTTTTGGAACAATATGAACACAGTACAAGCCGATTATCAGCCTACTGTCCAGCAATTATTAACCGAATACTACAAAACCGGGGATGCAGCTTATCTTAAAGAAGCTAAAAAGTTCTTTAACTCTGATTTTCTTGAAAGCGTGGCAGTCGGTAAAAAACAGTTTGAACGCCAATTACAAGAAGAAAATGAACAAAAAAGAACTCAAGCAAAGAATGAACGTGATGCACAATTGGCAGATATTATTAAAGCCGATTTTGCAGAACTTCTTGCAGATGTCAACGAAAACAAAGGCAAAGCACAAGCACTTAAAGCCTTTTGTGATGCTGATTTTATTCAGTCTAAAGAAGATATGCAAGTTTTTGCGGATATTTACAAACAAATAGCGGATTATGAACGTGCTGCAGCTATTAAGGAATACGAAGCTCAAAAAGTCATTGACCAAACCAAAAGTAAAGCTGTGATAAACAGCGATAGTACAAACGGGGTTAATCTCGAAGTAAAACGTACTGCTGATGATATTGGTAATATGACACAAAAAGAATTTGATGCTTATTGCAAAAAACACGGTACGGATTGGATTTACGCCGAGAATTAGCCTAAAAAAGAAAGGATTTTGAAAAATGGCTAATACAACAGGAAATTTTGCAGTACTTACTAAACCCGAAATATGGTCTAAGTTAATTCTTAGAAACTTAGATGATGTCGGAGTTATGACAGAATGTATCAATCGTGACTATGAGGGTGAAATTAAATATGCCGGTGATACCGTTCATATTACCCAATTAGGTGGCGTTACAGTTAATACTCATGATGATGATACTCCTATCAATTACCAAACAGTTAACGGTGAACAGCAGACACTTGAAATTGACCAGCAAAAGAATTGGGCGTTTGTTATCAAAACTATTGAAGCAAAACAATCTAATATCAAGAATTTACAGGAAAGATTTTCTGCCCGTGCAAGAAAAGCTATTGCAGATACAAAGGATAAATTCTTGCATACTACCGGCTTTTCAGGGGTTGATGCAGGTAATCAATTAGGTGCTGAAACTGTTACAAAAAACAATATTTACGATTTATGTATTTCATTGTATGAAAAACTTGCAGCTTCAAATGCAATTGATTCTAACGGTAAAGCAGAAGATGGAAAACGTCCGTTCTTAATTTTGCCGCCGGCATTGGTGTCGGTAGTCAAATTATCAGAACAAGCAACTCATTCTACAACTTTGGGTGATGAAACAATCCGCAAGGGTGCTATTATGCAGTATGCAGGTTTTGATATTAAACAATCTACATTAATTAAAGCAACAAGCGGTGCTTATAATATCCTTGCAGGTACAAAAGAGGGTATTACTTACGCTGATCAGATTATTGAAACCAGAGCATTAGAAGATAAAGATTACTTTGGAATTTTTGTTTCAGGTCTTTATGTTTACGGTGCAAAAGTTGTTCAACCTAAAGCATTGGCATCTGCTGTTGTTACTATCGGTTCATAATTGTAGGGGGGATTTTCCCCCCTATTTTAAAGAAAGGATTTAGAAAATGGTAACTAAAAAAACAACTAAAAAAATTACAGTAAATAAAGTAAAAAAAGATGCTGAATTTGTCGAAACGACAAAACCAATTTCTGATGAAGAAAAAATATTTGGTTCTTCCGTTGAAATCGTGAAAGAAAGAGTTATTAATTATGAAAGCCCAAAAGTTTTATACAAGGTTTATAATTTAAAGCTTAATAACGCTCCTATGACTATTACAGGAGATTTGGTTGAAACTTTTATCGGTAACAATAACCTTAAAGCAAGGGAAGATCTTAAAAAAGGTGTTAAAACCGTTATTTCAAAAGATACAAACGGTACAGAATTATATAAAATCGAGGTTTTATAATGGCGTTGAATTTTAAAATGTCAGAATTATTACATTCAGATATTGCAAATATGTATCATATTAACAATACAACGACTAATCCTGAACACTTAGATAATATGTTGAACTTGATATTTTATGTTTTGCAGCCGTTAAGAGATATTGTAAAATGCCCCGTTGTAGTTACGGGCGGTTATCGTTCACAGGCATTATGGCAAAAATTAAAAGACTTAGGCAGAAACCCCGCCAAGAACTCACAACACTTGACGGGGCAAGCCGTTGATATAGTCGTGCCGCAAAAATACTTATGGGAAGTATTTAAAATCATTAAAGAGCAATTACCTTATGATCAATTGTTATACGAATATGATACACAAGGTCATAGGTGGATTCACGTTTCATATAATCACGGGAAAAATAGGCATATTTTTAACGATAATTACAAGGCTAACTAATTCTTTTTTTCATACACAAACCTTTAAACATATTAAACTCTTAAATGCTTTTTAAACCCTCATACGAGGGTATTTTTTTGCTTTTTTTGCCCGAAAAAAACAGTTATAAAATACTATTATGGCTTATGCAGTAGAACCTCAAATATTTACACAGTTTAAAGGAATAAGACAGCTCAACGGAGTATCTTCCGGCGGAGTTATTTCAGCTGTTAAAAGTAAAAATGTTGAACTTATTCAAACTGAAATAGGTGCTGAAACGGGGATAAAAACTATGGCAGGGAACAGAATTATATACTCCCTGCCTACAGGCTATAAAGTTATTGGAATATTTCAAAGCGTACAAGACGGCGTAACATACAAGTTTATTTATGGTGAAAATTCAAGTAAAGGTACATTGTATTATGTAAATGCGAATGATGAACTTGTGGAAGTGCCCGGGGCGCCCGATTTTCCCGTTACGGGAAATTGTAACGGGATTACAATGACATCAACCTCTTTTGATGTGTTTGTGTTTACTAACGGCAAAAAGTTTACTGTCAGCAATACTCAATACTCTTGTATAAGTGTATGTTTCTCTCGAGGTTCGCAAGATTCTGATAAAACGCATAAAATAACTGCAAAAGATAAAGATAATCATGTGTTAGAGTTTTTATCAATGACTGATTGGAACGGTTTTTTAGTTGTTGCAGATCAATACGGGATTCATGCTTCTAAACAATTAGATATTGAAACATGGGATTATACACATACGGGGGCAGCCGACAGCTGGAGCTTTATTATGGGGAAAAAGCCGACTGCGGTCTATTCTTTTACAGGCGGTCTATATGTGTTTACGGGTGATGATATTACATTTTTAAGTGATTCACCGAATATATCAACATCAAAAGTAGAAACTGTTGCAGGTTTAGGCTGCTTTAGTTATCAGTCAATACTGAAACATGATACATACTTGTTTTTCTATGATAACAAGCAGAAAAATATTTACTACATTGAGAACATTGATACAGGACAGATAAGACCTGCCGGACCTGTTGCAAAAGAAATACAGTCAAATTTTGCAACGGTTGAAAAATTCAAGATGTTCTCTTGTATTTTTGAAAATAAAAATCAGGTTTGGTGCTTGATTAATGATAAAATATTTATCTATGACTATTTTCAACAGGAATGGCTGCAAAGATCCGAACAGAAATTAAACGCTGTTTGTCTGATACAAAACAACGTTTTTACAGGCGGTGATGACGGGGTTGTGTATGCTGAATTTATTCAGGATGATTTTTCAGGCGGTTACTATCCTGCTGAATATGAAACTGCGTTTATTAATCTTGGTACATATTCAAACATAAAAAAGCAAAAAACGCCGCTTTTAATAGTTTTAAACGATAATTATGTAAATGATTTCTATGTTCAGCTAACGGTAAACGGAAAAACCAAAAACCCGAAACATATAAATATTTCATCAGGTGAAAGCGGGGTTTATGCTCATGAAGAAGATTATACGGGTGAAATTGTACCCGAACATTCTATTTATGATAATGATGCCGCTATTTATGCGGCTGAAAATGTTTATCATAAAAAGGTGGTTGAAGTATCTACACCGCAAACCTGGTACACTATGGGTATCAGATTTTATACAGATACAAAAGGACAAGGCTTTTTCATCAACTCAATAGAGCTGAAGAATATCAAGATGAAGAACAAAACGAAAGGGCGTTAAACCATAATGAAAAAATACATAAAAGGGGATAACGCAATAAAAACTAATACTAATAATATTCTCAATATTGTTTTAAATATTTTGTTCATATAACTATAATAACAAAAATCTGGGGAAAAATCAATGGATGATAGAGATAAATTATTTGACTTAATTACAGCTTATGGAAAATATGAAGATGCATTAGATGCGATCAAAAAATATAATCGTGCTGATACTGTAAATATGTCTGAAAATGAAATGAATAAATTTAGGCATATTGCAGGTTCGGCATTGTTAAGTGATATATTTACGCCTAAAGTTGTTACCGCATTAGGGAATTTAAAAGAATCAAAAGATATGTTAGTAGGGCGTGGGCTTGATGATACTTTATATGATTATGGCAATAATCAACGTGGAATTGAAATTGGGAATAAATTTCGTGGGGTAAATCCGCAATCACTTTTTGATTATATTTTTAAAACTGAAATTGAACCATATAGGACTAAAAAATGATTATTGACAGATGCCGGGATTACGAGGAATTTAAAGAATTTTTTGAAAAATATCCCATGAATGATAATTACTTTCCGCCGAATTTTGTTATAAACAATCCCGATTTGATATGCGGTTATAACGAAATAACAGGGAAATTAGAAAGATATTGTAATCCTTATCAGGTTGACGGTGATATTTATATTTCCGGCGCAAGTATAAGGGGAAACTTGCCCGAAAATGTAACGTTTATAATCAAAATATGTAATGCGTTAAATAAGGATATATACGCAGAAACAGACATAAAAACCGCAAGAATTGTATTAAACAGAGCGGGATTTAAGAATTTATCAAATAACTTATATGTGAGGTATAAAAATGGGTAAAGGCAAAAAGAAAACACCTGAATACACAAGTACAAGTTTCGATAGCAGCCTATGGGGCAGTTCAAATATGGATAAAAGCGGAATGTCATACACTCCGACTTCATGGATGAATGCAACAATGGGAACGGTTGCAGATAACTACAATAAAACTTTGCAAAGTATGGTTAATAATGATTTTACCAATGACAAAAACTTCCAGGCTTATCAGAACAGATTCAACGATCAAATGACAAATTATTATAACAATAATATTCTGAACGACTTGGCAAGGCGCGGTTTAATCAGGTCCAGCGGTTTACAGGCGGCTAATACCGATTTTGCGAATACCTTAGCAGATAGACAGCTTGATTTATACGATAACTACTATAACAGATTGAATAATAACCTGGCAGCAATGCAAGGTTCATCAAATACCTTGTATAACTACATGACAGGTATTACAAACGCTAACCAGAATGTTGCAAATGCGGTTAATAACTATCAGCTTGAAAAAGCTGCGGCAGACGCAAAACAAAGCGGTGGTAACCCGTTAATGGGTGGTATTCAGGGTGCAATGAATGGAGCTGCCGCAGGCGGTTCTATGGGCGGCGGTTGGGGTGCTTTAGGCGGCGCCGTTATTGGTGGTGTTGGCGGAGCATTAGCAAGTAGATAATAGGAGATAAATTAAATGGCGTTATGGGATTTATTAAAAAATATAGGAAACAGACAAGATGCGTTTGCTGATTATGCGCAAAATATGCCGGCGCTTGTGCCGCAAGATAGTACAGCGCAACAATCTTATATTCTTCCGATAAATGACAGAATAGGAATAAAAAGCAATGTGCCTATTAATGCGCCGAATTTAGATACAATTATGGGGGGCGCTGCTCCTACTGTTACGGGTTTGCAATTGAGTGATGACGGAATGAGTATTAATCAGGTCAACACTCCGTCTGAAAATAAAGGATTTAAGTTAAGTGATGCGTTATTGGGTAGACAAGCCGCTCCTACTGATAATGTTGGTACATTAGATAACGGACAGATAGCAGCTGGCATTTCAGAAAATCCACGTGTTGGGGGATTATTTAGAGATTTAACCGCTGGAATGGAAGAAAACTATAATAATAAATTTGATATAAATAATTGGCAAAATAATGATTTGGAATATGGCAGAAAAAAGGGGGCAGCTTACCGTATAGGTGAGGGCTTAGGCTCGTTTGCTAGAGCGTTGAACGGTTGGGCTGGTGATTCGTTTATTGCCGGTACTCAGGGCTTAGATGCTGCTATAAAAAGGCAAAATGCCAGAACAGGCGATAAGTTATACAGGCAACAGCTTAAAGATAATTACGGATTTACTGATGAACAGCTAAATAACCTTAATGGCTATATTTCAAAAGATGATTTTAATACATTGTCAAGTAATTTGTATAAAAACCAGGCTTTACAGGTCAGACGCGATATTGCAGCAGCGACAGATAATACAAAAAGGGCAAACATGATTATGCAGGGCTTGAATAACGGAACAATAACTCCGCAAGAAGCTCAATTACACATGGCAAACTACGGTATTACATTTAATGATTTGGCAAAAAGTAATGCAAGCCGAAACGCTGATATGAATGCTGAGTTATTGCCATATAAGAAATATGCTTTACAAATGGCGCCGCAAATTGCAATGGGTAATTTGGGGTTAGGTCAGGCAAGATTAGCATATCAGCGACAACAAGATGCTTTTGACAATGCTTTAAAACTGCAAAAACTTCAAGGGGCAAATGGACTGAGTAAAGCAGACCAAAAAGCATATAATGACAATATGGGAACTTTGGCGGATATTAATGCCGGATTGGAACTTATTGATAAAAACCCGGATGCTTACAGCCCGGTTAAGGGTATAACTCCGTCATGGCTATTAAATTATACAGACCCGAAAGGAATACCGACAAGAACGCAAATTGATAATATTACGGCGGTATATAGAAAATGGTTGACAGGTGCGCAAATGTCAGATGCTGAGAGAAAAGCGTATGAAAGATTTTTACCCGCTCCGACAGATAATGCGGTAGCAGTAAAAGCAAAATTACAAGGTATGAGAGATAGCATTGAGCGTAAAAACAATATATTGATGCAAAATGCTAAGTCAAGACAAATAAATGTTAACCAAAACGCATTACAAGAAGAAATGAAAAGGCGAGGTTTATTATAATGGCGGATTATTCAAAATTATCAGATGATGACCTTATAAATTTATACAATAATGATTATTCTAAAATTTCTAATGAGGGATTAAAAACATTATATGAAGATAATACTCCTGTATTAGAGGATATACAGCTCAATGAGGACGGAACTCGTAAAGAAGTCCTGAAAGGCAGTGTTAAGAAAAACGTTAACCTTACTCCCAGCGGAATTTCAAAAGGCATAGCAGATAATCTTATAGCAGGGGTGCAAGCTCCTTATTATGCTATAAAAAATAAACAAAATTTAGTTGATGCGTTTAATTTTGCAAAAGATTTAAACGCAGAAAAATTGCAACAGGCTTATGAAAAATATCCCGGACTGAAAAAGGGTGATGATATATCAAGCGGAATACAAAATTTTGCCGCATATGCAGCTTTGCCAGCCGTAAAAGGCGGGTTAGGGGCTCAAACTCTTAATGCAGCTGCTCAGGGCGGTTTAATCGCAGGGTTAGAGAGTACAAAAAATAACGGGTTAGGTACTCAAAACTTATCTGATGCTGCAATAGGTGCGGGCGTTGGTGCTACATTGCCGCCGTTGTTAAGGGGTACAGGCATTGTTGCTGGGAAAATCGCAAATAATCCTACAGTACAAAACATTACCGGAAAAACAATTGAAGCGTTAACATCTGTTCCTAAAAATCTTTATGACAGAGCATTAAAGGCTGAACTTGCCGGCAAAAGTATTTTAGGCGGCAAATTTGACCCTGAAACGGCTTACCAGCCTGTAGAAAAAAGCCTTAGAAAAGCGTTGAAAACTTTACCCTCAAAAGAGGATTATGCAGAAATGTATTCAAAATTGGCTAAAAAAGCTAAAGAGGGTATTGATAAAAAACTTTTAGAAAAAAATGTTGAACTGAACGGCATAATTAAAGAAATGCCCGAAAGCGCCTCTGACATTTCAGCGTTGAGAGAAAGTATTGATGAGGGATTAGATAAGTTTAGATTTGGGGATGTTAACCCCGCATTAGAGGAAGCAGGGGGCGTAATTAATCATGCAAAATCTCAGCTTGGGTATAAATCGGCGGACGAAATTAACGAAGCATTACAAAATTATAGCCAAAAATACAAAAACAGTATCGGTATGGGAACACTTGACAAGGAAGCCGAAGATATTGCCTTTAATATATTGGCGCAAGCTACAGGCAAAAATAAAAATTGGCTGAAATCTCAATTAAAAGCTGTTGCGCCGAAAATACCGACAGAAAAAAGACAAGATTATATTAATAGATTATTAGAGCAAACAGCTGATAAAGTTGAGAATATTGATCCGACATGGCAGCAATATTTCCCTGATGTAAATTGGAATAATTTACAAGAAAGCATAGACGGCGGTTATAATGTTGCGTATGACATGTTTGACCGTATTATGGGTAGAAATTTCAGAAAAGCTGCTGCAATTGCTCCGGAAGAAGCTATTGCAATGGAACTTGACGAGGGCTATGCAAAATTACTTGATAATCTAATTAAAAACCCGAATGAAAAGGGTTATAATCAGGCTATTGTAGAACTTGAAAATCTTTTATCATCTTATGGTGAAAAATATCTTGATGATGCGGGAAGAAATCTGTATTTTGAGCGTTTATTAAACGATTTTGACAATATAGACAATATTATTAATCCGAAAGTTAAGCCAGCTACACTTCATGGCGTTAAAGAGCAATTATATGACCGCGCTAATTTTGGCGGTGATAATTTTGGGAATTATGGAAACAGCGGTATAAAAAGTGTTGCTCAGGACATCAATCAGTATTTAAGAAATCAGAATCCCGCTTATGCCGGAATAAATGACGAGTTGAAATTATTAAACTCTGTGAAATACGATTTAGGCGGTCCGCAGGGAATTAATCAGAATACTTTAGCTGCAAAATTAAGGGGCATAGGTTCAGAAGCTAATACATTGACGAATATGGATGACAGACTTAAAAGCCTGAACACTTTACTCGATAACGAATACAAGTTTTATAACGATGCTGCAAGGATTGCGCAAGCTCAAAGGGCGCAGGTTGAACTTGAAAGCCTTATTGGGGGCAGACAATTCCAGCGTAATCCGCGTTTATTAGGCAATATTAACGATATTGCAAGGCAACAGGCTTTAGAGGATTTACAAGCCCGTACAAATGTTAACTTTATGGATGAATTACAAAACATTCAGGCAAGGGAAGCATTAGAGAGATTATTTCCCGGTCAGGGCGGCGGCTCAGGGTCGGCTCAGGGTTTTGGAAACTTGTTAAGGACTTCAATTATAGGCGGTGCGCCGACTGCCGCAGCAATAACCCGTAATCCTTTTGCTTTAGCCGGATTAGGTTTAATTTCTCCAAAACTGACAGGACAGGGAGCCATAAGAGCTTTTGGCGCGTTGAATAATTGGGGCAATACTGAAATAAATCCCGGATTATATAATTTGATTTTGCAAACTGTTGAAAGAGGGGTTGGCGGGGAAAAATAACGCCCGATTTTGAAATCTTTATTATGAAATAAAGAAAGTGAGATTTTAAAATATGGCTTATACAGAATTATTAGAGGGAACAAAAATCAGGGCAAGTGTTCTCAATGAAAATTTCAATGCGGTCAGACAGGAAACAACGGCAAAAGTAGCACAGGCAAAGGCTGAAATACTTAGCGATGTTTCAGATTATCAGGATGATATTGATGAAGCTGTTTCAAATATGCAGACAACAGTTAATAATTGCGTAACAAAAAGCGGTACTCAGACTATTACGGGTTATAAAACTTTTTCGGGTAAAATAATTGTACCTGCAACAGCGGCAGAGAGTACAGCGATTAGATTAGATAAAAGGACTTCACACGGTTTAAAACTCGGTGACGGTACAATAATTAATTGGGGCAGAAAATATACCGCTCAAAGGAATACTAATTATACTATCAATTTTGAGATTGCGTTTACAGCAGATACATATACTTTGGTCTTAACACCTGAATACAATGAAGAGGGTACGGTTACGCCTTTTGTTAAAACAAAAAATCTTGATTCAGCGATTATACGGGGTGACGAAAAAAGGACAATGGCATGGTTTGCTATAGGAAGATAAGGGGAAGAAATGGCTGATTATTATGTAGGACAAATTTTTATAAACGAATACCCGCCGGAAGCGGCGCAATGGTGCGATGAAAATAATTATTATATAGACGATATTGAACCGTTAGGAAACCAAAGACGGTTTGAAATATTCGCTATACCAGAGCCGACACCTGAAGAACAGGAAGCGGAGTTCAACAGACAATTTTTTAATACATCTTTAGGCTATGTGCGCAGGTCCGTAACAATGAAAGACGGAAGCCGCAAAGACTTTTTATGTGATATTCTTCCGCTTTTACAGGTAGGAGTACCTGTTTTAACTTATACAAGAGAATTAGAGCAAAGCAAGGTATTAGTAACGGAACAGTTTTTAAACGAATGTAAACAACAATTATTAATTGACTTTTACGGGGTGCAGTTATGACGGCAAAATTTGATGAAGACGGAAATATAACAACGTTTGTAGGCGATACGATTCTGTTTGATATTCACGATGTACCTACTGATCTTGATTATACAATATTCTTCAGAGTATACGATAAAAATAATAATACGGTTATTCCTGAAGTAGAAATAGATGCTCAGGGTAACGATACTGTTACGGTTGAAATACCGCCGTCAATTACGGATTTGGTAAACGTACCCAGCGGAAAAAAGTCTGTAACTCATTATTACGGTATAAAGGCTTGTAATTTTCTCAATGATGTCGAACATACTCAGACTGTCGACGGCGTGGAATTAGAACAGGAAACAAAAATTACATTTATGCGTAAACGTGTAGAGGGTATTGTCCCACCTGACGATGATGATGATACCGATACAGACACAGATACGGATAGTGATACAGATACAGATACTGATACAGACGGTGATACTGATACTGACACAGATACTGATACAGATAATGACACGATAGAGGGCGGTACATAATGGTAAAACTCTCAACAAATACAAGAGGAACGGTTAATGTTTCCGCTAGAGATAGCGGAAGCATTAATGTTAATAATAACAATAAGGCAGAGGTTCAAGCTGATAATAACGGAAATTCACAGCGTGCAAGAAGCTGGGCTGTCGGTCAAGGGTTGATTGACGGTGAAGATTATTCAGCAAAACATTACGCTCAGGAAGCTAAAGAAGCAGCAGAACGTGAATTAGATATGGTTCAGGGTTCTGGGAATATTGACGTTATCAGGGCTGAAAATGCTATTATCATCAAGACTAAGAACTTTGAATATACTCAGGTTGTCCCATCTGCCGAATGGCAAATAACACATAATTTAGGTAAAAGACCGTCAGCGGTCATAGTTGATAGTGCAGGGAATGAGTTCAGACCAGCTATTCAGCATATAGATGATAATAATTGCATCCTCTCAATGATAGGGGCAACAACAGGAACAGCGTATTTAAACTAAAATAAGGAGATTATAAAAATGACATTAGGAACAACAAAAGTCCCACAAAATTTAGATTTTTGCGGTGGTGAATTAAAGAATTTTAAATTACAAAATTTGACGGCTGCTCCTGAAAATTTTGTAGAAAGTATGCCATACTATGATACAGTAAACCATGTACCAAAATACCATAACGGTACAAGCCTTGTAGAGTTCGGCAGGATATATTCTTCTGGTACAGGTATTAATATAAGTGCGAGCAACGAAATATCTATTGCGGATACAGTCGCATTAAATGCGAATGTTGTTCATTTAACGGGTGAAGAAAATATAAGTGGAGCTAAAACATTTAGATCAACTGTTTATACAAATGGCTATTTATATACAAATGGTGTTCAAACAAGAAATGGAACAGGATTAGTATTATGGGAAACAGCAAATCCGACATCTAATAAATCATGGTCTATATCTGCAAATAATTATAGCGACGGTATCAATATCGCTTATGACCAGCATTCTTCATCTGCAGTCAGGACAGATTATCCTAACATTTATGTTCAGGGCGAATTATTATATAACGGTTATACGGGAAAAATTGATGATGCAAGATTAAACAGCAATATATTAAGAAGTACAGATAAAGGTGCTGTAAACGGTGTTGCATCTTTAGGTTCTGACGGTAAAGTCCCGTCTTCTCAGTTACCTGCTTTTGTAGATGATGTTATTGATTTATTGACTGTAGCATCTTCAGCTCCCGCAACGTGTGCAACAGGTGATAAATATTATAATTCGACAAGTTCAAAAATATTTACCGCAACAGGTACAAATACATGGGGTACAACAGGTGTAACTCCAGTATCAGATGTTATTTATGTTGCAACTGATACAAACGCTACTTATCGTTGGTCTGGAAGTACAATGGTAAATATATCTAATCCGATAGGACAAGCAACGGAAAGCACGGCAGGTATTGCAGAAATTGCGACAAATAGCGAAGTTACTACGGGAACTGATGACACAAGAATTGTTACTCCATTGAAACTCGCTGGAGCATTAAGTAACTATCAAAAAGCTTTAACATTTAGCACAGGTTTAACAAATTCAGGCAATACAATTAGCGTAACTGATTATTCAAGTTTGTTAAAAAATACAGCAACTGGTACAAATGCCTTAACTTTATTAGGTACGGCTTGTTCTGTTCCTAATGGCATAAATATTGGTTATGGGAGTTCTGCAGACAGAGAATGTGTTTCGATTGGTACTAACGCAACAACTAATAATTTAGGTGTAGCTATTGGTTATGGCACAGAAGCAAGCTATTCTTATTCTACTGCATTCGGTACGGCTTCAAAATCTACTGCAAATGGAGCTATACAAATCGGTTACGGTACAAATTCTAATGCTAAAACTTTAAGCATAGGTTTTTATAACAATGCAACAACTCATTATAATTGGACTTTATTAGACGGTACAACTGGTCTTATTCCTGATGCCCGTATTTCTTCAAGTATTAAAAAGTTGAAATATGCAGCAGATAATCCAGCATTGACAGCTTCAGGTGGTGCAGCTTCATGGGAAATAACTCATGGATTAGGTACTGATGATGTTCATCTTGTTGTTAAGGAAATATCAACGGGTGAAATAATATTCCCTGCTTGGAGTATTTCAAGCGGTAAAGTAACAGTTACATTCCTGGCAAGTGCAAATATTTCAGCAGGTACATACAGAGCTATAATTATGGGGTAGGTGATACATGGTAAGTAAATTCACATCACAGCCTAAAAATAAAGAAATTGTTTCAAAAATAAATGATGTTATAGATGCTATGGGAAGTGTGAAAAGTGTAAATAACACTTCCCCAGATGCAAACGGGAATGTATCAATTTCCATCCCCGATGTATCTAATTATTTACAAAATACGGCAACTGGTACAAATGCTTTAACCATTGGTGGTACTGCTTCTGGTTATACAAGTGCTACAAATATTGGGTTTTCTTCACAAGCAAAACAAAATTACGGTACGGCTATTGGTTTTAATACTAATTCAAACGGTAATAGTTCAACTTGTATTGGTAGAAATGCAGGTACATCAGCGGCAAGTGCAATTCAGATTGGAGCAGGAATTAATTCAACGGCAAATACTTTACAAGTAGGCTTTATTCACGCAAGCACAAATTATCAACTCTTAGATGGTACAACGGGGTTAATACCTGACGCAAGAATAAGTACAAATATCCAACGTACTCTTGTTAGTGGTACAAGTATTAAAACTATTAATAACCAAAGTTTGTTAGGTTCTGGAAATATCAGTATATCAGGTGGTGGAACGGTAGACCAAACTTTTGACGGTACAAGTACAAATGCCCAATCGGGTGTTTCTATATTAGGGTTATTGGAATTAATGTATCCAGTTGGTGCAATATTTATCGGTACAACATCGACCTGCCCGATGGCTCAACTCTTCGGAACTTGGAGTTTAGTCGCTGCTGATAGAGTATTACAAGGTAGTAGTTCAAATCATGCAGCAAATACAACTATAGCTGCAGGGTTACCAAATATTACAGGTTCAATATCAAGTACAACAACTCAAATGAAAGGTTCTGGTAATCCTAGTGCTAGTGGTGCACTTTCAATTACAAAAGGAACTTCTGACTATGTAGGATATTCAACAGCAGATGGTAATACGATTAGTAAAATATCATTCAGTGCTGGAAATTCAAATTCTATCTATGGCAATTCTAGCACAGTACAATCGCCAGCGTATGTGGTTAATGTATGGAGGAGGACAGCATAATATGAGAAAATATTGTTTTATTGAAGATGAAGAAAGTGGATTAGTCCAATTAGGCATTGGGTGTCCCGATGAATACTACATCGAAATAGGTATGGAACTTCGAGATGTTGAACAATCAGACATTGATAACCAATGGTATTTAGCAGAGAAATGCCCCCATTTAACACCAGAAGAAAAACTACAGAATGCAAAAAGAGAGAAAATTATTGAGAATGATGAAAAAAGGGATTTAGCACTTATTGCAGGTGTAACCTACAAAAACATCTTATTCGACAGCGATACCGACCAAAAGGTTAATCTGCTTGATACTGTTGACACTATGGCTGACGGTGACACGATTATTTGGTTCGGTATGAATAACGAACCGCTTGAATGCACTAAATTTGACTTAAACGCTATCGGTGAACTTATCAGAACTTTACATAAGTTTTGTTGGGCGCACAATGCAGAAATCAAAAAAGCGATAAAAGAAGCGACTACAGAAGAAGAACTAAACGCAATAGATATTGACTACACCATACCCGCCGTTACAGAGTAACGGTTCAAATTGTGGCGGTCAAGGCTCTTAATATCCTCAAATCGACCGCCCGTTTGCGAAAATAAGGAGTAAACAAATGAAAATTAAATTTGACATTAAAAAAACCTTAGCAAAACTTGCAGAAAAATTGTTATTATCACTATTAAAAAAGGTGCAAAAAGAAGATGCTGATACCGCCAATAACAACGAATAGCCCGACATTTGGGATATATCTTAGGACAAAACCAACATGGTATGGCTATGTCACAGAGGGCAAGTATAAAGGGCATACAATAGATGTTTATACCGCTTTTGAAAACCGTAAAATCAGGCATAAACTTTTCTATGTGACCGATGCCGCCAACAAGTGGCTGAAAACAAAACTTAAATTTTATCATAATGGCGAATTTGTAGGACAGGCGAGGGCAGAAAATGTGGGGAAAAATATTGATGTTTCTCGGTGAACAAAGTATTAATTGGTTCGTGAATGGGAGAATAGAAGTAAATTGGACGTGGTATTTTTAAGGACAGGAAACAATGTTAAATTGGTATAAAGATGATAATTTGGCAATAGATTTTAGCGGTAAACCGCTTGTAGCGACACGTTACCCGATGCCGTCAATGTCTGATGATGAGATAAAAAGTATTAAAAAGTATCCGTTCATTAACCGCAAAGAGTTATATGTAGAACTAACCGACATCCCGAATAATATAACGTATGCTTTCACTATCCCAAAGGGTTATTGTTGGGACGGCGCGACTATTCCCCGAATGTTTTGGCGACTAATAGGAAGCAAGACCGCACCCGAATTTCTAATTGCTTCGATGATCCACGATGTTTTATGCGAAAATCATAATTACGTTGATTACAACAGATATTTTGCGGATAAGGTATTTGAACGGTTGTTATTTGTGGCAAAAGTACCCGCATTTCAACGGTGGCTGATGTTCCATTGTGTGGATAATTTTCAAAAGTTGTGTAAATGGGGGGATGATGTTAAAAATAAAACAATATCTTAAAAATTTGGATAATGATACATTAAAAAAACTATTTAAAATATCCGAATTAGAAGATATTGAATATTGGGTTTTGACATACGGATTAATACAAAAAAGAATGGTAGAGAATACCTGTATGAAATTAAATATTAGTCGTGCTTATTATTTTATCCTGCAAAATAAAGCACTCATAAAGGTTTATTTTAAACTAAAAGAATTACAAAAAATATAGACTTTTTTCTTTAAAAACACTCCTATAATAAAAAAAGATAGGAGATTTTTTTATGCAAAACATGTATTCACTATTTAATCCTCAATATCATAGAGAACAGATGTTAAACGCATATAATCAATACATGAATAGCATGTATCCCCAGCAGCAAACTATCCCAAATACTCTCCCCCAGGGTTATAGTATTTTCCCGGTTTCAAACATAGAAGAAGCAAATGCAACAAAAGCAGATTTAAACTATAACCCTACTTTTTTCTTTAATCAAAGCAAGGGAGAAATATATTTAAAACAATTAGACCGTTCGACAGGTGCTGCAGTAATGAGATATTTTAGAGAAGTAGAGCCCGCACAAGAGCCGTCAAGCCCTGTTAAATCTTCTGAAAATATAAATGATTATTCAAAGCAATTAAACACGATTTTAGAGGGTATAAATGGGCTATATAGATTATTAACTCCCGTACAACAAAATAACGGAATTATAGAAGCTGAAATTTTATATACAAAAACTAAAGGGGGCAAAAGTGCAAAATAATTTTCAAATCCCTCAAAGTGCAATTACAAAAGCAGCGGACACATGGAAATCAACCGCATCTGATAACAGAGAGGAAACCTTTAAAAACTTATGCGAATCTCAACATGTAGATTATACACAAGCAAAAGCTAAGGTTATGGAAGCATTAAAAAATAATGATCCTAAAATAATGTTTATCGTAAGACAATTACAACAATTAGGAATTAGATAAATTACCGCTTTCAATAGCGAGATATTAACCGCCTTTAAAGGTGAGAAGAACAGTACACAAGGCGATTTTTTCGCAGAAAGAAGGTATTTTTATGGCAGAAACAGGAATGATGGCTGATATTGCAGCCGTTACAGACAACAACAGAGGTTACGGTTACCCGATGATGCCTTGGGGCGGATATGGTAACGGATTTGGTTTTGGCGGTGATTGGATTGGTTTAATCGTTATCGCATTATTATTTGGCGGCGGTTTTGGCGGTTTTGGAGGTTTTGGCGGAGCCGGCGGTATGGGCTTAGGCGGCGGATTGCTCGGTTATGCTCTCGGTAACAATGCTACTAAAACAGATTTGTCCGACGGATTAGTTTCATTGCAAACATCAAATAAAATAGATAACCTTTCCACTCAAGTAAATAACGGGTTTTCTAATGCCGCTACTCAATTATGCAGCGGATTGGCAGACGTTACAGCTGCAGTTACTAATGGAGCGAATACTGTCAATACAGGACTTCTTACAGGTTTTGCAAATACTCAGCTGCAATCTTGTCAGAACACCGGAACATTATCCAGAGCAATAGACCAACTCGGATTTATGCAAGATAAATGTTGCTGCGATATTAAAGAACAAGCAGCATATAATGCTAACGCACTTCAAACTGCTATTTTGAACTCAGACAATCAAGCATTTAAAAATATGTGCGAATTAAAAGATGCAATAAGAGAACAAGGCGAAGCTACAAGAGCATTAATAACAGTTCAGGAAGTAACAGAATTAAGAGAAAAACTTGCGGCAGAACGTCAAAAAGTTCAAGATGCAAGGTTTGATGCTTCGCAGTTAGCTCAAACAGCTCAACTAATTAATCAGTTACAGCCTGTTTCAAGACCTGCATACATCACCGCTAGCCCTTATCAATCAATATATCCTTTTGGAAATGGTTGCGGATGTGGTAATTACGCTTGGAATCAATATATTAACTAAGACAGAAAAATATAGCAGCGGTGCATTATTGCACCCTGCTATTACAAAAAACTATAAGGAAAATAAAAATGGTATGTAATTGTAATAATGTTTTTAATAATCCCTTTGTGCATTGGGTGATAGCTGACGGCTCAACTGTTTCAGCTACGGCGGTAGAATTAGCAGTTACAAATTCTACAAATATTGCAGATCATGAGCAATTTTATTTCAGAGCAAATAACAATGTAATAAATTTGGCAGCTGTAACAGGTGAACCCGTTCCCGTAACAATCAACATTAATTCTACTGCCTTGCAGTTGTGGGATAAATACGGCGAACAGATTTTAAGTAATCAAATTCCTAAACGTGCATTTGGGTATGTTTCACTTGAAAGCACTACTCCGCACGTTATTTTGCTAAATACACCAAAGGAGAATTACTATGTATAACAATAGACAAAATTATAACAGAATGCCCGAAAATGAAAGACATCTGCAAGATGAACAGATGTATAGGGATGCAATAAGAAATTTGCGTAAAGGTGAACGTTGGAAAATGGATGATTTAATGGCAAGAACTGATGTTAACTTCAATGAAGAACAGTTTACACCGTATGATTATTCATATATGGTTAACGCTTTGCATAATGATTATGATATATCGGAACGTCCGGAACAATATATGAAAATGGCAAAAGAACATTTAAAAAATGACAGCTTCCCGGAACGTGGCGGCGAACGTGCCTATTATGATGCTCAACAGCGTTCAAAACGCTACTACAATACCTATGAAAATTATAACAGATATGATTATAACAATAGGTATAATGAACGTAATACTTATCGCGATAGAGATAACGATAACAGATATAACGAAAGATAATGTATATTCAAAGACCAAAAGAATTATTTCAGCCTTGTGTAATAAAAAAAATGGATGATCACGAGGGCTTGATAGTTAGTATTAAATATAACAAATGTTCAAGTGAAGTTTTAGTCAGATATTATGCAGGGCTGAGCGTTATACATAATTGGTTTTATGATTTTGAAATAGAACTCAAAGAACCAAAAGAAAACAACAAAGATTTTTTTAGAGGTTAAAAAATGCACGAAAAATTAAATAAAATAAGAAAAGAAAACCCGAATTTTGACAGGGAACTTGTCGACAATTTTGCTAAAATTATGCCTGATTTGCTTAGCATACTAATTGACGGCTGTATGTATGATAATCATATTGGCAGCAAGGATGTTGCTATGCTTGCAGAAAAATTTATTGTAAATAACAAAGGTGAGCATATAGGTTTTAGGTGGGATTATGAAACCGTATTGAATACCGCAAGAAGTTATGTTGACTTAAATCAATCTGATTTTTACCCGACTGATTTATGGGTTTGGGCAAATGTTAAATATGGTGATATGTCACATATAACAACTGATTCACAAACAATAATAAGGTATGCTATTTCCGAATTATCCGATGATGATTATCCTTTTGAAGATGCAAGCCAAAGGGCTTATTGTTGGTTGAAAAAACATATAGAAAATAATTCATAGACACTTAAAACTCCTCCCGAAATTAGGGGCTTTTATAGCCCCTTTTTGTTGTATGATATTATTGGAAGTATGGAAAAGAAAAAGAAAAATTTTTTAAGTAATTTTTTAGGATTGCCGGAAGATGCAAAAGTTAATTTTGCTTTTAATCCTTTAGATAACAGCATTTTAAAAATTGCTTGGAACTCCCCGAATGACGGGAAAAGTAATTTATTTAATATGTTGATGAGTACAGAGCCATACACAATAAGAATAAAGGATAATCACTAATGAATATTGATGTTAATTTAACTTGGATTTTAGTGTTGTTAGTAATTGTAATAGTATTATTTTTACTTCACAACTTAGGCGGACTGAAAATTTTTAGCAAACACGATAATGAATTCTCAAAACAATTCCTTGATAAATTCCCGCTTGTTAATCCCGATTTTTACGACAAAACATCCAAAATGAGAGATGCTGAAAATAATCAGGAAATCCACGAGTTAAACAAAAGGCTTGAAGTTTTAGAAACAAATTATAACTATATTGCAGAACAATTAAATACTATTATGGGGGAGATTAAAAAACGTGGATAAATTTATTGAGTATGCACCTATAATAATTGTCGTGCTTGGCTTTATCTTACAAAACAATATATTTGTTAAGCCTGATACTATGAAAGACGAGTTTGCAAAATTTGAGCATGCTATGGAAAAAAAATTTGTATTAAAAGAAACGCATGACCTTGCTATATCTGAAATGAAATCAGATATTGAAGAAATAAAAGATAAAATTAATCGAATTTATGATAAACTTATGGCTGGGTAGGATTTATTAAAGGATTTTCTTTAAAATCTACCATACAAAAAACTCGATAATATCCGTCTGCATATGTTTCAGGAATAATCGGATTCCAATCAACATTATTATCTGAATATATGATATTTTGTTTTAAATCGTAAACCGTATATGTTTCTATTCTTGATTTTTGATTGATACAGTCAATATTCCATCTATTCATTGAATACCAATAATCTGTCATTTTCCCCATATAGTTTGGAAATTTTTCTTTTGGGTCCTTTCGTAAATTTTTAGTCCAAAATTTTACTATTTTATAGTTTTCATTTACATCTATTGATTCAATATCAATATATTTTTTTTCAAACAATTCTAACCATTGAGCAGCAAATACGGGTGTTGTTACAAATAATAATAAAATGAGAATTAAAATCTTTTTCATATAACTCTCCTTTACAGTCTTATTCTTGGTAAAATTCTACCGAATACTGTTAATTCTTCACCCTGATTTATATAAAACGGGTCATATTCTTTATTCAATGATATACACTTTATTTTATCACCAATCAAGTTTATTTCTTTTACAAAACATTGACCTTTGTATTTAAAAGCAAAAATATGCCCGTCAATCAATTCTGTATCTGATTTATCAATAATTACCCTATCACCATGACGATATTCCGGAAACATTGAATTACCGGACACTTTTACAACTTCACAATTTTTTGGATTAATTTTTGTTCCTCTGTCCGATTCAAGCAGCCTTGCATCTATTGTAATAGTTTCTTTATCTTCATTATATACCTCTACCCCATAGCCTGCCGATAAATATACATCAGGGCGGTAGGTGATTGTATAAATATTATTTTGTTCTCTTAACGTGCTTTTTATTTCATACAATTGAGATTTGATTGTATTCATTGCTTTTTCAGGGTTATTATCTTTTAAAAATGCTTCTTCTAATTTTAATATTTCAAAGTCTTTTAATGGCGTTTTTCTATCAATCCGATTTTTGACAGCCTGTTGTGTCATACCCAAAACATCACCAATTTGTTTGCGGGTAATTTTACTTTTTGTTTCGATTTGTAAACTTTCAATTTTTTCATCAAGAAGCATAGCAGTACACCTTTCAGACGATTTTTAATTTAATTTTGTGTAGTTTAGTTGCTTTTTGTTTAGTTTAGTTGTATAATGTATTTGTTAAATGAATTTATTAGATAAGTTTATTTAACGACAAGCACATTAAAAAGTCAATTTTGATTAATACGGCGGCTAGAGCCAACCTAGCATAAAAAGGGAAATCGCAAAGCCTGTAATGAGCGGAATTTGACCGATTAATGATTATAAAAACAAAGCATTTCTAAAGGGTTTAGTGAGAAATAAGCCTACTTAGGCTTGGCTTGGCTATGCTCAAAAATTTGAACATTGATAAGTGAATAAGACATAAGACTACCGGCTGAGCCACGTCGGGTTATATTTCTTCTATAATCGACTGACGTTATGGCAGGCAAAAATCGGAGCAGGAAGAAACTTTTAATCAGCTTTTCGGAACTTCCGGAGAGCTGCCATAAGAGTTTCAATTCCCCTCTTATGTGTACGGGTGGCATTTTTATCATAAGTCATAAGTTAATAATTCATGTGATATACACTTAAAATCCTGAAAAGACCGTCACCCCTTTTCAGGTAGGGGAAACAATAAAAGGCTTAACCCCTTTTATCAAGCGTGCAAAAAAATTGTTTCAGTCAAACATATTTATCTTTAATCCTATCTTTTCGACTGCACGCTTTTTCTTAAATTTGCTAATACACGAAATGCAGAACGGGCGGGCATTTACCCTTATATATGTTCTTCCATATGACATAATACTCCGTGACTAGATGAATCAGTTCCCGCGCTTTTTTATTTAAAAAAAGAAAGAGAGGTCAAAGATGCAACCTGTTACTATAGAAGAATTTATTGCAACGGCAGCGTTATTTACACCGTTAATAGGAATGATAATTTTGGGAGTTTTGAGATGAAATTTATTGAGATTTTAAGAAAATTAAAACCGCTTAATGTTCTTGAAAATATAGGACTGACAAGCGAATTTAACAAAGAAGTTTTAAAACGTAAAGAAAAAAATTCAAAAATAGTATTTACGCATTATTATGTACCGCTTGCGATTAAGACGATTTTAACCCGAGAGGGGTATTTAAAATGTGTAAGCGATTATCAGGTAAACAACCTTGCAACAGCGTTGTTGTTAAGGGATTTATCAGACGGAACGTTAACAGAATTTTATAAATTTAGTGAAAAAGAAAGTGAGGTTTAAAATGTGTGTACCGGAAAGTGCATTAAGACATTATTATGCAGAATTAGACCGTGAATACGAAGCAAGAATGCACGGTTATGATGATGTTGAGGAATATGATATGGCTTGTCAGGATGACATCGAAAACGATGCATACGATACTTGGAAAGACAATCAACTTTCGGGGGAATCGTAATGGATTTTAAAACAGGTGTTGGCGAATTTTCATTTTGGCGGGATTTATCACACGGTGAATGTTATTGGCGAAAAGGCAATAATTTCTATAAAGATGAAATTATCGTGTCAGAAGCAGTTCAAAAAAATAAATGTGTAACATCCCCGATAACAAAAGCAGAATATCTAAAAAAACTAAGTGAATACGGAAAGTTACTACAAAAAGAAAGGTGTTAATTATGCATAGGATTATTGCTATTGATAATGCTGAAGATTGGCTTAGTATCCGTTCAAAAGGTATTGGCGGAAGTGATGCTGCAGCTATTATCGGTAAAAATCCTTATAAATCTAACCTTGATTTATGGCGGGAAAAAACAGGCAGGGAAAAACCTGATGATGTTTCAAATGTCGATGCTGTTTATTACGGTAAAAAAGCAGAAGAGCCGCTAAGACAAATATTTATGCTTGATTATCCGCAATATGTTTTAAAATATGAGCCGTTTAATATTCATTGTAACAGTCAATATGACTTCATTCGTGGCACTTTTGACGGTGAATTAATTACTAAAATGACAAAATTTGAATTAGGACTGCTCGAAATCAAAACAACGGAAATCCGGCAGCAAAAAGATTGGCAAAAATGGAATAACAGAGTACCTGACAATTATTTTTGTCAGGTTCTGCATTATTTTGCAATAGATACAGAATATAAATTTTGCAAACTGAAAGCACAAATAAAACACTATGACGAAAATGAAGAAGTCATACATACGACTAAACATTATCATTTTGATAGAGAAAAATTTAAAGAAGATATTGAATATCTGATAAACGAAGAAATTAAATTTAATTGGTATATCGAAAACGACAAAGAACCGCCGTTAAGATTGCCGGAAATATGATGTGAAAGGATGAAAAAATGGAATTTAAAATTTTAAATCCGCATGATGATAGCGGATTTTTACAGACGATTGAATTTAATTTTGAAGAAATCAAAACAGAATTAATCAATCGGCTTGAAAAGTATCAGAATTTGACCTTTACGGAAGAAACCGTCAAGGATGCAAAAGAAACAAAAGCGGGATTAAATAAATTCCGTGAAGCTATCGAAACACGCAGAAAAGAAATTAAAAAACTTTGCTTAAAACCTTATGAAGATTTTGAGTTGAAAGTAAAAGAATTAACAAAATTGATTGATGAACCTATCGGGGCAATTGATACACAGTTAAAGACTTTTGAAGAAAATCGAATAGCTAAAAAGTTAGATGAAATCAAAGAAAGCTATAACGGTATTTTTGCAGGATATACGGAAATTATTCCGCTTGAAAAAATATTTATTGAGCAATGGAAAAATGCAACCTACAAAATGAATAAAATCAGGGTTGAACTTCAAACAATGTTTGACCAAATCACAGGCGAATTAAAAACATTAGATGAAATGAAAATGCCAAAGGAAATTGAATTGCAAGTAAAGAATGTATATTTACAATCATTCAATTTTGGATTGGCAATTCAAGAAAAAAACAGGCTCGAAGAGTTACAAAAGAAATTAGAAGAATACAGCGTGCAAGTTCCGCCGGAAACGCTGAACGAACCCGAACCAATTAATCTTGAAATGAAAGAAGAAACAGAAAACCCAAAGATTTATGAACGTAAATTTTGGGTAAAAGGTACAAAAGAACAGCTTATCAGCTTAGGGAATTATATGAAAGATAACAATATAACTTATGGAGGTTTTTAATTATGGTACAAAACAGTTTAGTTGCAAAGAAGTCAACATTTTCAACATTCTTAACAAGCGATGCTGTTAAGACAAAAGTTAATCAGATGATTGCAGGACCCGCAGGGAATAAATTTATTACAAGTTTAATTTCTCTTGTAAGCAATAATCCCGCAATTGCGGAATGCGAACACTCAACAATTTTAAGTAGTGCATTATTAGGTGAAAGCCTTAAACTTTCTCCAAGTCCGCAGTTAGGACAATTTTACATAGTACCGTTTAATGATAATAAAAATGGTCGTAAAGTTGCACAATTTCAAATCGGTTATAAAGGATATATTCAGCTTGCGATGCGTTCAGGACAATATAGAGATTTAGACGTTATTGAAGTTCGTGAGGGTGAATACAAAGGGAAAGACCCGTTCACAGGTAAGCCGAGAATTGAATTTATCGAAGATGACAGAGAAAGATTATCACTTCCGATTGTCGGATATTTTGCATACTTTGAACTTCTGAACGGATTTAGAAAATCAATTTATTGGACCAGAGAAAAAATGGAGCAACACGCATTAACTTATTCGCAAGCATATAAAACCGATGTTAAAAAGGGTTGGAAGATGTCTTTTTGGTCAAAAGATTTTGATGCAATGGCTTTTAAAACTTTGTTAAGACAATTAATAAGTAAATGGGGCATTATGTCAATAGATTTTCAAACTGCAGTAACTCACGATATGGGAATTATTGACGATAACGGCAATGCTAATTTTGTAGATAATTCAAGCGAAGATATTCAGGAAACAAAAACATTACCGCCTGTTGAAGAAGAAGTCGAAACCGAACAGGTTATTGATAATTCTGATCCACTGAATAATTTTGAGGAATGATATGGCAGAGATTGATTTTAATTTGCTGCAAGAGTTGATAAATTGTGCTAAGCGGGAAGTAGCTCTAAGATATAGAGTTTACCCCCGTTTGGTTGCAAGCGGTAAAATGACACAGCAGCAAGCGGATAAAGAAAAGGCTTGGATGTATGCAATACAAAAAGCCTTGCAAAAAATCTATGACGGTACGGCACCGCTGCCGGTACAACAAAGTTTTTTGAATTCGCAGGATTATATTAAACCAAAACAATGGCACGGATAGATATTTTTATGATAAAATCATAAAAAAAGGAGAATGTTATGAAAAAAGAAGAATTAGAAGTCGAAATTTGTATTTTGGGTGAAGAAAATTCAGAGATTCCTATAACAACTAATTTACCAGGAAGTATGATATTGTTAGATTTATTTGGGGGCTTAGGTATACCTTTTAAATTTAGAAATAAAGAATACCAGAGCGATGATGCTTGGTTGGATGGGAATAAAGTTTGGAAAGATACTAAAAGGATACAAGAAAACTTTAAAGAATAAATCAAAGAATAAAAATATTAAATATTTAACAAACCACTCTTAAAGGGTGGTTTTTTGTTGGAGAAAATTATGAGTAGAGAAAATATAAATGGTGGTTATATTATTCTAGCTCGGCGATTAATTGAATCTGAAATATGGAGAAAGCCGCCTGCATATCTAAAAATATGGATATACATTTTGTATCAGGTGAACTTCAAAAATACAAAAATCTTTCCCCGTGGCACAGGTTTTTTTAATTTTCGACAAGAGCAAATCCCCGGTGTAACACTTAATCAGGTGTATGAATTTCTGAGATGGGCGAAAACATTGAACCCCACGGATTTAACAACACAGATAACAACACAGAAAACAACACGGGGAATAGTGCTTAAAGTCAATAATTACAATTATTATCAGGATATAGAAAATTACATTCCCCAACACAGAAACCAACACAAAAACCAACAAACCACCAACACTATAACAGGAAAGAAAGAAAGAAAGAGAGAGATTATAAATAATCTCTCTCTAAGCGAGAGCGAAATTTTAAAAAATTATCTTTTGAGCAGAAAACGAAAAGAACCTATTTATGACATTGATGCTTACATAGCTTTAATCGTTAAAAACGGTTCATTACAAACTAAACTGGAAAAGGCTTTGAAGTGGCAGGCAAAACAAGAACAGAAAAAGCAAAAGGAAATTTCTGCCGCCGCAGAAAAAATCGAAGAAATTCAAGAAGATGAAGAAACAAAAAAAGCGGCTTATGAGAAGTTCAAAAAAGCCGCTAAAGAGTTAAGAAAAATAAAATAAGGAGAAGAAAATGACAAAATCAAACTTGAAAGAAAAAGAAGACACTACAAACAA
>JAFXXK010000023.1 GCA_017542305.1 bacterium
CAAGTCGTTAAAATTCAAAAGATTGCTAAGCAAATGGCTGAGTATGAAGCTGCCGCTGAAGCTGCAAGGGCTAAAGCTCAACAGGAATGGGAACAGGCTCAGGCTAACGGGCAGGGTTCCCGTATGGGAGATAAAGCTCCTTCTCCTGATGAAATGGCTAAAGCCAGACAAACTTTAGGTTTAGATAACGGGGAAGAACTTACCCCCGAAAATGTTAAAAAAGCTTACAGAAGATTATCTCTACAATACCACCCTGACAGAAATCCCGGTAATGCTGATGCACAAGCTATGTTCCAGGCAGTTAACGAAGCTAACTCCATCATGCAAAAATACTTCGCTTGGCAGAATGTTACAGCTAGCGTTAAAGCTCCGGCTGCCGAACAAACAACACCCGCAAGTGCATCTCCGGCTAAACCCGCAGAAACTCCCGCTCTGACAGGTACTCCTGTTGATGTGCCAAGACCGCAAGGAACTCCCGTTTCCGCTCCCGAAGTTACAAGCGGTAAAAAACCCTACGTCGCTCCGGAAGTTACTGAAGTAAGAACTGTTCTTCAGGAAGAATTGCTCGCAAGTGATATATCTGACAGTGATATTCCGCACCAGTACCGCTCACTTTGGCAATCCTGCAAAACTAAGGCCAGATATATCTTAGAAAGTCTGAAAGGGGATATAAAAGAAGTTCCAAGCAGCTTGCTTGGGAAACTAAACGAACTTGTTGAGGACATAAGTACCATCAAAAGCGGAGTTAAATCAAAATTAAAAACCCGATTGAGCAATATTTCATCAACAATCAAAGAATTATTTAATCCTTCAGAAGTTGATTATACCGAAATGAGTGACAGTCAATTTGCAAAGGTTAAAAACAAATTTACGGAAACCCTCTACAAAGAATCTTCTGAAAGTAACGTATATATAAAATCCTTAGCATTTGTCATCACAAAAGAAAATTTCGCAGAAATTTACCAACTATATCAACTTCTGAGAACAAACTTAGACTATTCGGCTAGAGATGCATTGACTGCATTTAATATAGGTTTAATCAGATACACACAAGACGGTCAAAACCCTGAAATAGATATAAACAAATTAAGAACTCAAACAAAAATTATTACAGAACTGTCAGGGAAAATCTCCTCTGAAAGTTTAAGCAATGTCTACACGCAATTCAATGATGAAACCTACCTCAACTTCTTTAATGAACTTGAGCAAAGCGGCAGCTATACCCCTGAACAACTCGATAGATACTCCGGAATGATTTCCCCTTCAAACATTGCTTTTGCAAGAGAAGCTTTGCTTGGTAATTATACAGATTTAGACAATAACTTAGTCGATACTGTATTAGGGTCATTCAGATTAACGTCATATCAAATTACGGAAAAATCTGCAAAATATATTACCGAATTAATAAGAAAATCTAATAACAAACTTTCCGAAGAACTAAAAACAGAATTAGTACCATTACTTAATGATAACAATTTTGAAATTTTAGATTATTTACTTGAAAAGAATTATTCAACGGAAGATATAAAATTATACCTGAAGAATGCCACAATTATCGGCTCTCAAATAACAATTAACCTAATAGAAATGAACTATACACATCAACAAATTGATGATTTTGTTACAGGATCTGATGTCGGAGTTCGTACGGAAAAACTTCAGGGTAAAGATTTAGCAACCTTGATGCAGGCAGTTGATTATCAAAAGCAAAAGGTATTGGAAGCACCCGAATTATATGTAAACGGGGAATTCGCAACAAGAGAAGAACTTGTCGCCGCAGTTGAGGAATTTTTCAAAAATTCATCAAGTGTACTTGCACGTTTAGCAGAAGCATTTGATAAAGAAGCACTCAACGCATTGCTCCGTTTAAGATTTGACGATGCTTACGAATACTTAAATATTGTTGAACGTTTTAATGATAACGATATTGAATTACTCAAAAATCTTGTAAATTCTACAAACGCTTCAGGTAAGCCTTTTATGCCAAATCAGAAAGTTGAATTTATAGATTTAATACAAGCTTATAAAGATAACAATATTCCAACCGAGAATATTCAAAAAATGGTTGATGCCGGTAAAATTGATACCTCAACACTTCATATTGAACTTTTACACGGAATTATGAAAAATGCCGGATTGAGTGAACAGGACATTGCTCAAATTCCGCTTGAAAAACTAACGGCATGGGATACAAGATATATCCACCTGTTATCAAAAGAGATGAACGGCGATTACTCAATATATAATGATTTGGCATCAGACAGCCGTCAAACATTTATTGATTTAATTCGTTCAGCAAATCTTGATGATTTTATAAGATACATTCAGGATGAAAATAATATTTACGGTCAAACCAACGCAAAAACCAGAAATGCAATGGAAGCAAAAGGTCTGAATTACGACAAATGGCTAAAACCGTCCGCAGAAAACGAAGTTCAATTCATATCACAAGACCAGACAGGAGATGAATTAAACAGAGTAGCTCAAACTGCAATGCAGGATATTGACGTACTGATGAATTCACCCGTAAAAGGTTTAATTCAGAAGAAATTTCCCAACTGCGTAAAAAACGGCAAGTTTGAATTTCCTAAAGACGCATTAAAGAGTCAGGAAGCTTTGACAAAATTCATCAACGATTTTATAGATGCTCTCTCTGATGCGTGGAAACGTGCAGAAGGCAATGTTAATAACCCTGCAAGAGCAGAACAGGCTAACAGAACCCTTGATGTACGCAAACACCTTGAATTAAGAGCAAGTGAAGCTTCTCAGATAAAAGGGCAGGTACAATCTACCAAAAAAGTTAATTACACTATCAGAATGTGGGACAGAATGCCGCAAAAGGATATTTTCCAAGGTAACTATTCCGGTTGTTGTATCGGTATGGGCGGCGGTAACGGTTCGGCGATGCCGCATTATCTGTTAGATACCGCATATAATATGATAGAAATTAAGGATAACGTATCCGGAAAAGTTGTCGGGAATGCACTTTGCTACTTCGTTACAGGTGAAAACGGCGAGCCTATGTTCATCATTGACAACATTGAACTCTGTAACTCTGCAAGACCGTCTGAAGATGTAGGTATACAGCTTCGTGATGCTATTACGCAATATGCAAACAACATTGTAAAAGAAGTAACGGGCAGAGAAGATGTTCCTATCTATATGAGCGACAAATGGAATAAAGTTCCGTACTCAGATTTACCCGCAGAAGAAAAACCGATTACTTTCCTTGGTGATACCGATGTTGAAAGCATTTATATGGACTTATTCGGTGGCTGGACAGAAAAACCGGGATTTTCCGCAACAAGAAAATTACTGCTGTTAAAAGGTACTGATCCCCTTCCGCCAAAATATCCTACAGCCAAAGTATCAACAAATACTCCTGCGGAAACAGAACCGGCAGATAATCCGACTGAACCTGCGGATCCAACAATACCCACCACTAACCGCATATGGGGTGCTACAGAAAATCCACCGTTCGAAACAACCCCTTCAACAGTTGAGTTTTTAGACAATTCAACCGAGCCGAAATCGGAATGGCAAATCTTTAAGGAAGAAGATTCCTCAATTATTAATATGATAATGAAACATCTTGAACCGGATTCAAATTTCATTGCATATAGAGAGAGTTTTAGACGTACCAGAACAGATGCACAAATTGTATCCAGATGGATTCAACGTGGCAATATAACCGTTGAAGAATTTACTGATACCGAAATAGAACAGATTGCAAACTATATAAGAAAATACTCAAGCCCTGATTATGTAGCTACTGACGACGTATTTGATCTTCTTAGTGACTATAACACGGCTAAAGAAGATTACTCGGGAACTCACGACCGAATTATACGAAATATGGGCAATCCGCTGTTTGATATAAGAACCAGATTTGATATCGATATAAGAGGCGATGAATATGACCATGATGAACTTATGGATAATCTTGAAAACTCAAGTCCTGAAGTAGTATTATTCGCCTCAAGAGTTCTTCAAAACAGCAGTATAGACTCTAAAGAAGAAGCCCTAAGACGTTTGAATTTTGATTATTCCAAACTTAATCTTCAACCTTACAAAGATTTTCTGGGAGCACTGGGATACAACGATGATGCACATATTGCAGAATTAGTATTCTCAACTCCAGAAGAACTTGAAATAAAAAAACAAAGAATACTTGACCGCAAAGATAACCTCCCCACAGGAAACGCATATAACAGTGTTATTAAGGAATGGAAAACAATCATCAACATGTCTGATGAGGACTATAATTTCTACGACGAAACAAAAGAGACTTTACCTGAAAACTTCAATATAGCGGATTATTCAAAATTAAGACGACTCCAACTGTCAGGCGATAAGGATTTAGCAAACGACTTAATTAGATTAAAAATACGAAAATATCACAGTTGGAATAATACATTCGTAGAAAAACAACGTTTTAACGTAACAGAAGTATCAAAACTTGTTGAAATTTCAAAAATTGATCCCGAGCTATTTTTAGAGTTAATCAATACATCCTTGGTCGCAGAAAAAGAAATGCCGCGCTTTAGCTCAGATGAAATAATAAAATTGATGGAATTATCAAAAACCAATAAGTCTGATATTCAGGAAATAATCCGACTTAATCATGATTTTGGTGCTGATGATATTGCGGCTTTGATTGAATTAAAAGCTATCGATCATGAACTTTATACAAAAGCGACAAGTGAAAACTACATGAATTATATGATGTCAGGTTCTGCGAAATGTCTTTATAGTGCAGCATATAAGAATTTACCTTTAACAAAATTCCTTGTAAATCAAGGCGGTGCAAGCGGATACGAAATAGAAAAAATAGTATACTTCTGTGCAAAACATCCCGAATTAGGAAAATCCATAGAAAAACGTGTATACGAACTTAGCCTTACACAGTATGAATTGATGCGGTTAATTAATAAAGCCAAAAACATGGGCGATGATGCCGTTGAATTTTTAAAAGACGCTCTTGAAATGAAAAAAGATGACGGCAATTACAGATTTATGGGTGATTTTGATACTCTGCTTGATTGCTACGGCACAGATAGTGAAATCACGAAAGAACTCATAGACTGGAAATCAACGCAAAAAGGTCAATGGGTAAGCATATCTCTTATGACGGTTGCAGATGTAGAAAAGCCGCTTGATTTTAATCCGCATGAAATAAAACAATTAATCCCCTTATTCCAAAACGACAGAGCTACCATTACCGAAGTTATACAAAATTATGCCGAAGACAGAGGTAAAGACCAGTTTGCACAAATTTATGACTTATACACATCTGAAGACAGAGATTTGGCTATCCGACTTCTTGATGAGAAAAATATTGACGGGAAAACTCCGCGATTTGTACCGCATCAGGTAAAAAACATTATCCCTGCTATGAAAGAAAAACCTGAAGTGGTAGAAGAAATGCTTAATGCAAAATCTTTGTATGATGGAGAAACAATACACGCATATATGCCTGACTTTATTGTATATTACTATGACTATCCGCTTTCACACGTCAGAGATTTGATGAAACTCACTACAACAGACAAAGACGGTAATGAAGTTAAACTACTTAATGGGTCTGATATTCAAAGACTACAGCAATTTTGGTTACAAACCCCTGAGATTACAGCTTTCTTGAATGAAATATTGAACAATCCAAAGTACCAAGCACTATTGACTGTACTTAATCAAAACAACGTTGAAGAATTGTCAAATAATAAAAACATTCTAGGGATACTTGATAAAAACGGAATAGAAAACGCTAACCGCATACATCTGATTCCAAAAGATAAACTCGGCAACTCCGGCATTAGACTCGAATCTGCAAACGGGTCTGACAAGGTCATAACACTTCATACAGATGATAAAGGACACACAGAAGTTACGGGAGTTGAAACATCCCGACAAAAATATAACTCACCCGATACCAAACATATAAGACACGATTATCCTGACGGAAGTTATCTTGTTGAAGAAATAGATTATATAAGAAATTACACAAAATCAAAAGACTCGTCAGATAAACCTCTTGCAGTCAGCATGAAAAAAACCTGGTACGACTCAAACGGTGTTCAAACCCGTTCGGAAGTTTTAACTCCGATTGAGGGCAAAAACGGTGAATACAATATAAATGTATATGAACGCGGCTTAAATCAAGCTATGAGAAAGAGTACTGCGGGAACTATCAAATTCTACGGCAGCGAAAATCAAGGTATAAAAATTGAAAAAACTTTAACCTCACCCAACGGAACAGTAACCCAACAAACAAGAATAGAAGGACCTAAAGGACAAGCTTCTACATATCAAATAACCAAAGCAGACGGAACAGTATTATATAATCAAACAAGACAACATTATCAGATAGATGAAAACCATTTCTGCACCAGAATCGGAGAAAAAGGTGCAAATGGAGAAACCGTCATAACAGATACATTTGATATTATTTTTGAGGATGATAAGATTGAGGTGCTGCATACCGCCGTTGACGGAACGACACACACAATCAGCTTTGATTCAAGCGTCCTTGACCCTCAATTAAAAGAACTTTATAAACAAATTCCGGGAGATTATTTCTTCCGTATGAAACAGGCAGGGTTAACAAGATTTGAACTTGCTGAACATGGAATTGAAGACAATGCGTGCTTTGATGACAATAACTTAAAAATCCAGATGTCAAAAGAAACAATGAATGATCCGTTTGTAGCAATACACGAGTTGAGTCACATGATTGATATTGCAATATTAGAGGAATATCATAATTCTGCTGAATACCAAAAGGTTTATCATAGAGAACTTGACGCATATAAACGAATTGCAGGAAACCTGGAAGAAGAAAACATTGTCGGATATTTCAGCTCTACATACCATGGAGATGGTGGCGGAGAAGGTGAAGCAGCCGCAGAAATTGCCGCAAACGAATCGGGAACAAGCCACGATGATGAATTTAAAGCATTAGGCATGCGCAGCGTAGTCGCAGAACAAAACTTACCGGAAACAGCAGCTGCCTACCTAAATAAAATAAAATCACTCGGTTACGACCCGACACCTGTAAATCCTCCTGAACCGCCAAAAGATGACAAGCCATATGAAGTTCATCCTGTAACATCTGCAACCGAAACAACGCCTACACCTGCACAAACCGAAAAGACGGCAAGGACTACTGAGGAATCATTGGAAATTGTCCGCAGCATGTTTTATAATAAACAAATCCCCGAACCAATCGTATTAAATACATTGTTAGAAAATCAGGATATGCTGAATATTATGCCTTTAGAGCAAATGAAAGCCTTAGGTGTACCTTCGATTTACATTGCAAGACTTGTCCAAAACTGGAAACCTGAATTTTCCGAAATCCCGCTCGAAAAGATTAAAGACAGGAATAAATTCATCCCATATGTATTCTCATTAATCGAAAATAACGGGCAAAATGCAGTTAAGGAAATGCCGCATAATGTTGTTCAGTTTGGCAGAGATGATGAGCCAAGAGGCACCGCTAAGGTTTTTGATTTCTCCAGCCTCAGAGATCCTGCAACCGGGGAATATCAGAATTTAGCAGTAAGCAGATATTTATACGACATTGCAAATGACGGTAATACGGACAGTTGTCTGTCACCGCTCAAACTGATGACGGAAGTTCTTGCAAGACAAGGAATTCGTCCCGATTTACTATACACTAAATATCCTAAATTTACGGAATATATTCTCGACTCGCTTGAGAACGGCACTATCATAAATGGCAGTATGGAACTTATGACCATAAGAAAACTTTCCGAACCTGGACTTATGGTCATAGAAAGAATGCTTAAAGAGGGCTTCTTCCCATCAGGTACAAAACTGCCGTCATTGTACTCAAAAGCATCAAAAGCAAGTAACCTTGAATACATCAACACATACTCAAAAATGAATATTGAGCAAAAAAGAAAAGCCGTTAACACTTTTTACAGCCTCGATAATCTGATGACTGCACCGCTTGCAAGATTATTTTTGGACATTTTGAAAAATTGCGAAGATCCTAATATCATCGAACAACTCTGTGACAATACGAAATTGCTGAAGGCAATGCAAAACGATAATGAACAAATATACAGATACTTTAAAAATCAAAGGAATCTGGATCCGGCAGTTGCGAGTAAAATCGGAGTTAATTTACTGCTGATGAAACAGTTTAATACAGAAAACTTCAATGTTCTTGTCCGTTCAAAAGGATTTAAAGAAATTGTTAACGGCTCATTGAATATTAATCTGTTAAAAGATTTGAATTTTGCAGATACCATAGACGAAGATTATTTCTACAACATGTTCGACCAAATAGAAACAAATGCAAATGACTGGTTAACAGATACCGAAGACTTCTCGGGCTATGACAACAACCAAATCCGAGAAATTGTTGAACTTGATCCGTCAAGACAACAGGAAATAATGACCTATATTCAAACTGCACAAAATCCGGCTCTTATGGCAAAAGTAATTAAATATGTTGCCGTAGCCGTAAAGAATATTGAAAGAACCATTGAAACAAGAGCCCAGGAGGGGTTGTATGCAAGACCAAGCGATATTACAGATAAAAAGAACAGACTGATTAACCTGATAAAATATACAGGTTCAGAACCGGAAATAGCATATTTTTCAATAACAATGACTAATTCCTTAGAAGAAGCATCTTTATTGGCTGATAGCATGCTAAAAGCTAACTTTAGTACAGAACAATCAAAATTAAATTTTATGGAGATATTGAGCAGGAATAAAAGTCGTTTTAACGGTCAAAACGCAATTGCGGCAGCAGAGTTTTATTCTAAATTTGACAGTCCGTTTATACTGGAAAAGCTAATAGATTATAATATGACATATCTTTTCAAAGATATAACAGAAAATAATATAAATTATCTGCATAATATACTTAAAAAGGAAAAACCCACACTGCTTGAAGAAACAGTTATGCGCCTTGCCAAAGATATACAGGAATTCAAAAATGAATCAACCGTATCCGAAATTGAAGCAAGCATAACCGAACTTGTTAAAAACGAACACGAAATATATCTTGAACAATATAAACAAATCTCAGAATCTGCACAAAGAGAAATTGAAGAACTTAAAACAAAAAGGTTGGAAGCTGAAACCAATAAAGATTGGGATTTATATGCTAAACTCGGCAGAGAAATTGATGCAAAAAATTTCATAAAAGCGCATAATATCAGCAAATTATTAAACGATTTTCGCTGGAAAATAGGTAACTATAAAGGATTAGCCGAAATAAGAGTAAAAAGTCCGGAGACATACCAAAGAATAGCAAACAGCGGGATATTGGGAATGATAGAGAGCGGAAAATTAAATCCTAATGTTATTGCAAAATTGAATACTAATTCGGATTTAAGTACGGAAATCTACTCCGATCTTGAAACAGTAAGAGCAGGTGAATCAATTGTACCTGAATTTCCGGCAGCAACAAGTTTAGAAGAAGCTTTTTCAAAAACACAGGTCGGAGATGCTGTTGAAATAGGCAGCAAAATGTATATTAATGACGGCTCACAACTTAGCGAATGGGCAATGACAAAAGAAAAATTTCTTGAATTATTCCCTCCGGTTGAAAGATTCGCATCCGTCCAGGGCAGATTAGGCGACTGTTATCTTGTTAGTGCAATTTCTGCCTGTATGAGAAATCCGCTTGCAAGAGCAGAGTTATATAAATCCTTCAGGATGGAAGGCAATGATATCATAGTAACCATCAAGGGCTATGAAGATTATAAAGGCTCTACAACCTTTGAAAACGGAGAAATCCAGCTGGATAACTTTGCTGCACATATTATCGGTTGTAAAGGTATCCAAATGCTTGAACAAGCTTATGCTAAATGTGCGCTGAGAGAACCAGAATTGGACTATTTGCCTGTATTAGACGAAAGTTTAAACACATATTCGCTTATGCAGCGTATCCAAAGCGGTAAAAGTTCAACGGCAATGAGTGAATTATTAGGATTAGAAAACAAAGGTAAAAATTTAGGAAGAACACTTTCCAAAGCAACTGCTTATATAATGTACTCAGAAAACAAACATCTGAATATAATCAAAAATGTACTGAACAATAAAACTGCAATACTACACTTTGGAACAAGATCCAAACCGCAATCGGCACAAGAAAGCACCTTCTTACAAGAATACAATCTTGTATCGACACATGCCTATGAAATCATAGCTTATGATGAAGAAACAGGGTTGGTAACAATAAATAATCCGCACAGTGCATCTACAGTAACAAAAATTCCGCTGGAAGAATTAAGCAAGTATATCCAAACATTACACATAACATCAATTGATTAAGGAGCAAAAATGGCAAACTCAAACGAACTGATAATACAAAGTCAAAACATTATGCAACAGGTTTTAGCAGCGCAAAAAGCAAACAAACCGATAGACGGGCTCGTAAAACAGCAAATTCGGATAATGGAAGAACACCACGATGAATTTGTGAAAGAAGCTATTGAAGCCGGGGTCGACAACATAGAACGTGCTAAAATAGAAATCAAACTATATTCAAACATAAAAGCATGGGCAAATAAAATAGGCTTACCCACAGAAAAATATGACAACGCCATAAAAGAAATCCAGAAAAGATTCGGTGCGGCTTAATTATACATCGAACAAACTTCTTAATCTTTGCTGAATATCTTCTTCGTCAAGCTCCTGAGAATCCTTGTTTAAATCTATAGCCATTTGATAGTAGTTTGCGGCATCATTAGTAAAGCCCATTTCCTGACTTGCTCTGCCAGCATTAAAATAAGCAAGTGTATAAGAAGGATCAAGATTTATGGCTTCCTCAAAATATTCCAAAGCTTCTTCCGCATCCATCAACCCTTCCAAATAGACTATACCCAGGTTATTTTGTGCCAATGCATTCTCCGGATTCAGCTCGACTGATTTATGATAAGCAACAAGAGCTTCTTCCACATAATCTTTTTCATACAAAGCTATCCCGGCTTTTGAATATCCTCTGTAATTATCGGGCTGAACAATAATAGCATCACAATATGCCTTAATCGCATTATCCAAATCGTATTCCGCCATATAAGTATCACCGAGAGAAATATACAACTCATAATTCATTGGATCCAAAATAATTCCTGCCTGATAAGTCGCAACTGCAGCCTGCATATTACCTTTTTCTTCGGCATAAATTGTTCCCAAAGCCTGACATACAATAGATGTCCATTCATTATCCGGATTCAATGATATTGCCTTTTGATAATATTCAATAGCATCATCAAACAGCTCAGCTTTGGCATAAGCAAATGCCAAAGAATTATTGTAATACGGATTTTCGGTATCTCTTTCCAATGCCAGCTTAAATGCACTAACAGAATTAATTTTATCTTCTTTACGCAAATACAAATGACCGAGCTCGTAATATATCGAAGCTGTATCCATATCAAATTGCAAAAGACGTTCATAACATTCGATTGCCTCAGCTGTATTTTCAGGGAAATAAGTCTGTAAAACTACTGCAAGCTTAACAAGAACTTCTCTGTTTAACGGATTTGATTCCAATACTTTTCTGTAGCAATCGGCACATAAATCTACTTCATCATTTTTTAAAGCCAAATCACCAATCTTATCATAGAAAAGCTGAGAATGTTGGGTTCCGAGTACGGCCTGCTTGTATATATTTTCAGCCTTATCAAACAATTTAAACTTTTCAAGAAAATGCCCGACGGTACTGTAGGTAAATACAGAAATATCATCGCTCATCTTTTTATATATCATTTTGAGAAGCGGCTTGTCCCATGCAAGCATGACGCTGCCGGATAAGAAGTAATATAAGAAATTCAGATAATCACCGGCATTAACACTTCCCGAATTAATTTTTTGCAAAAATGCCTGAGATAATACCAATCTTGGTCTTGCAGATTTCAGCTTACCCGTTTTTACTGCAGATTTAAGCTCATCTATAGCTTCAGGATAATTCTCCGCCATCTGCATAAAAAATCCGGTATACATGTGTGCATTCATATTATTTGGAGCCAAAGATACAGCCGTTTTACACTGGTCTATTGCGGTATTTATACTAATCTGTCCCTGCTCCCACATTAAAGTAGCCAAACGATAATATGTTTCCGGAATTGTCGGATCATATTTTACAGCATCAATATAGTTTGTAATTGCATCCTGTAAATCCGAATTATCCTTACGGATAAGGTAACGTTCGTGAAAAATTCTTGCCTGTTCAAGATATTTCTTTGCCTTATCTGTCTTTTCACCACTATTTATATTTAAAACGGGTTGCATTAAAGTTTGTTCTACCATGTGAAGCTCCAATAAAAAATGTCTATATACAGGAGTTCGTATAAAATAATATAAACTTTAATACAAATTGAACAATATCCCCCAAACGGAGGATATTGTTCTTTTGAATTTATTTTTGCAACACTAAAACAACCACGGTAAAAACCGCAAAATTATAAAAAGCAAAAATCTTAAAATTAACCGATTAAATTTTCTAAAATTTTAGCATTTTCGTCAGCACGCTGAGACTGTCTTGTCGACACTCTGCGCATGTATGTACGGAGAGCCTCACGAATTAATTCGCTTCTGGTTCTTTGTTCATCGTTTGCTAATCCGTCTACTTTATCTAAAAAAGCATCAGGCATTGTAACTAAGATTTTCGCCATTTCCTAACCTCCACTTATACACATAAATAGTATATCATATATTTATACTTTTGACAAGTGTCGGATGTCTAAAATATTTTATGGTATAGTAAAAATATGAAGAAAATGCTTATTGTAGATGACTCCGCAAGCTGGAGAAATTATCATACCGATGCAGTTCAAAAACTGTTTCCGGAAAAATTTGAAATAGAAACCGCAGATTTTGCAAATTCAGCTAATGAAAAACTGTACTTAAACGCAGATGAGCCTTACGATGTTATCTTAACCGATTTACAGATGGAAAGCGACTTTCTGCCGCTTTATGCAGGAGAATGGCTTGTAGAACAAATTCAAAAAATTCCGGCATACAAAAATACAAAAATTATTATAATTTCCGCAACAAATGCAATTAGGCTCATAGCAGAAAGATATAATGTTGACTATATTCCCAAATACAACTGCCGTGATATAAATGCCTATTCAATAATAGAAAAATAAATATCTTTATAAAAAATTAATGCATAAAATAAATTTTTAAGGTATAATAGTGTTACCAATACAATTAATGTTGAGGCAGATATGAAATATTCAAAATATTCTACGGTAGTAATAGGAAGCGGTATTGCAGGACTTTATGCCGCATTAAAAATAGAACAACAGGCAAATTTACCTGACGGACTTCTGCTTATAACAAAATCAAAGCTCGGGGAAAGCAATTCAAGATATGCTCAGGGCGGGATGGTAGGCGTTCTGAAAGAAAACCTTAAAGACTCTACGGAATCTCATATCAGCGATACTCTTAAAGCAGGCGCAGGGCTCAGCGAACTTAATACCGTAAAATTTATTTCGGAAAACTCGGACAAAGTTATAAAAGATTTACTGAATTTCGGTGTTGAATTTGACCGAAACGAAAAAGGAGAATTAACTTTTACCCTTGAAGCTGCACACAGCGTAAACAGAGTTCTTCACGCAGGAGGAGATGCAACAGGCAGAATGATAGAACAGGCATTATGCCGTAAAGTTTCATCTAATAAAAATATTGAAATATACGAACAAACCGTTGCGGTTGAATTACTTATAAATTCCGAAAAAGACTGCCGCGGAGTCGTAGTATTTAACGACATAACAAAAGAATACGAAACGATATATGCACCGGCAATAATACTTGCAACAGGAGGCATAGGGCAATTATATAAATATACAACAAATCCATCCGGAGCAACAGGAGACGGTATTGCATTAGCTTATAATGCAGGTGCCGTAATGCAGGATTTAGAATTTGTTCAATTCCACCCGACCGCTCTTGCTTTTGATGATGAAGAAAACAGATTTCTTATTTCGGAAGCGGTAAGAGGAGAAGGCGCAAAACTTGTTGATGCAGACGGAATTGAGTTTATGCAGAATTACGATTCAAGAAAAGAACTCGCCCCGAGAGATATTGTTACCCGTGCAAATTACAACGAAATGAAAAAGAACAATACAAACAATGTTTTCTTGAATGCAACCTGTATTCCTAAGGATAAAATCGAAAAAAGATTTCCCAACATTTCAAAAAAATGCAAAGAACACGGGATTGATATGGCACAGGATTTTATTCCGGTAGCACCTGCAGCGCACTACTATATGGGTGGTGTAAAAACGGATATTGAAGGAAGAACTTCAATAAACGGTCTTTTTGCAATTGGAGAAGTTTCTTCAACAGGTTTACACGGAGGAAACAGGCTCGCCAGCAATTCATTACTTGAATGTGTAGTATGCGCTTATGAAGTGGCTAATTATCTTAAAACCGCTTATCTTAACGCACCGAAACAAATTGATGAAACAATAAAAGCCGAAATTGATACCTACACAGTAACGGAAGATTTTCGACCTATTGATGTTACCGCGCTAAAAAATGAACTTAAGGACATTATGTGGAATCACACAGGCATTCTGCGAGATGAAAAGACACTTAAAGAAGGTTTGGATAAGCTGGAACGATTAAGCAGTAAATTCCCCAGAACAGGTAAATGCCAAACAAAAGCCGAATATGAATTTAAAAATATGCTTACAGTTGCCAAACTTATTACAATGAGTGCTTTAAACAGAAAAGAATCCCGCGGAGCGCATTATAGACTGGATTATCTGCAAACAAACGAGGAATCAGAACACAGCTACACGACAAAGTATGAAGGAGAAATTTGTTTTGCTAAGTAGTTTTTATATTGAAGACCATATTAAATCAGCATTAAACGAAGATATTGGCTTCGGGGATATTACGACAGAAAATCTGACGGGTGAAAACGATACATTACAGGCTTGTCTTGATTCCAGAGTTGAAGGGATATTATGCGGATGCGAAGTTTTCAAAACCGTTTATAAGATTTTGTCACCGGATATGGAAATAAAATTTTACTGTAAAGATGGTGACCGGATTAAAAAAGGTGATAAAATTGCGGATATAAATGGTCCTGCAAGAGCCGTTCTAATGGGAGAAAGAGTTGCGCTTAATTATATTCAAAGAATGAGCGGAATAGCAACAGAAACTAATAAATATCAGACAGCTATCGGTAATTTACCCGTAAAAATTGTTGATACAAGAAAAACTACCCCAAATTTTAGAGCCTTTGAAAAATATGCGGTAAAAACAGGCGGCGGAGCATTACACAGATTTAACCTTTCAGATTGTGCAATGATTAAAGATAATCACATTAAATTCGCAGGGTCTATAACAGATGCAGTTAAGCAGCTGCGTAATAATATTTCACATGCACATAAAATCGAAGTTGAATGTGATACTTTAGAACAAGTCATAGAAGCTGTAAATGCAGGAGCCGATATTATAATGCTTGATAATATGTCATGCGAGATGATGAAAGAAGCTTGCCAGATTATTAACAAAAAAGCTCTTGTTGAAGCAAGCGGAAATGTAACATTAGATACCGTTCGCTCAATTGCGGAATGCGGAGTCGATATAATTTCTTCAAGTGCAATTGTAGCAAAAGCCCCAACCCTTGATCTCGGTTTAGACATATTTTAGCTTTTGTAACAAAATTGTAACAAAACGAATAAAATCCCTAAAGTTTTAAAGAAAAATGCCGTAGAAGATAGTACGGAAATTAAACGAAAGGGACAGTTACCATGGGTATGGCAGCATCTCAAGCCAGATTTTTAGGTCTGAC
>JAFXXK010000024.1 GCA_017542305.1 bacterium
AGAACTGTTTTATTGTCAATAGCAAGAGCTTTGTTATTTACCGTACAACCAAGAACACCCTCTGTTTTTTTAGATTTAATATGTGCAACTTTTCCCCCAATTTTTTCCAAATACCCTAATAAAACATCTAACATTGGAATTCCTGCTGCACCATAAGTTTCTTTTGCTCCTTTTGCTAAAGAAACAATTTCTTTTTCTGAAAATTTTGCGGTAAAATTCTGTCTGTTTGAAGTGTTGTAATTGTTGTTGTTTTGAATTCTTTGTACTTGCATTTTATTTTGCTCCTTTTAATCAATATTGTTATCTTCAAGTTATTTTATATTAATAATGACGAATTGCTTTCTTGAAGGCATCTTGAATATAATGTTGGAAATATTCTGTGTCATCAGCCCAACGTGCTTGATCCTTAATATAACTTTCTACATTATTTCCATATTTATTTGCTAAATCTCTTAGTATATAAACCATATGGTCTCTTACTTCTGATTTCCCAGCATAGCGTGGATTATCGTTATAAACAGCTTTTGCTACACGTCTATACATAGTCCAAAAAGCCTTATCATCGTCTTTATTTAGCGGTTGTAAAAAATCTTTTACGTTGTTTGCATTAACTTTTTTATATGTTGCCAAAATTTTATCCTTATCAATAGGGTGTATTGTGCGAGTTCCCCATATTCGTCCCGGAACAACTTTTGGCTCAGGGTGTTCAATTAATTTCATTAATTCGTTATATATCTCTTTACCATTTTGATTTTGCGTTGCGGTAACTAACGGCTTGGTAGTGCCTTGCATTCTGTTTTGCGCAACACAAACAGTTCCTGCTGTTAATGCAGTTGCTAATGCGATAGTCTTGATTGGATTAATTTTTATCATTATTTACTCCTTATATTTCTTTATTTTACTATGTTTAAAACCTGTAAAAATAAAATTTGCTATCTAAAAAACAGGAAGTGAAAAATCCCTTCCTATTTTTCAAATTACCCCTACCCTGCCATTTCAATCCAACTGTTATCAGATATTAATTCGCCTGTCGGATTTCTTTTTACAATAGTGGTTTCTAATTTGCCATTTGGATAAAGGTCTTGATAGTATTTGATTTGTCCGTTATCTTGCGTGAATGTTCTGCGTAATACCCTTTCAAGATGTGAATAATTTTTACCCTCATAAGGCACTTCTATATGTACCTTTCGTATTTTGTAATCGGTTAATTTTTCGGGATTAATTTCACCGCTTGTAATCATATTATTTAATTTAGAACCGACAACACCCCAAACTCCGTCTTTGGGTACTCTGCGTTTTGGCATGATTTTTTCAGATAAATATTTTAATACCGCTTTACTGCTTTCTATACATCCTTTAGAATGTTCTGCATCCATTAAAGCCGTATAATAACTAATGCTACGACCGAATGACACTTTGTTGTTTGTCATTGGTTTTGATTTGTGATTTGAAATAGTGTTGTTTTGGCACATAGAATTAATGCACCCAATAGAATTGATTAGCATAATAATGCTCCTTTCATAAATGTACTGATAGTAATAACAAAAACTCAAATTGTGTTGGTCGGCAATTTTGCCAATCAACACTAAATAAATCGTCTAAATCGTTTTGAGTAATATCTGTCCATTTATGTCCTTTGTTTTTCTTGATTTTATAATAACACGAGAAAAAATAAATTTGCTACTCTTGTAATAAAATTTTACAACCGCATATTTGCTATCTGCCTATTTAATAGCAAAAATATTTTTTGCTATATGTAAATAAAATATTGCAGACAGGTTGATTATTTCGGCAAGTCTGTTTTCGCACCTGTTAAAAATTTTGTCATTAATCTGGGGAAATATAACCCTACATCTTTAGTAAAATTTTAAATTGCTATAAATATTAATTTATTGCATTTATTGTTTAAAAATGCTAGCCTTAATATGAGGGCAGTTATGTTTGATAAATATAAAATTAACGGTTCTGATAATAAAATTATATTTATTAAAGACCAGCAGGAATTAGAAAATATTAAAATTAACGGGTTGTCTATCAATATTAATGGGAATAATAATCTGATAAGAATAGAATTACCTGTAAATTTTATTAATTCTTCTATCGTTATTGACGGAAATAACAACAAATTTTCTTTAAAAAGCACAATGCACCGTTATATCAGGCATACTACATTTGGCATTGAGGGTGGTTCTGAAATATCTGTCGGTTCAGGAATGAGTGCCTATCGTGATATAAATATTGTTGCGAAAAATGGTAAAAATATCTATATTGGTGATGAGTGTATGTTTGCTCGTGAAATTATGGTTCGGAATAATGATGGACATATAATTTTGGACAGAGAAACGGGAGAACTTATTAACGCCCCTGAAGATATATTTATCGGTAATAATGTTTGGGTTGGTATGCGCTCTATGATTTTAAAAGGTTCAAGAATCCCCGATGGTTGTGTTATTGGTGCAATGTCTCTGGTGAATAAAAAATTTGATGAAGATAATATTCTGATTGCGGGAGTTCCTGCTCGAAAAATTCGCTCAAATATTGAGTGGCGTCGTGAAGATTTTGCAAAATATATGAAAAATCAAGGTATTTTATGACAAGTAGTAATTATTGGACATTAAAGAATATAAGAGCAGCATTGCCGAATGCAAAATTATATAATTTTAGCGATAACTTTGAACCTGCGTCCGGTGTCAGAGTTACTTACGTTAAATTCGATAATGATTGCATTGCACTTGTCCGTTTACCTAATGAACAAAAGGGTATTCCCGTTCAGCATCTTGATAAAATTACTCCAAGAGCATTTATAACTACAGATGCAAAAGCTCTCGAAAAATACAATTGTCCTGTTATAGAAGTTGAAAACCCTTATAAAGCAGTTTTTGCTATGGCAAGGTATAAAAGGTCAAAATATGCCGGCAAAGTTATTGATATTACCGGTTCTGCCGGTAAATCAACAACTACAAAAATGTGCTATACTGCTCTTGAAAAATATAATGCAGAGGCAAATTTAAATCAAGCAAATACAAATTTTGGTATTGCCTGGAATATGACAAATTACAGACAAGATGCAAAATGCTGGCTGAATGAAACCTCGCTTGGCGGCGGTATGACTTTTAACTCTCTGTTAACCATGCCTAATATCGCAGTTATAACTAATCTTGCCCCTGTACACTTAAAACCGACCCAGCCATTCAAGAATGTCGCTGTTGAAAAAGCTAAAATATTTGATTATATAAAACCTGACGGTGTCGCAATTTTATATAAAGAAATGGATTTTTTTGATTATGTATATGAAGCGGCGAGCAAGAAAAATTGTCGTATAATAACTTTTGGCGAAAGTGATGATGCTGATATTAAAATTGATGATACCAATAATATTACTGTATTTGGAAAAAAATATCACTTTAGCGAAAAACCTGTTCCGACGCATATCCTGCTTGATGCTGCAATAGTATCGGCAATATTATATGTGATGGAGCTGCCGATTGACTATGAAAGTTTAAAAAACTTTAAGGCATTGTCCGGGAGGGGAGAGGTTATCTCAGGCAAATTTAACGGAGATAAATATATAACTATTGTTGATGAATCATTTAATGCAAATCCTCTTTCTATGAAATTTTCACTCAAGAGTTTTAATAAACTTTATGGAGACAGAGAGAATAAAATTCTTATACTTGGTGATATGGCCGAAGGTGGCACAGAAACCGAAAAACAGCACTTTGATATGATTGAATATATTAAACAAATTAATCCCGAGAAAATTATTTTAGTTGGCGAAATTATGTCAAAATTAGCCTCTGAATTAGAAAATGCAGTTGTATTTAATGATGTTGAGCAGCTAAATCAAAAACTTCCAAATTTGATAAACGACAATTGTACAATACTAATCAAAGCCTCACATTCAATCGAGTTATATAAGACAGTCAATTATATTAAAAAGAATCTACACCTTAGATGTGACTCTGATTAAGCCTTATATGTTCTGCGGGCAGTTTGAAAATAAGCCTCAAGGCTTCGCACTCAGCTCGCTCGTTCCGAACGCTGACCGAACTTCGTTCGGTGCGTTCTCATCGCTTGCAGAAAATCTTTTTATAAGTTAAAAAATGCCCCCGCCGCGATTATCTTGTTCGCTCGCTTATAACGTGTCTTCGGTTATTTGTTTCATAAACTTCGTTTATTACACAAATAAGCCTCCGCACTCAGCTCGCTCACGCTCGAACGCTGACCGAACTTCGTTCGGTGCGTTCTCATCGCTCGTATCACTTTTTATAAATTAAAAAATGGCCCCGCCGCGATTATCTTGTTCGCTCGCTTATAACGTGTCTTCGGTTATTTGTTTCATAAACTTCGTTTATTACACAAATAAGCCTCCGCACTCAGCTCGCTCACGCTCGAACGCTGACCGAACTCCGTTCGGTGCGTTCTCATCGCTTGCAGAAAATATTTTTATAAGTTAAAAAATGGCCCCGCCGCGATTCGAACGCGGGCAAGACGCGGTTTAGGAAACCGCCGCTCTATCCTACTGAGCTACGAAGCCATTGATTTTATTCTATACTAAAATTCCCAAAACTTCAATATAATTCAAAATGTTTTCCCTGTTTCTTAGTTACATTTTTTAGTATTTCTTGAAATTACTTATTGTTAATAATAATATCTTTGTATGAATATTTTGTTTTTACACCGTAATTTCCCGGCTCAGTTCAGGTATATTATTGAGGAATTGACCAAAGATAAAAGAAATGAAGTGATTTTTGTAACTAATAATACGGAAACAAGGACTTATGCTGGTGTTAAAAAACTTGTCTATAACTTAAAACGTAAAGTCCCAGACAATTGCCATCGCTATACCCGATTTTTTGAAGAGTCCATTATACATGGTCAATCCGCTGCGGAGGTTCTTATTGCACTTGAAAATTCAGGGTTTAAACCAGATGTAATTATAGGACATTCATGGGGCAGTCCGCTGTTCGTCAAAGAAATTTTCCCGGATGTTCCTTATATCGCTTATGTCGAGTGGTATTATAACTATGTAAATTCGGATGTGGATTTCGGTCGAGAAGAGTTAGATGTTGATGAAAAGGCACTCCTTACTTGCAGAAATGCTCATATTTTGCTTGATTTGGTTAAGGCTGATTGTATATTGTGCCCGACACAATGGCAGAAAGCCCAAATTCCGCCGGAGTTTCATAATAAAGTGACAGTTTTGCATGACGGCATAAACACAAATTATTGCAAGCCTGATGAAAACGTAAAATTCAAAGTTCCTGATAAAAAAAATCTTGTATTAACTACGCAGGATGAGGTGCTTACATACGCTACCCGTGGAATGGAAGAATATCGCGGATTTCCGCAATTTATGGAGGCTGTTTCAATATTGCAGAAACAGCGCCCGAATCTTCATGTAATTGTCGGTGGCGAGGACAGAGTTTGTTACGGCAAACATTTGCCTAATAATGATACATTTAAAAAGAAAATGCTCAGAGAACATGAGTATGATATGTCAAGACTGCATTTTACTGGTTTGCAAACATATAATAATTATGTGAATTTGCTGCAGGTTTCTACGGCTCATGTTTATCTTACATATCCGTTTGTGCTTTCGTGGTCGTTTCTTGAAGCTATGGCAATCGGCTGCCGTATAATTGCTTCCGATACTCCGCCGGTAACGGAAATTATGAAGGATAATTATAACGGAATTCTGACAGATTTCTTTGATGTTGATGCACTTGTTGAAAAAATTAATGATGTTTTGGATAACAGGGAAAAATATAACTTTATCAGGGAGAATGCAAGAGAGACTATATTAAAAAGTTACAAACAAAGCGACCTTATTCCGAAGCAGCTTGAATTAATATACAAGGTTGCAGCGTCAAAAGCAAAATCTTAATCATCTCTTGAATAATCAATGGCATCTTTGATAAATAGTATCAATGCCAACAGCAGATATACAATAACAATTAATGTAATATCATAAGAACCTGCTCTGCTGGAAAGATAATAGCCAAGTTTCGGGTCATTGATATATTTTTGCAGTTTATCGGTTTCTCTTCTTAAAAATTCTTCGTTTGCGGTTATATCAGAAGAAGAAAATGCATAATAAATGAATGGAGATTTCTGCTGACCGTTATCCGTAGTATAAATAGGATAAGTATTATGTTTTTCATATACTTTTAGTGGGATATGGGTGGACTTTTCGGAAATTATTACTTCCGGAGACAAGTTGATTTCTTCATTCCACTTTATGTTACCCAAGAAGGTATGTTCAATTTTACAGCTGTATGCATCGCCGCTGCATTTCATTGTTTCCGAAGTTGGTTGAAAATAGAATATGAGTGCTAAAGGCAAAATAAAATAGATTATGAAACGTATAACCAAATTCTTTTTACGTTTCTTTTTCCCTGTAACTGCTGGTATTTCGGATTTTTCTTTAGGCGGAGTTTGGACTTGAGCTTTTGCTCTTGCCGTAGCCTGAGCTTTGACTTGTTCTTTAATTTGCTGAGTCTGCTTAGGAATTGCCGGAGCAGCAGGCTTTTGCGGCGGAACAGGAATAGGTTTCGCCGGAGTTTTTGGTGCTGTTGGAGGGGTAGGTTTTATTGGAGGATTTGGTCTTACTGTGGGGGTGGGTTTTACCGGCGGCTTTGGCGTTATAGGGGGTTCAGGTGCTGCTGCAGGTTTCTTTTCCTCAGGAACATCTGAATCTATAACAAGAGTCGGTTCTTCTTCCGAATCAATGTCTATCAAATATTCAGGTTCTTCTCCATTTTCCGAATTTTCTATAAATTCCGGCTCGTCTATATATTCGGGTTCTTCAACAAACTCCGGTTCTTCCGAGCCTTCAGATTCTATAGTAAATTCGGGGGCTGTCTCAATAGTTGGTACTTCAAGTGAAGGTGCAGGTTCAGCCGTTTTTTCTTCTTTAGCCGGAGGGTTTACCTGATTATCCGGTATGGGGTCTTCAAATTCCAAAGCTTCAGAGGATTCATTAAAAAGTGACAACTCCAACAATGTTTTCATTGTTTCGGAGCGTTCTTTTAACTCTTTGGCATCCATATTGTAAGGATCAACCTTAAGTAAAATATCACATACTTTGATACATTCATCGGTTTTATCTATTTGAAGCAGAGATGATGCTTTGAAATTCAGTGCATCAACATTCTCAGAGTCTAATTCTATTACTTTATCGCATGCTGTAATACATTCTTCATATTTTTCATTAGCAAAAAACGCAAAATATTTAAGTTCCAAAGCTCGTTTGTTTGAGGGGTCTTGCTCAATAATAGCATCAAGTTCTTTAACGATACCGTCATAATCTGCATCGTCAAGAAAAATCTTCTCCTCTATCTCTATTAACTTGTCCTCAAGCATGCTTCCCCCGATCGTAATTTTATGGTAGCATTTTTATTTTAATAATACAAACTGTAAAGTAAAGTAAATTTATTAGTAGGTATAATTTACCGATTTGCTCAGATATACAAGGAGTTTTATTGCGAGGAAAATTAAACCTGCAAGAAACGCAATAATTATAACACCGCAGCAATAAGTTCCTTTGCTTTTCGGAATCGGAGGCGGTTTGGGCAGGAATTTATCTCCGCTGCGATTATACGCGGTATCCCAGTTGAAATATGCATCAAGACATTTGTCATCTATGTTAATTGCGTGCTGACACAAATCAATAGCCTGTTTAAATTGTCCGTATTCAATTAATATAGTAGATTTTGCAGTAATAGCTTCCGCATCATCAGGCTGTCTTTCAAGCATTGAATCACATAATTCTATGCACTTTTCATACTCTTTCAGCTCAAGTAAAATATTAAACTTTAAAAACAAGCCTTTTCTGTTTTCGGGATCCTGTTCAAGCAAACCAGTTGTTTCTTCCAACAAGTCGTGCATGTTTACATTATCGTCAAAAAACTTATTCTCTAATACTTTAAATTCTTTTTCCAACATAAAAACATCCTATAATTTATATTATATAAATTTTTAGAAATTTTGCAATAAAAAACGGAAAACCCGGTTTTCCGTTTTTTATATTTTGTTTTGTTGTTTACTGACGTTTTTTCAATGTCGGGAAAGCGATTACATCACGGATAGACGGAGAGTCTGTTAATAACATAACAAGTCTGTCTATACCTAAACCTAAACCGCCCATCGGAGGTGCACCGTGTTCGAGAGCGCAAATGTAATCTTCATCAATAGGCATCGCTTCGTCGTCACCGTTTGCTTTTGCCTGCATTTGAGCTTCAAATCTCATTCTTTGGTCGATAGGATCAGTTAATTCAGAGAATGCATTTGCAATTTCCCAACCGTTGACACGGGTTTCAAAACGTTCGGTTAGTCTGTCGTTATCTCTGTGAACTTTCGCTAACGGTGAGATATCTCTCGGGTAATCATAAATGTGAACAGGCTGAATTAATGACGGTTCAACTTTTTCTTCAAAGATTAAATCAATAACTTTACCCCAGTTATCGCAGTCTTCAGGGTCGATACCCAAGGATTTTGCTTTATCTTTTGCATCTTCTAATGTGAAGCAGGTTGAAAAATCAATGCCTGTTTTTTCTTTAATTGCACCTATCATGGTCTTTCTGTCCCATGGAGGAGTTAAGTCAATTTCTTTACCCTGGAAATTGATTTTCATAGTTCCGAGAACTTCCTGAGCAACGGTTGAAACCAAAGTTTCGGTTAATGTCATCATTTCGTTATAATCAACATAAGCCTGATACAATTCCATCATAGTAAATTCAGGGTTGTGGCGGACATCAATACCTTCGTTTCTGAAGCTTCTGTTGATTTCAAAAATCTTTTCGCTTACTCCGCCAACCATCAATCTCTTTAAGTAAAGCTCAGGAGCTATTCTCAGGAACATATCCATATCAAGTGTATTGTGGTGAGTAATAAACGGACGTGCATTAGCACCGCCTGCCTGAGGATGTAACATTGGAGTTTCAACTTCCAAAAATCCTCTCTTTGTTAAAAATTCTCTGATTTTTTGGATTATCAAACTTCTTTTTCTTAAAGTATCTCTAACTTCTTCATTTACGATTAAGTCAACGTAACGTTGTCTGTATCTTGTTTCAACATCAGTCAGTCCGTGGAATTTTTCAGGCAGCGGAAGAAGTGATTTTGAAAGCATTGTTAATTTTGTAGCTTTAATTGATAATTCACCTCTCGGAGTTCTTCTGATAGTTCCTGTAAATCCGACAATATCACCAATGTCGATAAGTTTTAAAATCTGCATCTGGTCTTCACTCAGGTTTTGCTTGTGTGAAAATATCTGGATTTTTCCTGATGCATCCATCAAATCGATAAACATACCGCTGTTACGGACAGCCATAACACGACCGGCAACGGAATATTCGTCTTCTGTTTCAACTCCCGGTTCTATGTCTTTATATTTTTCCTGTAATTCAGCAGCATCAGCTGTTTTATTAAATACATACGGATACGGATTAACGCTTTTGTCAGCCAAATCCGCAAGTTTTTGTATTCTGATTTGTCTGATTTGATCACCTGCCGAATTAGGTGTTAATGTTTGTTCTTGTGTCATCTTTACTTCCTTTAATTTTAGTGTAACTCTCTATGTTTATCATATCATAGACAAGTTTTAATGCAAAGATTTACTTCAACTTGACACTTACTTTTGCATTTTGTAATATCTTCTTATAGATTGGAGAGAGGAAAATGGATATAAAATCAGTAATTTTAGCGGCAGGCAAGGGTACAAGAATGAAATCCGATACCCCGAAGGTTTTACACGAAATCTACGGAAAAACTTTGCTCGGTTATGTTTTGGATAACGTTAAAAATATAACGAACGAAAACTTTGTAATAGTAGGGCATCACGCTGAAGAAGTAGAAGAATTTGTCAAAAAGAATTATGACAATGCCAAAACCGTTCTCCAATCACCACAGTTAGGTACGGGACACGCAGTTTCTATGGTTTGTCCGTATCTTGAAAACTATGATGGACTTGTTCTGATTTTATGTGGAGATACTCCGCTGATTACGGAAGAAACTTTAAAGAAATTTGTAGAATATCATAACTCCGTAAAATCAGACTTAACGGTTATGAGCACACTGTTTGACGATCCGACAAATTACGGCAGAATTATAAGAGAAGCCGATAATACTTTGAAATGTATCGTTGAAGAAAAAGATGCAACTCCCGAACAAAAAGCCGTAAAAGAGGTTAACGCAGGAATTTACTGTTTAAACTGGGGTAAAATTAAGTCTGCATTTTCACAATTAACCAGCAACAATGCTCAGGGCGAATATTACCTGACCGATATTATTGAATGGGGCAAGAAAAACAATCTTAACGTAAATGCTTATATTTTGGAAGATAATAAAGAAATTTACGGGATTAATTCAAGGGTAAATCTTGCACAGGCAACAAGATATTTAACCGACAGAGTATTAAATAATTTGATGGTTAACGGAGTAACAATTGTTGATCCGGCTTCCACATGGATTAGCGCAGATACGGAAATAGGACAGGATACAATAATTTATCCGTCAACATACATTGAGGGCAAAAATAAAATCGGTCAAAAATGTAAAATCGGACCATGCGCACACCTCAGAGGCGGAGTAACCGTTGACGATAACGTTAAAATCGGCAATTTTGTCGAGGTTAAAAAAGCCCACATCAAATCAAATACAAATGTCGGACATCTATCCTACATCGGGGACAGCGAACTCGGTGAACACGTTAACATCGGGGCAGGTACAATTACCGCAAACTACGATCCGATAAGCAAAACAAAGAGCCAAACAGTATTGAAGGACAATGTTAAAATCGGCTCAAATACCGTACTTGTAGCACCTGTTACGGTAGAAGAAGGTGCAAATGTCGGTGCGGGAACCGTTGTTACAAAACCTGTTCCGGCCTGGTCATTAGCTTTAACCCGCAGTCCGCTTAAAATATTTGAAGAATGGGTTTCAAAAAAGCTCAACTAAAAAGAAGCAAAGCTTACAAAGCTTTGCAATTAGTGAATTTATATGATATATGCAGAAAAATTTAAATTTTTGTTGCCTTGTTTTCCTGTTGGTGATTGTATCTGTACTGTGTCAGAATTCTGCTAACAAGTGATAATAAGGCACCAACAACACCAAGACTAAAGAAGAACGGAACCATTGCTATTTTAGCTTTCCCTTTGAATAATTCCTGAATTTTACCCTTCAGAAGTTTCTCATCACCGTTTACGGCCTCTCTTGCTATTCTCGGAATGTCATTCAATGCCGCTACAGTGTATTCTTGTGCTTTTTTGTCATATTTCAGTATTTCTGTATGTTTTCTGTCGTTATGAAGAATCTTTTTGAATCCTTCATCGAATAATGTGCTTCCAAAAATTGTGTATGCTGCAATAATGGGAACTCTTGTTGCAACCTCCTGAACGTCCAATTTACCTCTGTCTTTTGCTGCACCAAAATAACCGAATACGCCTGAGATAACGGTTACAGCAAGTTGTCCGTTACCTAAAGCCAAGCTGCCGTCAGATTTTCTTGCAAAATCGAGATTTATATATTTGTTCAGGAACTTTTCAAGCTTCTGATTTTTTACTCCGAATTTTTCCAAACCTTTATACAATTTTGCTCCCGGATTTAAGAAATATTCGCAAGCTTTTGCAACACTTTTACTTTTTTGACCTGCAGTTCCGAGCAGCAGGCTCAATGCAAATGCTCCGAAAGAAAATGCTCCGGCTTTTTTAAGATGTGATTTTGCACTTTTTTCAACTTTTTCCTGTTTTGTATTGTCTTCACCGCTTTTTTGTTTATCCAAATTTGCAACGCTGGTAAAATCAGCCTGATTAAACATCTTTAACGTAAACAGATTTTTTGCAAAACTCAGAGCATATTCCGCTGCGGGAATTGCGGCACAACTAAGAACAATTGCAGCTTTTGCCGGCAAGAGTTTTTGCGCATTTTTGCCGCCTGCTTTTACAATATCACTTACGGATTTTGAAACTTCTCCGTGCAGGTCTTTTGGTAATGCTTTGTTAAATACTTTTCTTCTTGAAAAATATTCGCCTACGAGTGATGGCAGGTAGAAAAATAATGCACCTTCGAAAAATTCCAGAAATGTTACTTCCGATAAATCTGCAATACTTCTGGCAAATATGGCTTTTGGGAACCAGTTTGTAATGGTTGCCTGTGCAAACCTCGTATGAGATAATCCGGAATCTCCCTCTTTTAAGTCAATTATTTTGGCTAAAAGTCTTTGCCTTTTGGTCAAATTAGATGTAAGTTCTTCCGATAACTTTGCGGCTTTTGAGCCTGCTGATTGAAAATTTATGTTTGATTGAAGTTTATTGTTTACGTTGTATGAAAATGTCATTTTGAATTGTTCCCTTTTAAATAAAAATCTGATACGCAATAAAAAAGCCGACTGATGTGACTTTTAATCCTTATCGCCGGCTTTAACCTTATCCTTATTTATTGTGAAACAATTACATTCGGCAGGCTAAAGTCGGCATGCTCATCATCTGCATGCACATCATAGCCATCATATTCATATTTTTAACCGAATGTGTGTTCAAAATACTTTCCTTTTAATTTCCTTGTTTTAAAGTGTAAAGTAAACAATTTAATCTGTCAAGATTATTTCATAGTATTAATGTTTTTTATATGTAAAACTTTTGTAATAAATTTGTAATTTTTTTACAGGCTGTTTATTATGATACTTATTTATGGGTATAGGTACAAAATAAATTAAAAAGGGGTTGGCTTATGAGTTATTATTCAAAGATATCATTTAATCAGTCAGATTTAAACAGAACATATAGGGTAACGGCAGCAAGCGGTCGTATTTATGAATTTGATACCCAAACCGCAAATGTTATAGTTGACGAAGAAGATAAATTACTTATTTTCACGACTAAAGATAATTACAGAATAGCTCTGAACTGTTCTCAAATCGAATCTTTAGCTTATGATAAAAATGCTAATTAAATATTAGTTGTACTATAATATATTATAAAAAACTGACAGCATTTTGCTGTCTTTTTTTGTCCAAATTAGAATAAAATTAGCAAAAAAATTTTTTATCCGTTTTATATATAGTACAAAATATAACGGAGTAGATATATGTTGTTACAACCTGCCAATAATGTTCGTAATAATCAGCCGATGTTTGGTGCGAAAATAGTAGTTAAAAGCCCGGAAGTGGAACAACTAATGCATATATGCGATGATGTTGATTTTACGAAAAGTGTTATGGATGAATTTCACAAGATAGCACCTGACCAAACCGTAGAAATATCTATAAAACAAGTCGCAGAAAATGTCCGGCAATTAGTAGCAAAAAACCTTAATAACGGCATGGAATGCAAAGGCTCTGAATTTAAGAAAAATTCGGGCTATATGTTTTATGACTTTTTGGAAGCTCTAATAACAAGATATGTAAAATCCGATAAATTTTGGCAAGTGTAAAAGAACGGTCGGTTTGTGCATTTTGCACAGGAAGTTTGTTGAAATCGGCAAAAAATTAATAATATGGGTATAAACGGCGGCATCGTTTATACTTTCTAACTTTATAAATCTTGCCATATATTAAAATTTTTAGATACTCCACCTAACCTGCAAAGTCTGCTTTATACAAGTGGAGCGATTTTAGAATTAGAGTTTTTAAAATTGAATATACAGACCATAAGCAAAGATTAGTTTATTTGCGTCTTTACAGTGGAACATTACACTTACGAGATACAATTGTATTGTCAGAAAAAAAGAAAGTGAAACTTACAGAAATATATATTCCTTCAAA
>JAFXXK010000025.1 GCA_017542305.1 bacterium
CGTCTTTATTCACGTCAAAGATATCGAAGAGCTTTTTATGCTTATCGTCTAATTGTTCTTTACGGACGCCGTGCTTGAACTTTTCCAAACGTTCCTGCTGTCCGCCGTTATTTATGCCGAATTCGTCTGCCATTTTCTTTTCTCCAAAAAAAATACTACATCATGGCATAACGACTATATTATAGAAATCTTTAAAAATTCGGGTGTTAGTTTTACAAATATTAACATGTAAAAATATTTTCTTAAAAAATGAACAATTAAAAATTAATTTCGTTATAATGATATATAGGTTAAAAACATGAAAGAAAAATGCAAACAATATGAAGGACTAATGACATTCGGTGACGAAGAACGCTTGCTGGCTCACATTGAAACCTGCGAAGATTGCAGGGCTGAACATGAACGTATGGCAAGGGTTTCCGAACTTATTCAGGAAGTTGCACCATCAATTAAAGAAAAACGCAGAAATAATGCTCGTTTAAAAATGGCGTGTGCTTCCTTTGCGTTAGTGTTATTTGTATCGACATTAGGGGTTGTAAACTTCAATACCGATATACACGATACTATAATGTACGGGCAAACGATGACACTGGAAGATTACGGATTGCCTGTTGACTCGTACGGTTTAATTATGGTGAATTAATGAATTTAAAAGAAATTATAGAATCAAATAAAGAAAATGTCAGAAACATTATAAAAATGATATCAGGCGAACATAATGAAGATCTCGAACAGGAAGTATATTTAAGAGTCTGGAAAAACTCTGATAAGTACGAAGAACGAGGCAGCGTAAAAGGCTGGATATCAACAATAACCAAAAACATAACAAAAGATTACCTGAAATCGGCTGTAGTAAGGCGGGAACAGCTTACCGCAGAAGATGATACAACTTTCGACACATTAAGAGATAAGAAAGAAACTCCGGAATTAAGACTTATCACAAATGACAGACAAAAACGTATTACTCAGGCAATCAATAGTTTAAAGCCAAAATTTAAAGAAGTAATTTTGTACTGTGAAGTCTACGGACATACATATGAAGAAGCTGCAGCAAAATATAAATGTCCGGTAGGTACAATAAAATCAAGACTTTACAATGCAAAAAAACAGTTAGCAGAGGAACTGGAAGACTTATTATAAAAAATAGAAAGGGTAAAAATATGAAGAAAATTTTATTATTAGCAGGAGTTTTGGCTCTTACGGTATCAACACAGGCTTTTGCAGAAGAAACGCAGACATTGCCCGTAAAAGAGCATAAACAATTTGAAAAACCATGTCCTAACAAAATGCATAAACCTCCTATGCATCAAAACAAGGAAGTATTTGAAAAACGTCTTAAATTGACAGATGAACAAAAAGCTAAGGCTAAAGAAATCCACAAAAAAGGTTTTGAAGAAATCAAACCTATTATGGATAACCTGAAATTGAAACATGAGGAAATCGAAGCTGTTAAACGTTCAAACCTTGCACCGGAAGTTCAGGCAGAAAAAATCGTTCAATTGAAAAAAGAATGCCGTGAATTAAAACATAAGGCAAGAGATATTCAAATGAAAAATATGAAAGAATTTGAGGCTATTTTGACTGACAAACAGAAAAAAGAACTTAAAAAGATTAAAGAGGAAGGCAGAAAAAAATTTGAGAAGGCTCACAAAAAAGGCGGATTTAAAATGCCGCCAAAAGAAGGGATTTTCCCTCCGAAACCGCCTGTTCCGGAAGAGAAGTAATAACCAATCGGGATGTGTTAACAATTGTTAATACATCCCGATTTTTTAGGCAATTTTTTATATTCAGCATCATATAGAAAGGTATGAGCATAAATTCACCCGTATCTAATATCTCATTTACCTCAAAATGCTGCCCCATCAAGCCTTTTACAGTCAAAACAAAAATGGGCGAAATCAGATTTGAGGAAATTCCTGTAGAATTTTGTGAAAAAGAGAGTGCTATTAGAAAAATGGTGGATTTTTTCTTTGCTAATTTTTCAAAAAATACCAGAGATCCGGGATGGTTAAAATTTCAGCTGCCGGAAAATGCAGCAGAATTCAAGAAATTTAAAGAATCTTTTTATCCTGTATATAAATGGCTTTTCAGGGAAGATGACGGGCATTTATCTATGCTTGTAGCAAGAAACGAAAAGAATGAGGTTTGCGGCGGGTGTTTGTCATACGGGTTTGATGAGGTTCCTGCCTCAAGAAAGACAACGCTTTACATAGATTCTCTTGCAGTTGATGAAAGATACAGAGGGCTTGATATCGGCAGAATTTTAGTTGAAAAATCCATTGAAGCAGGGAAAGGATTTTTTACCGACATATTTTTGCACGGTGAAAAGCTTGCGGGCGGGTTTTATGAAAAACTCGGGTTTAAAAAGTTAAATCCAAGAAACCCTGCTCAGAAAAAAGTTATAGACTATATTGCAAATGACAGGTTTGATTATCCGGAATACATAAACCTGTATTCCAGACCGCTTCAGCCTAACAAACCCCGTTGGTACAAATTAGCGGCAGAAGCTATTGAGAAAGAGCAAGATGAAAAAATAAAACAATTGTTTATGCAATGTAGAAAACAAGATTAATCAAAAAGTCAGCGACAAGCATATAAACCGTTGAAAGTATAGCCGCCTGAGTTGTGGAAATACCGACTTCCTTTGCACCGCCTCTTGTTTCATAACCCTGTGTAGCACAAACCAATGAAACCAATGCTCCGAATATCGAAGCCTTGAGTAAACTTATATACAAATCTCTTGTATGCAGCCATGCCCACGCAGAATACATATACCTTTGCGGGTGAAGATTAATGGTAAGATTTGCGACAACCATACCGCCGACAACTCCGACGAGTTCCGCAATCAAAACTACCATCGGGATAGTTAAGGCAGTAGCAACAACTCTCGGGGTGAAATAATAACCTACAGGGTCAACCTTGAGTGTTTTAATCGCATCAACCTGCTCAGTAACCTGCATATTAGCGATTTCCGCAGATATTGCCGTACCGGCTCTTGCACCGACGGCCAAAGCAACGAATCCCGGTGCGATTTCACGGATAAGAACTATCATAATTGTCCCGCCGATATAAGCTTCCGCCCCCGACATCAAAAATTGCTTTGCAACCTGAATCGTGATAACAGATGCCGCAATGAATACGATAATCAAAGATATTGGCAAAGAATCATAACTCAAAGACAAAGCCTGCTCAACTACCGCAGAGAACTTCAACTGTCCCGTAAACAGGTATTTAAAGCATTTTATTAAATTTTGGGTGCATTTGCCTAAAAATGAAATCATAACATCAACCCTTATGTATTAATACTAACACAAAGAACAGAAAATGTAATATGGGGAATGAAACGGATGATAATAAATAATATTATTTGAATATTGGTATAAGGGTGTCAACGGAGACATTAAGTGCAATTGCAAGGTTAGCAATAACTACTAATGAGGGGCTGAATTTTCCGGCTTCGATGCGAGAGAGATATTCTGGTGTAATATCAGCCATTTCTGCTAGTTTTTCTTGTGAGATATTTTTTCTTGCACGTTCAACTCTTAAATTTTCTGCGAATAGTTTAATGATTTCTTCTCGGTTCATATAAACAGTGTATCTTATTTGACAAAAATATCTAATAACTTATAATTAAAGATATTGACTTATAAGTCATTATACTAGAAATATAGGTCAAGAGATTTTAATAATTATTCCGAAAATATACTTGGGTTGAGAGATCAAATACGTACTATATGCCAAATATTGGGAGACAGGCATGGAAGAAAATATAACTAGAGTAATACCAAAAGTTTGTCCATTATGTGACAGCGAGTGCGAAAAAGTTTTTATTGAAAATAATTTTTCTCTTTCATTAATTGATTGTCAAAATTGCGGAGATTTTATATTTGAAACAATGTCGGCAGGAAAAGATATTTTAAATGAAATATCAAAAGAAGAAAAATTTTTATTAGCAAATTATTTTTCAAAATTACCGACAAACCATGCTGACCGCAGAACTCCTATAACAATTAAAAATTACAAAGAATTTGTAGAAAGGGCAAAAAATCATGGATGTTAATTCAATAATACAAGGATGTGAGAAAATTTTTAATATTGCAAGTGATATTAAAAATTCGGAATTGCTTGAAGAAATTTGTAGTCTTAAAAAGGCAATTTATGAATTAACAGAGGAAAATGTCCAATTAAAGAAAGAACTTGCAAATAAGAATAAATACAATATGAAACCCGAACAAAACTATTATGCAAACTATAATGAAGATGGCAACTTAGAGGGTAAATATTGCACACATTGCTATGATGCTGAAAACTTAGCAATAAGACTTAATGAATATGAAAAGGGTAAATATTATTGTCCTCATTGTAAAAATAGTTATCAAGAAAGGAGAACAATATGATTAATGATTTTGTTATAAATCCAATAGAAATTCTTGATTTATTTAAAGATATCGATTCAAGTTTAAGAAAATTAAATTTTATGAAAAAAGAAAAAGGAGAATTGAAAAGGAAATTAACCAATAAAGATTGGTATATTTTAAATTATGCAATTGATAATATAAATTATTCAATGAAAGCTATTAAATATTGTTTAAGAAATGGTATTGGTAAAAAGCAGGCAACTAAATATCTTAAATTATACGGCCTGATTGGAGCAATAAATATTCAACAAAATGCGATAGCAGAAATATATAAAATTTTAAGAAAAGATTATACGGTTAAAAAAGATATAATTCAAATATGTAATCGTTTAATATTACAACCGTTGAATAGTGATGAAAATGGATTTTGTTATACGATAAGTTCTTATGTTGATGATTATATGGTGTCAGTAGTTGAATTTAATGTTGATAAACAGAAAGAAAAAGAATTGGACCCAACAACGAAATATAGACAAATAACCGTAAAACATTTAAAAGAGTTAAATTTATGTTTAAAGAAATTTTTAGATGTTTATTTTTATCCATAAAGAGAAGTTTGACAAAATTTACTAATTAGTAGTGATAGTAACAAGAGGAGCGGGAAATGAAAAAGAGTAGTAATAGTATTAAAAACAGGTTATTGGTATCGGCGTTGGTGCCGTTGGCGATAATTGGTATTAGTTCTAATTCTGCTGATGCCGAAGATATTTATGCTCCTGTACCTACTCTGACAAAATTACACAATGAGGGTGCTGTTATACCTGATACTGACCCGGCTATTGTCTATCCAAATAGTTCTTATTCTATTGTTGCAGGTTCAGAAGATGATTATAGCTACAAAGTTAATTGCACAAACGAACAAGGTGAAAATACTACAAATTATTATAAAATAAATTCTCAATTAGATAATATTAACGTAAGTAATTATACGCTACCAAATGGATATTCAACGCATGGTCGAGCGTACAATGATAATTCACTAATAGATATTAATGTTTTAAATGTTACATTTCAGAATATTTCTGAGGGGTTGAATGTAAATGGTGCAGCACTAAATAATACAGGAACAATATCAAATATAATTGCTGATTTTGTTAATAATCAAACATCTGGACAAGGTGGTGCAATATATAATAGTAATTCTGGAATAATAGATTATATTGATGGTAATTTTATAGGAAATTCTGCCAAAGGAATAGAATCTAAAACTATGGGAGCAAGTGGAAATGGCGGTGCAATATACAATGAAGGTAAAATTGGTAAAATTATAGGTAATATTGTAAATAATTCGGCAACATCTGGATTTAAATACGATAGTTCTAATCATTATGTTTATTTACCTAGTCACGGTGGAGCAATATATAACATAGGTAATATAGGTGATATATTTGCAAATTTTAAAGGTAACTATGCAGTACAAGGTGGTGCAATATATAATAATAATTATGGTCGTATAAATAATATTATAGGTGATTTTTATGGGAACAATATAGTTAATAATGGTATTATCCTAAATATAGAGGGAGATTTCCTAAAAATTACTTCTAGCGACGGTGCCATAGATAATACTAATAGGATAGATAATATTACGGGTAATTTTATTGCAAATAACATTGCAGTACAAAATGAAGGAACTATAAAGAATATCACTGGTAACTTTATTGCAAATACAAATGGTGCTATCAAAAATAATAGTTCTTCATCTTCAAAGACTATAAATAATATTACTAACAGTTCTTTTTACAACAACAATGGTGGTGCTATTAATAGTAAGCAGAATATAAATATTGTTGCCGATAATGGTACATCTTCTTTTAAAGACAACTATATTGGTGAAGACAAAACTGCAATATATATGACCAATGCAAGTACATTAACTTTTGAAACAAAGAATAATGGTTCTATATATGTATATGATGATATTGACGGAACAACCGGATATAAAGTAAAAGTAACAAGTGATGGTACTGGCAGTTTTAATTTATACGGAAATATTAATAATGCTAACTTAGATATGGAAAATGCAAGTATTGACTCTGCAAATGGGAAAATAAATGATTTTAATTTTAATACATTAACCTCTGATGCTACTACAAATTATAAAATAGATATTAATTTATCTGGAGATACCCCAACTTCAGATACCTTTACAACTGGCGAAACTTCAAGTGGTACAATTACGATTTCAGATATAAACTATAATGGAGCTGTAAAAGATTTCAAAGTTCAAGTCTTAAATGCCCAAAATGATAATATACAACTTGCAATAGGCGATAATCTTGCAGGAGAAAGACAAGAACTCGGTACTACATCTCAAGAATCAGAAGATACAATTTCTGCTAGTGCAAAATGGAATGATAAATTTCAAACATATACTCAAACAGGTACTAGTTATGGAACAGTAAATACAGCCACTACCTCGACGACAAACGATAGTATTGAGTTGAAAGTAACAGATACAGAATGGGGTGAGAAAGTTTCAACGGGTTCGCTCGGCGATACGTTGGCACTTGTCAATCAGCTAGAAACAACAGAAGATAGGAGTTTTACGTTTGATACGGCGAATGACAAATATAATGTTTCATCTGACCTTGGCACTACAACGGCAGGGAAATTTTCTGTTAACGGAGTTTCTAATGGTGAAAACCGTTCAGAAATCAATCTCAATGCACATAAGGGGTTCGAGTTAGACAATGCAACGACTTTAAACCTTAATGATGTAAGGCTTACGGGTAACAATACTTTAATCACAGTAAATAACCAAAATGCTGTTGTTAATCTGCAAAATGCAAACATCAACGGAAGTATAGCAAGCAATAACAGTTATACATTAAATATTAACGGCGACACGTCTGATAGAACAATAATTAACGGCACAGTCGGAAATGCCAATGCCACCTTAAACGGCGGCGAAGTAAAATTTAACACAGACACCTTCGAAGATGCCGAGTTTTCTGCCGTTGGCGGTACTGTCGACCTCGTTACGGGTCAGGTAGAAAACTACGACATCGGAAAATTAACATCTGATGAATCAACAAATTGGATATTTGAGATTAATGCTGACGGCTCTGGTGCAGACACTCTTACTGTCGGAACAGGTTCTAGCGGCACGGTTAATGTTTCAGAAATAAATTTCTTAAACGGTGATAGCCCGAGTAACGAATTTACAGTTCAATTACTCAACGCAGAAGATGACAATATTCAACTTGCACTTGATTCATCTATTTCAGGCGAAAATCACAAAATAGGTACAACAACAAAAACTTCTCAAGATACGGTTACGCCAACCGCAAAATGGAATCAGACTTTTAACAAATATACTCAAAACGGCACAAACTACGGTAATATTGACGTTGCAACAACCAACACAACAAACGACAGTTTGCAGCTCCAAATTACAAGTACCGAGTGGGATGATAAAGTAGTCAGCGGTTCTATGGGTGATACTCTTGCTCTTGTTAATCAGCTTGAAACTGAAGAAAACAGAAACTTTAATTTTGATAAATCAAGTAATGTTTATAATGTAAAATCTGACCTCGGTACAAGTTCAGAAGGTGTTATGAATGTCAATGGGGTTTATGACGGTAATGTACGCTCAACTATTAAAGGCAACAACTATAATATGTTTGTCCTGAGCAATCCTACAACCCTGAACCTAAATAACGTAAAAGTTACGGGTGCAAACTCTGTTGCTTCCGGTACAAACAAATCTGCCGTTATTAATATGAAAAACGTCGAATTGAGCAACAATGCAAGCGGAATTACGACGGCAGGCTCGGTTAACATCAGCGGAAAATCTTTGTTTAAAAACAACGGCAACGGAATTGAAGTTACAAGCGATGATTCAATAATTACGTTGAACGGTATTGACGGTGACGGTTACGACGTAACATTTAAAGATAGGTTGAAAGGTGTTTCGGGTGCAAAACTTAACCTCAAAGCAGGTCAGGTCGAGTTCCACAAATCAGTTACAGACCTTGATATTAATATGGACGGCACTACTGCAAACTTAAAAGCCGACAACGTATTCAACGGTCAAAATTTAACTGTTGCAAGTGCCTCAAATATTTCAATGATTAACAATTCAGTCGGCACTATGCATTTGAACAGTTTAACATTACACGACAACATGAACCTCGGTGTTGATGTTGATTTGGCAAACAAATCTATGGATAGAATCAGCGCAGATTCTTATAACCTCGGCGAACATAAAGTCAACGTTAATAAGATGAATTTGTTATCGGATGCAAAAGAAGTCAGAACGGATATTGAATTTGCAGACGAAAACTTACGAAACAACGTAACAACAAGTGTTTCTGAGGTTGCATATTCTCCGATTTATAAATACGGAGTTAAATATAATCAAGATAACGGCGAATTTCAATTTACAAGAAGTAACTCCGGTGGTGGTGGCGGAGGTGATAAGCCGAAACCCCAGCCACAGCCACAACCAACTTATGATGACTTGAACCCTGCTATTATGGCTGCTCCTGTTGCAGCACAGTTAGGTGGTTATGCCGGCATGTTAGATAACTACGGTAATGCTTTAAATCATATGGATATGTATATGTTAAAGCCTGCACATTTGCGTGCCGCTGAACGCAGAGCCAACCAATACGCAATTGCTGACGGTTCTCCTACAAAATACTATTCAACCGAAGCCAATAGCACAGGTATTTGGGTCAGACCATATACAAGTTATGATAGTGTCGGCTTAAAACATGGACCAAAAGTACATAACTTGTCTTACGGCTCATTTATTGGCGGTGATTTTGGTATGCACGATTTTGGTAACGGCTTGTATGGTGAATTTAGTCCATATATTTCATATCAAGGCGCACATCAGCATTATTCAGGAAATAGTGTTTACCAAAATGGCGGTACACTCGGATTTACAGGAACTTTGTATAAAGGAAACTTCTTCACAGGTCTGACTGCAGGTGTAGGAGCTAATGTTACAGAAGCTAGTACAATGTACGGAAATGAAGATTTTCCGATGCTCACAACCGGTGTTGCAAGTAAAACAGGTTACAATATCGAGTTCAAAGACGGTAAATTCATTATCCAGCCGAGTTTGTTAGTCAGCTATACATTTGTAAATACATTTGACTACAAAAACGGCGCAGATGTAAGAATTGATACCGCACCACTCCACGCTATACAAATTAATCCGAATATAAGATTTTCGTTTAATACCAAAAACTACTGGCAGCCGTACGCTTTTGTCGGTATGAATTGGAATATAATGGATTCAGGACACTTTAAAGCTGCTGATACTACACTGCCTGAATTAAGCATGAAACCTTATGTTCAATATGGGTTAGGTATTCAAAAATTATTTAGCGATAACTTTACTGCATTTGCCCAAGTTGCAATGCGCAACGGCGGACGTAACGGTATCGGCGGTACTCTCGGTATGAAATGGATTCTCGGAGGTCAACCACAAAAACAAGAAGAAGAATCTAAACAAAAGAATGAGTTGTAAAAAATTATGCCAGATATTTCTGGACTGTGTCTTTGTCAAATACTTCTATGGAATCTTTGGAGTGTATGAATACCATACAGCTAATCAGCGATTTCAGGGTTTCAAAGTCCGAAAATGCCATCTTTTTGCGGAGTTCTTCCATATTGTTTGCCAAAAATTCCATTACAACGGTTTTGTTGTCATATACAAGGCTTGCAAAATAATCGAAAATTTCTTTCGTCTTTACCCCCTCAAGGTAAATAACGTCAGGGGACTGGAACTCTATAAATCTTGATGCTTTATCCATATTGAAATTAACGTTTTCATTCAGTTCGCACTGATTAACCCCGTCAAGATTATATTTTGCAAGGCTTTCAAGTGTCATAATATTTTTGTTTTTATTTCTCGCAGCCATTTCAAGCAGCAGGGAATAAATAACATGCGTTTTACCGCTTAAAGGCGCGCCGCAGACAAGTATAATTCCCGATTCCGCTATCGCATTGTTTATGATTTGCATATTTTTTTCGGAAGTTACGATTTCTGCTAATTTTTTAGGCGGCATGTAAATTTTAAGGAAAATTCTTTCGCCCATTATTGTCGGGAACGTGGAAACACTTGCTATAACGGCAATATCATCTACTTTAAATGCCAATTTGCCAAGCTGCGGAACTTCCGATACTGACGGGTCAAGTTCTGCAAGCGATTTTAATTTTGATACAAAAGATGCCGAAAGTACGTTCGGGATTTCCCCTCTCGGGATGATTTCGCCGTTCTTTTTGAAGTTTACGGACAGAGCCTCATTTTCTTTCTGGAAGTTTACTTCATGAACGTGCTCAATGATAGCCTGTTTAAGTATTGAGCGGATAATTTTTTGCATGTGGTTGTCGCTCAAGTCTTCGCTATGCAGTTCTTCGCGCCAGTCAAAACCCTCGGCTTCTTCAGAGGTAAAAATTTCTCCGACTGTAATATCGGTTTTGTAGTATTCATCAATCTTCTTTAAGATGCTTGCTTCGGTTGAAATTACCGGCTCAATTGAACATTCTGCCGTTTCAATAACCTTGTCTATTGCAAACAAGTCCAACGGGTCTGCCATAGCGACTGTCAGGGTATCCTCAATCTTAAACAACGGGATAATTTTATATTTTCTTGCATCCGAAAAGTTTATGTATTTCAGACAATTTTTGTCTAAGGTGTAATCTTCAAGATTAACCGACGGGATATGCAGTTTAGATTCCAAAAATTTAATAATGGCATCTTCGGTTATTGCACCTGAATTTATGAGCACCTGACCGATATTAACATTTTGAGCCTGAGCAATTTCTTCTGCCTGCTCGATGGTTTCGTACGGAACAAGTCCTGAACGCACAAGGTCATATTTGAGTTTTTCCAAAGTTTTGTTAGTAACCGTTTCCATTTTAAATTTTTATTTATCCTTTAAGTATTGATTAACTTTTTCAACTACATCAGTTATTTCAAAAGGTTTTGTAATATATTCGTTAGCACCGGTTTCTTCGCCGATTAGCTTGTCTTCTTCCTGCGATCTTGCAGTAACCATCAGAATGGGAATATCTTTATATTTTTTGTCAAATTTAAGAAGCCGGCTGATTTTGTAGCCGTTAATTTTAGGCATCATGACGTCAAGAATCATCAAATCAGGAACGATTTCTTTTGCAAGTCTTAAACCGTCTTCTCCGTTGTAAGCACAATAACATGTGTAATCCGAAGCTTCTAATACGAATTTTAAACTTTCAACTATATCTTGTTCGTCATCAACTATGAGAATTTTTTTCATACTTTCACCTAAAATTTACAATATCCCGACTATATTGTATCATAATTTCCTGTTTTGGGAAATTTGTAAACAATTATATCGGGGAAAACATACTAATTTAAACTTTTATTATGACAAGATTGCGGGTGTGGTTTTCCTCTAAAGGTAAATCATATTGGATTATGTCCGTAACTTTTGCATTATATTTTTTTAAAATGCTTTGTGCTTCGGCAATTTCTTCCTGAGCTTTGACTGATTTGTATGCAATAAAATATCCGTCAGGTTTTAACAGCGGTATGGCATAAGGGACAAGGATTTTCAATGCTGCAACCGCTCGGGAAGTTATAAAGTCGTATTTTGTGCCTTTTAAGTTTTCGGCTCTATCGCAAACTGTTGTGATGTTTTTGATGTCTAATGCCGATTTTATTTCTTCAATAGCGTTTATTTTTTTCCTTATACTGTCAAGTGCCGTTACCTGAAGTTCGGAATAATTAATTGCAATCGGTACTGACGGAAAACCCCCGCCTGTACCTATATCAATGAGTTTTTTATTTTTTAAATCAGTTATATTGTATTTTTTCAGGAAAAGTTCAAACGAAAGACTGTCAAAAACGTGTTTTTCCCATAAAAATTTTTCATCATTTTTTGAGATGAGATTAAGTTTGGAATTTTCTTTCAGGAAAAATTCCATATATTTTTCAAACTTTTGTTTATCCATTTTTAATAATCTCACTTTCAAGTTGTTTGAAAGTTTCTTCGCCCAGGCGTACTCTTAATTCCTTTATTCTTTGTTCAATTTCGGGTTTATAAGCTTCTGTTGATTTATCTTTTGTTTTTGACATGGCTCTGATGTATGCTCTGAGAGCTTTTGCGAAATCTCTTTTATCTGCACAGAAATCTCCGTATTCAATGTTTGATGCCATAATGTAGTATGGATCATTAATTTCTTTTGCTGTATTTACGGCTGTACGGTAGTATTCAAGCGCAATATCCGGAGCTTTTCGTCTGTGAATTTTAGCAAGACGAACAGAAGTTTCGTATATTCCGGTTTTATTATTGTTTGCCGCATCAAAATCAAGACTTTCTTTGTAATATTTGGTTGCAAGTTCAGTTGAACCGGTGTCCTCATATATCATTGCAAGGTTAAAGGCAGCTGTTGAAATGTGCGGATTATCTTTTTCAATATCCAGGCATCTCCGGTACAATTTTATAGCAGTTTCGGTTTCGTCTAAATCATCGCATACTGCTGCGAATTTGAAATATAATTCCGCAAGTATTTTTCTGTTTGTACCCTGTTCAATAAGTGTGAATGCGGATTTATAGTTTTTATAAGCTTCCTGAATATTATCATTTTTGATTGTTGCAAGCATTAAATAAGCCCTGATTTTCAGCTCATTTGATATACCCTCTTCCGGATTAAGTACATCTTTTAACAATGTTTCCGCCTTGTCGTGTTTGTATGTGTTATAGAATACGTTTGCAACCGCAAGCCGCATTTCGTTTAATTTTTCTTTATCTCCTGTATTTACATAGTATTCAAGTGCCATATCATAAAATTTTAGCGCATTGTACCAATCCGATAATTTTTCATAGCATTTAGCTGTTTTGGTATAAATTCTTGAAAGCATTAACGAGTAGTTATCATCATCTTTCATAGTTAAGGCAAGCTGATAAAATGCAAGAGCTTTTTTATAGTTAAATTCTTTTTCTTCTCTGTTTGCGGAATTCATTATTTCCATAAACGGGAGTTTTACTTCTTCGGGAGTGAGCACTTTATTTGAATAGTCAATAAATTGGTTAATGGAATTTGCAATGCCTGCCATAATTTCTTTTTCTTCATCTTCAGTTTCAAAAATAAACGAGATTTTCTTGATTTGTTCTTCTTTGGTTTCAGCTTTTGAAATCTGAATATCAGGCTGCGGAATAATTTCTTCTGTTTTTGGAATTGAATCGTAATTCTGATTCAGGTCAGCAGCATATTCGATGGCCTCTATTGCCGCAGTTTCGAGTTGTTTTACGAGATAAGGTTTCTTTGGTAAGAACATTGTATGATATTCTATCTCGGTTCTCATTGTCTGACGTGAAATCAGTAAATCCCTTTCAAACGGTTTTAGCGGAAGTTGGGTAGAATACAATTCCATACAGGATTTGTGTAGTTTTACACTAACATTCTCCGGAATAGAGTTTTGAGATATATTTTTGTAATAATCCTGCAGATATATCATATTTTTTTCTTTGCAGATAAGGAAGTTATCAACAAATAACTGTATTTTTTCTTCGTCATACAAATTAATTTCTTCGAGCAGTTTAGTACTTATCGGATGTCTGAGAACCGTAAGCAGTCTGAATAAATGTCCGCTTTGCGGATCAACAAGAGAAAGTGCTTCTCTCAAAATAAAATCATTGTATGTCAAAAAGCTTTTTGTATAACCTTCAATAAACTTTATAAGAGTTAGGTTATGTGCGTTAATAACTTTTGTTGTGAGTTTAGTGTATAAGAAATATCCTCTTGTGTGCTTATATAATTCATCGGATACCGGACCTATCATTTTTATACCTTCCGAACGCAGGAATTTTTCAAAAACAGGTTTGTCTAAAGCAAGAACTGTTGTCCGGTCAAATTTTATCTTATCAACAAAATCGTCATAGTTAAATGTGCGGGCTATCATTATTATTTTGATATTTTCTTTTGCGGAAATGTGGAAGAGAAAATCCAGAATTTCCTGTTTATTGTTTTTCAGAACACCTTCAAAAGAATTGATAATAATAATAACTGGTTGATTTATTGATGTAAAATATGCTTCAATTTTTTGGGTAAAATTTTCTGTTTTGATTTTTGGCTGGCTGATTTTTTCTTTTAATGCCAATTCTTTGAAATCTTCAAAAAATGATAATAAAATGTCATCAAGAATAGTTGTTTCAAAACAGTTATATTCAAGGACTATGGTTTCGGAGTTTAAAAATTTCAGTGAATGGTTTACTATCTGGGTTTTCCCTGTACCCAAAAATCCGCTGACAAGCATTAACGGGGTAGAACTTTTATAAAAAGAAAGTAAATTCTCAAGCTGTTTTTTACTGTTTTCCAATAAAAACTGGTTTACTCCGCTCAACTCCGTTTTTGTTATATTTCTGATATCAAAATTTTCATCGGTAAACCTTAAAACCATATCGCTATATTACATTATATTTTAATATTTTGCAAATTAAATTGTAAAAATTTGCATATTAAACTATGTTTATAGTAGAATGTTAATAGTGAATACAAGGGGAAACTATGGAATTTATGAGAAAACACCAGAGAGCGATAGTAGCAATAATAGCAATAACATTCATTGCCTGGATGGTTGGTGGTATAATGGTACTGTCTCTTTCTTTGAAATAAGGATACATTGTGAGCCTGAAAAAACTGATTAGAGATATAAGTGTATATTTATTCTTAGCGGTATTGTTAATAACTGTACCGCAAATTTCGTATGCAGCTCCGCAGTCAAACACAAGTATTAATCAGAAACTTCAGAATAATCAGGCACAAATTAAGAATACAAGAAATAAAATCCAAACGCTTAAAGTAAAAGAGCAGCAGGAAAGAAACAAACTTGTAAGAAATCAGCAAAGACTTGAAAGTGCGAAAACTAATCTGGCAGATTCGGAAAATAAATATTCTTCTATGAGTGCCAAATTAGAAGATATGGAACGTAAGTATCAGGAAGCTACAAGAGAATTTGGCGAAACAGAGGCTCTTATGAAGGCTCGTATCAGACATGTATTCAAAAATCAGCGTGTCGGTATGTTTGATTTGATATTTAAAGCAAAAGACCTGAATGCAATGCTTGATACATTGTATTTTGAAAGAATAATTATTAAACGTGATTACGAATCAATTGTCGTAATGAAAACAAGAGCTATAAAGCTGGCAAAAATCAGAAATGATATAGCGGAACAAAAACGTTATCTGGCAAATTCCATGAATCAGATTAAATCCCAAAAACGCTCTATTCAACAGGAAATTGCCAATAATGAAAACATGATAAACAAACTTAAAAACGACAGAGCTGCGTATGAACGCTCTGAACGTGAATTGGCAAGACAATCCGCAAGTTTACAGTCAATGTTAAGTGCATACAGCAATTCCACTGTTATAGCATCTTCTTCCGGTTTTGTAAAACCAATAGGCGGAAGAATATCATCGCCTTTCGGATGGAGAACACACCCTATCTTTAAGAGTCGTACATTCCATTCAGGAGTTGATATTGCAGGACCTAACGGCGGTGGTATAGTGGCTTCAAATTCAGGCAAAGTTATATATACAGGCTGGTATGGCGGATACGGGAAAGTTGTTATTATTGACCATGGATTAGTTGGTGGAAAACCGACAACTACATTGTATGCTCATATGTCGGCTATAAAGGTTTCAAACGGGCAGAATGTAGCCAAAGGACAGGTTATAGGTTTAGAAGGGACTACCGGATACAGTACGGGACCGCATTGTCATTTTGAGGTCAGAATTAACGGGAAACCTAATAATCCTATGAACTATATTTAATCGAGGGAGAGTTGTGAAAAAGTTAGTTTTAATATCATTATTATCTATAATATTTACAGGTTCGCAGGTGTCTGCGGAGGTTATACGCAGCAGTGAGTTTTATAATAAATCTGATTATCTGGAAGCTCTGGATGAGGAATTTTTTGAGAACGGAAATATGGCACCGCTGGATAATGCTATTGTTGATCCTAACCTTGAGGAAACCGAAGAAAACTTCGAATTTGGTTCATTAACCGATGGTGATTATACGACGAAACCTTTGAAAGGTATGCCGTTATTTAAAAAATATCGTATAAAAATTCAAAATCACTACAGAATTAAAGAACATGAGCAGTATCTCAAAGATCAGCAGCAAATGCAGATGCAGTCTCAAATCCCTGCTATGGATGATTTTGATGAAGATATAGATGATGAATATATTAATGAGTTAACAAACCGTACGGTCAGAAAAAAATATGTTGACGAAAACGGTAATGAAATAAAAGTTTCTTTATTTGACAGAATTAAAAAATTCTTTAACCGTAATAAAGACGACGATGATACCGAAACAAACAGAGCTGTAGTGACCGATGGCGACGGTCTTTTAGAGGGAAATACTGACTCTGCTTTGGTCGGAGGAGTAAGAGAAGTTGCCGCACAAAAAGATATGATTCTTGATTGTGACAAATTAAATTACGATGATGATACCTCAGAATTGGAAGCTGTTGGAAATCCTGTTATGAAATTTCCGCCCCAAAAAGCAGCCATAAAGGCAAAACGTATTACATATAATACGGAAAGCAATATAATTAAAGCATATGATGATGTTGAAATTACAAAAGACGATTCAACTATATACGGGGATTATGTAATGATTAATCTTAACGATGAGTCTTCTATTGTAACGAATATGAAAACAGAAAAAATGAATATGTTTATCAATGCAAAAGAAGTTGTTGCTTCCGAAGATACTCTGGAATTGAGAGATGGTTCAATGAGCGGAGATAAACATTACACATTACGTTTACGCTCAGGTATGATGGGTACCCGATTAGGTAATATAGTTGTTCCGGAAGATCAGCAGTCAAATATTTCAAAAGACGGTTTGGATATTCAGGTCAAAGCTCAGGAAATATATGTAACTGCGAAAAAATATCATGATGTTGTAACTGTTAAAAATGCTGATATTTATTTTAAAGATAAATATATAGCAAATTTATCATCTTTGACTTCACATACAAATAAAGGGCAGGAATATTTTGAGGCAAATTACCCTGAATTTGGAACAATTCCGAGAATCGGTATGTTTGCAGGTCCGGGTTTCGTATTTGATGTACCAAATGGTGCAACCTTAAAAGTTATTCCATTCGCTAACTATAAAAATAAATTTGGTATAGGTGCAGGTTTGAAGTACAGAAGCGGTACTAATTATACCGAAATGTATTACGGTTCTGCAAATGATATGCTGGTTATGCGCGGGCGTCAATTCTTTGATGACAGATTCTTTATGCAATACGGTATAAACTCATATCAGGATGACTGGTTTTTAGGCAGTAATATGGCAAAGTACCGTGTTGAAGCTGTTTATAGAGATTCAACAATTATTCCGCATACATTGGGATACGGAAGAAGTGCCAGATACAGACAAAGAGTTTCTTTTGGTTATATGCAAAACTCAAATTATGACCGAAAGGGTGAAAGAATAAAGAGCAGTAATATGGGTACTACCCGTCTGAAATATATGGCAGAACTTTCTCAGAACTTATATTCTTATGCAAATGAAGATAACACCTTGCAAGCCCAATTTAACTGGAGATTACAGGGTAGTGCCGCAGTATACGGAACCGGTGATACTCAGTTTATCGCAAGAACAGGTCCGGTTTTGCATACACAATATAAACGCTGGATACAGGATATCGGGTATTTTGTAACCGGAACACATGATGAAACACCTCTCAGAAAAGTGGATTTATACAGATATGGTCGTTCAACATTAACTTTGAGAGAAGCTGTAAGAATTAATAAATATTTAACAATGGCATGGCGTATATCTTCAGCTTTATCTAATGATGCTCCGAACCATAAAACTTTCCAGGAAAACGGTCTGTTTTTATCTATAGGACCTGATGATTTGAAAGTTACTCTCGGATATGATTTTATTCGTGACAGAACTTATCTGTTGTTGAACACAGCACTTGACTTAAAAGGTACAAAAGTTGACTATAAGAAGTTGGTTATCAAGAATCCTGAGTCATTGGGCAGAGATAAATCAGAAAAGGTTGAGCCTATTACGTTTGATTATGGTCCAAAAACCAAGGTAAAACGCACACATGCTCAGGTAATTAATATTGAAGATCCGGATAGAGAACAATTGTAATGAATAATTTAGCTGAATTAAAAAAAGAAATAATTAAATACGGACAGCTTGCGGAAGCCAAAAATCTTACGCCGGGTGTATCAGGGAATATCTCTGCTAGATACGGTGAAAATATACTCATAACTTCTTCAGGTTCGGCAAACGGTTATTTATCTGAAGATGATTTTGCTGTAATTGACCTGAACGGTAATGTGGTTGAAGGAACAAAAAAACCGTCAAGCGAGAAGCTTTTGCATTGCGAATTTTACAGACAAAGACCTGATGTAAACTATATTATCCATATGCACAGTCCTTATCTGAGTTCTTTTGCTTCGGCAGGTATTGCGTTGGATGAGCCTGTTATGGCTGAAAATGTATTTTATTTCGGGCAGATACCGCTTGCGGAATACGGGTTGCCGTCATCAACGGATTTGGTCGAAAAAACCGCAAAATATTTTAAGGAATATTCGGCGGTATTAATGGCTAATCACGGTTTTATTGTCGGAGATAAAACCATTCATGATGCATTTTTGAAATTGACATTGGCAGAATCTTATGCTCAGGTTGTTTTGAATACAAAGATTTTGGGTGGTGCCAAATTATTAAGTAAAGAACAGACGGAAGAAATCTTTAAATTAAGACAAAAATTGTAAAGGAAAAGAGGAATATAAAGTGTCAATAGAATTAGAACATAAGCAGGGATTAATAGCAGGTGACGGATGTTTACCGGTGAAAATGGCTCAATACGCAAAAGAAAACGGTTTTGAGGTAGTATGTGTTTCTCTGGCAAAAGATAATTTATCACAGTTGAAAAAATATTGCTCAAAAGTTTATTCCTGCCATCCGGGTGAAATTAATAAAATTGAAAAAATTATGACAGACGAAGAAATTAAACAGGTTACTTTCCTCGGAAAAGTTCATAAGCGTGTTTTGCTGCAAATTCATAAGTTTGACGAGAGAGCCGTTGAACTCTTGAAAACCGTAACCAGACTGAATGATGATGAAGTTATGCTGCTTATCGTTAAAGAATTTGAAAAACACGGTATAAGCGTATTGGATCAGACAATATTTATCAAAAATCTTATGATACCTGCCGGAGTTCTTGGCAAATACAAACCAACAAAAGAGCAGATGGAAGATGTAAATTACGGTTTTTGGCTTGCAAAAGAAATGGGCAAAATTGATGTCGGACAGTCTGTTGTAATTAAAGACAAGATGGCTATGGCGGTTGAAGCTATTGAGGGTACTGATGTTTGTATAAAACGTGGTGCCAAACTTGCCAAAAAAGATGCTGTCGTTGTTAAAGTTGCAAAACCTAAACAGGATAAACGTTTTGATATTCCTGCCGTAGGACTAAGAACATTAAAAACAATGAAACGATACAAAGCTAATTTATTGGCGGTTGAAGCGAATGAAACTATCATTGTTAATCAGGAAGAAGTTATTAAATATGCTGATGATCACAAGATAGTTTTGATGGCAGTATAACTATGAAAAGAATATTTATAATTACAGGTGAATATTCGGGTGACATACATGCGAGTCGTGTTGTGTCCGCTTTAAGAGAAAAATATTCCGATATTGAAATTGAAGGTATCGGAGGAGAAAACCTTAAAGCTGCGGGAGTAAAATTATTCTCTGATCAGAAAAAGATGGGTGCGGTCGGTATTTCCCCCGCTATCATATTTAATCATATTCTTTTGGGCAGACGGGTTGTTGATTATATTAAAAATGAATTTAAACCTGATATGGTTTTGCTTATTGACTATGGTGCATTTAATCTTAATGTTTCAAAGTTTTTGCACAAAGCAGGTATAAAGGTATTTTATTATATTCCGCCGCAGGTATGGGCAAGCCGTAAATGGCGAATTAACGTTATAAAGAAGAATATTGACAAAGTATTATGTATCTTCCCGTTTGAAAAAGAGTTATATGAAAGTTACGGAATAAAAGTTCATTACTGCGGACATCCGCTCGTATCACAATTACCGGAAAAAGCCGACAGAAAAGATTTTTTTGAACGTCACGGGTTTGACCCCGAGAGAAAACTTGTTGCAATATTTCCGGGTTCAAGAAAATTTGAGTTAAAATATCTTGCCGGAGTGTTTATAAAATCCGCAAAAGATTTGCAGAAAAAGCATCCTGAATTGCAGTTTTGTATTTCTCATGCCCCAAATTTGCCTGATGATATTTATGAAAAATACATCAAGGATACTGATTTCAAAGTTATTAAGGGTGAAAACCAAGCATTACTGAGTGTGTCGGATGCCTTAATTCTTGCATCAGGTACGGTTGCTCTGGAAGCTGCTTTATATAATACTCCGATGATTATTGCGTACAGAGGACCAATACTGTTCTACTTTATTTATCTGCTTGTCAGATGTATTAAAATGGTTTCGCTGCCAAACATCATAAGCGGTAAAATTATTGTTCCGGAAATTATTGAGCATAATGTATGTGTCAATAACATTTCATACAACATAGAAAAACTGCTTTATGATAAAGATGTTCGTAATGCTCAGCTTGACGGGTTATCTGGTGTAAAATCCCTTTTATCTGATAAGGTTTCTTCATCTGAAGCTGCAAATGCTATTGCAGAAGAACTTGGGTTATAATCAGTCCAAAAAATCCGCAAGTATGTAGTTACTTACAAGTATTCCGTTTACCGTAAATTTATATCCGTTTTCGGTTTTTGTGATATGCCCCGAAGCCGTATATTTATCCAATATATTCTTATATTTTTTTTTAAAATCTATATTATATTTTTCATTGATTAATGAAGAATTTATTCCGTCCATTCTTCTTAGTCCGAGAAAAATTTCTTCCTCAAGTTTTTCCTGTTCGGTCAGGTGTTTTGTTTCCTGTGGTGTTGTTGGGTTTTCAAGATATTTTTCTATTGTTACGGGGTTTGAATATCTGTTACCGTCGAGATAGCCGTGAGCCGCAACCCCAAAACCATAGTAGGAATTGTTGTTCCAGTAATTCAGATTATGGCGGGATTCAAAATTCGGACGGCAGAAATTACTGATTTCATAGTGAGCAAACCCGTTTTGAGTCATGATTTCAATGGCTTTTAAGTACATATTTGCCTGTGTTTCATCGTCGGGAAGGTTTTCGGGCGGATTTTTATAAAAATAGCATCCGTCATCAATTTTTAACCCGTACAAAGAAATATGTTTTACCCCCAATTGTATTGCCGTTGTCAAATCCTGTGCAAAATCGTCAATATTCTGTTTCGGGAGTCCGTATATAAAATCAAGACTGATGTTGTCAAAGCCGATATCCTGAGCAGATTTTACGGCACTCACAACTTCCTGTGCGGTATGTTGTCTGCCGATTATTTTCAGAATATCGTTATTAAAAGTCTGACATCCCATACTTATTCTGTTAATTCCGCATTTTTTCAGATTTTTCAGATACTCTTTTGTTAAATTTTCAGGGTTAAGTTCGGTCGTAATTTCTGTAGAATTATCAACATCAAACAGAGAAATTATATCCGAAAAATCGCTTGCTTCAAGTAATGACGGAGTACCGCCTCCAAAGTATAAGGTTTTCAGTTTTTCATTTTTATACTTACTCTGAATTTCCTTTTTAAGCGCATCAAGATACTGTTCTTTTTTATCAATTGACGAAAAAGATATAAACGAACAATAGTTGCATTTTCGTCTGCAAAAAGGTATGTGGATATACACGTTTTCTGTCATAAAAATATTATAAGTCTTTATTGTGGATTTGCCAATACAGATTTTATCTGGTAATATAAGTACAGGAAAGGTTAAGGGATTATGGGTATAAAAAAATTTTTGGCGGCAGCTGCAATAGTATTGTTTATGTCAACACAGGCTATTGCCGGTCCTGATTATAAAAATCATTTACGCACCGATTTTTTAAATAACTCTGCGGTAATTTATGCGGTTAATATAAGAACGTTTAATGCAAAAGATACGAACGGCAACGGTATCATTGATTTTGATGAGGGTGAAATATCAGGCAACTTTATGAATGCCATAAACAGGCTCGTTGAACTCAAAAATCTTGGGGTTACAGCCATACATATGCTGCCGATTACTCCTGTAGGAAAAACAAAAGCTCTCGGTACGGCAGGTTCGTTATATTCTGCGGCAAGTTTCAATACTCTTAATCCTCAGTTAAAAGATAATACAAGTATGCTGCCCATAGAAGAACAGGCCCGTCAGTTTATTAACTCTGCCCATGCTAATAATATTGCGGTTATAGCAGATGTTCCCGGATGCGGTTCTTATGATTTATATATGCAGCGTCCCGAATTGTTTGTGAAAGATTCTTCGGGGCAGCCTGTTATTCCCGCAGACTGGACTGATGTAAGATTACTCGATGCAGGTGATGAAACCAAAATCAATAACGACCTTTTGAATGTCTATAAAGAATATGTTGATTTGATGATGAGGATAGGTGTTGACGGAATAAGAGCAGATGTTGCACATTCCAAACCCGCAAAATTCTGGAAAGAATTAATCGACTATTCGAGACAAAAAGATCCGCAATTCCTGTGGCTTGCTGAATCATCCGATTCTTGGAAAGATGCCGTTTCCCCAAAGGCGGTATTTACACCGTATGACCAATTATTAAAAGCAGGTTTTGACGGATATTACGGCAGTTACTTTAACCTTAAAAACTGGAAAACCGGAAAAGAACTTGAAGATCATGTAAACTTTAATCTTAAATTGGGAAAAACTATCGGAGAAAAGAAAAGTGTTATCGGAAGTTTTTCAACTCATGACGAAGTCAGTCCGTTACTTGTAAAAGGATTTAATTACCAAAAAATGATTATGTGGCTAAATGCGACATTACCGTTAAATTCTTATTCCGTAGACGGGTTTGACAGCGGTGATACATATATATATTTCTGGGCAAACAGAAAAGCTCCTGTTACCTATACCGATGATGATTATTATTTTGTCCACAGAGGCAAAATTGATATATTTAATTTTTCAAGAAAACCCGGTGGTAAAATTCTGATGCTAAAAGATGATTTCAGAAGTGCAAATCAGTTGAAAGTTATGTCAAATAATATGATGAAAAACGGAGTATTCAAATTTCTGAAAACATCATCTCCTTCAACGTTTGCGTACACAATTTCAAATGACGAGGCTTCCATAATTGTAATAGGAAATCTGAATTTTAGTCAGGGTGTAACAATCAATACAACCGTACCAAGGGTTAAACCTGATGATATATATCATCCGATGAATTTCGACACTCCGCCAACAATAGAAAAAGGGAAAATTGTTTCCGAATTAGAGCCGGGAGAAATTCAAGTGTTAATTTTTGAAAACTTTTCTCTGAAGTAATCAGTAAAAGCGCAAAATTTATTATTTTTGAGTTTTAGACTTACCTGATAGGATTTTTCGTGCATGCCAAACTTAATTCAAAGTATTTCGAATAATGCTCAACCGCAGAAGTTTTTTCTGACTCCTGCCGTGCAGTCTGCAGAAGAACCGCAGGAGCAGCTTTTGGATAAAAAGAAACAAGAACCTGAGGATAACGGTTATTTCAGTTCGGGTACTATAATTGCAAGTCTTTCCGGACTTGCCGTAATCGTTGGCGGTATATGGGGTATTAAGTCGGGAAAAATTAGAATAGGTAACGGGAATTTTTCAGGTTCCGGTCATGGTAATATTAATCTATCTGATATAAGAGAACAAATTGCTGATTTAAAAAATATTTTAAAACCCGAATACATTGCGAAACGACAGAAAATTGTTAAGGAATTAAATCAATTTGGCGAATATGACTATCGTGTACCGTTTTCTAACGGAGGAGAGCTTGGCAAAGAAGTAAGAGAGCGTCGTGATACATATCTCAGGACTAAAAATAATGCTGATAAAATTATAAAATACAATATGGCGATTATCAGGAAAAAAATGCAGGCATTGAGTGCATTTCCGGAGTTTAAAGAGCTCAGAAAAATCCGTAAAGCATTAGTAAAAACCGTTACGGAAAGTAAATCGGTTGATGAAATAAAAATTGCTAACCAAAAGATTATTTTGGTTAATGATTTGCTTATTAACAGAGTTTATCCGAGAGAAGCAGTAAAATATGAGAGAATATACGGTATAAGCGATGAAAAAGCTTTTGCACTGGTAAGAAAAAAACACGAAACATACGAAGAATTTATGGCTGATTACAAAGCCTGCCAAAATAAAGATGTTCCGTTTGATTATGACGGGGTTGAAAAGCGGTTTATGCATAAGAATAAACTCGAACTGACGGATATATTCCCCGTTGAAACAGATACTATTACTACTAACAGAAATTTGACAGAAGCCGCAAAAGAAGATTATGAAGAAGCAAACGTAGTATACGGAAAATACCTTAAAAAACTTAAAGCTTTAGCTTTAGAGTTTAGAGAAATTGACGAGATGAAAGAATTAAAACGCCTTAATCAACTGCTGAAAACACAATTAGGTCAGGCAGCATAAGGAATGTTTCTAACGGGTTGTTTTCATGATATACTAAAGTTATGATTGACAGATATTCAAGAGAAGAAATTACAAAAATCTGGACTTTACAGTCGAAATTCCAATATTATTTGGATGTTGAAATTGCTGTATGTGAAGCATACGTTGAACATGGAGATTTCCCCGCTCAGGATATTAATGAGCTTAAAAAATTCGCAAAGTTTGATTTAAACAGAATTGATGAAATCGAAAGAGAAGTAAGGCATGATGTTATTGCATTTTTAACCAATGTCAATGAAAATTTAGGCGAATATGCAAAATATATGCATGTCGGAATGACAAGTTCAGATGTTATAGATACGGCTTTTGCCCTGCAAATTCAGGACAGCGGAAAAATTATTCTTGATGATTTGGATAAGGCAATAAATGCCGTAAAAGTTTTGGCGGAAAAACACAAAAATACGGTTTGTATAGGGCGTTCGCACGGAGTTCATGCGGAAGTTATGACATTTGGCGTAAAATTGTGTTCGTGGCTTGATATTTTAAAACGTCAGCGTGAAAACTTTGTTCAGGCATTGGAGCAGATAAGAGTCGGACAAGTTTCCGGACCTGTAGGTACATACAGTAATATTTCACCCGAAATTGAAGAAATTGCCTGCAAAAATTTGGGTTTAAAACCTGCTAAGATTTCAACTCAGATAATAGCCCGTGATTATCACGCACACTTTATGCAGTCATTGGCACTAATTGCAACGGTTATTGAACAGTTTGCGACTGAAATAAGACATTTACAAAGAACGGAAGTTCTTGAAGCGGAAGAAGGGTTCGGTAAAAACCAAAAAGGTTCTTCTGCGATGCCGCATAAGAAAAATCCTGTTTTGAGCGAAAATCTGTGCGGGCTGGCAAGGGTTGTAAGGAGTAATTCTCTTGCAGCTATGGAAAATGTTGTTCTCTGGCATGAAAGAGATATTTCTCACAGTTCGGCAGAAAGGATTATTTTCCCTGACAGTTTGACTCTTGTGGACTTTATGCTGGACAGATTTACGGGTGTTGTGGAAAATCTGGTTGTGCATGAAGATAATATGCTCAAAAATACGGAAAAATTCGGTGGTATCGTATTTTCTCAAAAAGTTATGCTTGAGCTTATTAATACAGGTTTGACAAGGGAAGAAGCATACAGAATAGTCCAAAGAAATGCACTTGATGCATTCGAGAATGACGGTGATTTTAAGGCAAATTTACTCAAGGATAATGAAGTTATAGCCAGACTTTCAAATGATGATATAGATAAAATATTTGACAAAAAAGCCTTTTTAAAAAACATAAATACAATATATAAAAGAATTTTAAACTAAAAAAAAAGATTGCCTGAATTTCAGACAATCCCTTTTTTTATATCATAATTAATGGTTTATGCCCCTTCCGGTTTTACAAGAGTTCCTGTGCCTTCGGCTGCAGCTTCTGTTGTTCCTTCAGTTACCGGAGAAATAATTTCTTCACCTTTAGCGGCAACAGTTTCTGTACCTGCAGCAGCTTCTTCACCTGTTTTTACAACTGTAGCTTCAGCACCTGCGGCAGCCTCTTCACCTGTTTTTACAACTGTAGCTTCAGCACCTGCAGCAGCCTCTTCACCTGTTTTTACAACAGTAGCTTCAGCGCCTGCGGCAGCTTCTTCACCTGCTTTTGCTACGGTAGCTTCAGCACCTGCGGCAGCACCTTCGCCTGCTGCTCCTTCTGCTGCTCTTCCGCCTATACCTAATTTTTTACCAATGCTTTTTAATGCATTATCAATCCATTCACCCGGTTTAACAAGTGCATTTTTAATTTTTGCACCTGTGGTTGCTGCTTCTTTATTCAACCAGTCACCGTGAACGCCTTTCCATTTATATAAGCCTAATAACGCACCGGCAAGAACTACTATTCCGCCTATTGTTTTAGCAATTGATTTGCCGACGCCACCTTTTTTCTCTGCTTCCGGTTTTGTAGACAAAACAACTTCGTCTGCCGGAGTTTCAGGAACAGCTTCCGGTTGTTGGAATGCTCCGGGAGAGTTAATTAAATCTTCATTTTCGCCGCGAAAATAAACTTTTTGATTAGTAAATTGTACCGGACTTACCATAGGAAAAAACCTCCTTTTATTACACACTTGTATATTACATGGAAAACGATTACATCTATTATTTTGCTCAAAATAATTACCTTTTTCAACAATTGTTACAAAAATTTACACAAAATTTGGAATAATTTTAAACTATGCGTACTCTATATAATTAGAAGAGGGAAAATAGGGAGAGATAAGGGATATGACAAATACTACTTTATTAATTGACGAACAGGAAAAAGAGAACGCAAAAGCTTTAACTCAGAGTTTTGTGAGAGCGGATGTAAAAAGCCGTGCATATATAAATGCACTCGGAGCAGAAGTTTGTTTAAAATATTTGAATGAAAATAATATAAACTCGGAACATGTTTATAATTTACATAATATAAGAAAAATTCTCGAAGAATTTGATATATCTGATATTATGCTTTCAAATATTCATATTGATGTCAGAGTAGTATATAGTGAAAATAAAATTTTCATCCCGAAATCACATTTCGATTTTAATTTAACTCCTGATATTTATATTATTTTGCAGGTTGCAAGAGATTATTCTCAAATGGAATTTTTAGGTTTCTTTGAACCTAAAATGCTGAATAAAAATAATACAAACGGAGAATATTATTTTATAGAAAAAGAAAAGCTGTCATCTCCCATTGATTTAAAAAGTTTTGTAGAATCTTTTTCCGGTAACACTTCAAGAGGTGTAAGCGAACAGGATACAGAGAATGCTGAATATTTAATCGTATCTATGGCTGATAATAACGTAAGTGAAGCTGATAAAAGACAGCTGCTTGAATATCTGAAAAACAGCGCTGAATTAAGAAATAAATTTATAGAATTTGAAAATTTTGAAATGCTTGCATATCACGCCGTAAGCAAAATGGATATCGAGCAGGATGCGCCTGCTGCAGGTTTGGCGGCAGCTATGGACGAAATCAATTCTGATGAGCTTGATAGTGATACTGTAGAAGATATTGAACTTTCGAATGCACTTAATGAAGATAGTACTGCTACAGAAGGTATTTTTGACTTTGGCAGTGAAGATGCCGAAGACTCAAATTCTGAAGATGGAGGTATTTCAGGTGGTGCAATTGCCGGAGCGGCTGTTGTAGGTGCTGAAATTGCCGGAGCGGCTGTAGCTTCTGCCGCATTAGCAGGTGCTGCGGAAGGTGCAGAAGCAGTTAAAGATACGGTTGAAGCTGCGGAAGCTGCTACAAATGCTGCCGATACCCTTGCAGAGGCTATGGGGTCGGTTATGAATACCTTTACCAGTGATACCGCTGCTCCCGCAGTAACGGAAACTGTTGAAGATACGGTTGAAGCTGCTGAACCTGTTCCAAATGCTGCGGATGCTCTTGCAGAGGCTATGGGTTCTGTTATGGATACATATACGGAAGAAGCTGCTGAACCTGATCATTCTCATACTACTGATTTTGCCGATATTTCAGCTCCCGGAGTAAGTAATGTACCTGAAGAAACAAATGCAGAAATACCGGCCGAAGGTATTGTCGGAGAAAATACCGAAACTGAAACAATGTATGAAGAAAGCGAAATACCTTTTGATGAAAATTCAGACCCGTTAGATACCTTATTTAATGAAGATGCTGCAGAAACAGCGCCGGAAAGTGTTGCCGAGCCTGTTGCAGAAACTCCGTCTGCTCCTGCCTCACAGGATGAAGAAATGCCGGAAATCAATCCTGATGAGCTTATGCAGGAACCGACCTATGATGATTTATTCGGTGACAGTAATGATATTGCCGCTATGGAAGCTTCTGATAATGTTGAGGACAACAGTACGAATAATGTTGAAGATAGTGGTGCGGTTAATGCCGAAGAAAGCAGTTCTGAAAACATTGAATTTGGCAGTTCCGAAAGTATTGCCGAAGACAGTTCCGATCAAATTGAATTTACAAATGGTGATGATGAATTGATTTTTGAGAATAATGATTATGATAGCTATGATAATGATAATTATGGCTCAGAAATACAGATTACTTCCGGCGGGTCCTCAGGTGACGGAGGCAGTAAACCTGCAATTTCTCCTGTTATGCATACTCCTATTTCGGAAGCTACAGATTTAGTATCTTTTGAGGGAATACAGCTTGGGAAACTGCCTGAAATGAAAGAACCCGAAGATATGATGGAAACTATGGAAATGGATGAATTCCAGAATCTTGTTGACAGCTATGTTCCGGAAACAATTCCTGATATGTCCGAAACTGTTGAATATGATACAATTCCTGAAGCTGCAGAAAAGAACGTCAATGCAGAACCGGAAGTAACTTCTGATGCATTTGTTGAAGAAATGCCGGAAGAAGTAGAATCAGAAGCAAAACAACAGGATAATGTAACTTCGGATGATTTTGTTGAAGAAATGCCGGAAGAAGTAGAATCAGATGTAAAACCACAAGATAATGTAACTTCGGATGATTTCGTTGAAGAAATGCCGGAAGCAATCAGGGAAAATAATTTGGAATGGTCTTCATCAGCAAAAACACCGGCAGTTAACGAATTAAAATTAGAAATTCCACAAAAACCGTTAAAATCAGATGATTTAATTCAGGATATACCTGATGATATTTTTGATGAAAAGACCGAAGCAAAAGAAGCACCGGCTTCAAGCGGCGGATTAGCTTTTTCAGATATTGAAGATATCGGTGATATTAATGACGAAGATAGCGCTTTAGATGGTATAGAAGAAATTGATTCTGCGGGTGAAGCTGCTCCGGCAATAGAAGATATCCCGCATCTTGAAGAACCTGAAGGTATTGCAGAAGCTCCTGAGGAAACTGCAGAAGAAGCACTTTCTTCTGAAGATAGTATTCCGGATGATTTTGGTGAAATCGATGCAATAGACGAAGCTATTCCGGAAATAGAAGATATCCCGCATCTTGAAGAACCTGAAGGTATTGCAGAAGCTCCTGAGGAAACTGCTGAAGAAGCACTTTCTTCTGAGGATAGTATTCCGGATGATTTTGGTGAAATCGATGCAATAGACGAAGCTATTCCGGAAATAGAAGATATTCCGCAACCCGAAGAATCTGATAGTATAGCAGAAATTTCGGAAGAAGCAGCTGAGGCTCCGGCCGATACTGCAGAAGTTGATATGTTTGGCGATTTGGACGGAATTGACGCAATTGACGAAACTGTTTCGTCACCAATGGATATTCCTCAATCTGAGGAACTTAATGCAGTAACAGAAGAAACTGCTGAAATTGTAGAAGAAGCTGTTCCTGCGGAAGACGATATTTTTGGAGAAAGTATCCCTCAGACAGAAGGAGCATTACCTGAAACTCCTGTTGCAAAAGGAGGTGCTGTTGAAGGTGAAACTCTTGCAAAATCAGTCGTAGATGCCGTTGAAACAGGTGCAGTAGCTGCAGAATCCGAATTTGATGTATTGAGCGATATTCCGGAAGGCGGAGATATTGTTGAAAGTGCAGAGGACTTTTTACAATCAGAAGGGGAAATTCAGGGAGATGAATCTGATATAGGTGTTTTATATACCGGTGCAGAGGCTACGGAAATAAACAGTTCTTCAATTGAAGGTGCTGTAGAGGATTATGATTTCAGACCGAAACGCAAAGGTTTGAAATTAATGCCGATATTTGCTATTTTAGCTGCGGTTGTGTTTGTTGGTTCGGTTGTCGGATTTTTGGTTAAGAGCAAAAACAGTATAGATTCTGAAACATTGTTACAATCATCTACTGAAGATGCTGTAGCAGGACCGGAAACAGACAATACAAACATTTTGGCAAATGAAAATGAAATCCAACCTGCAATTCCTACTGATATGGAAGATATTGTTCCGGCTCCGACGGCTGAGGCAGCTGCTCCTGCAAAGGAAGTTGTAACAGAAGCTAATAAGCAGGTTACCAAAGAAGAAAAACAGGTAGTTGTTAAGAATGCCAAAGAAGCTATCAAACAACAGCGTGAACAGGCAACGGCTCCGGCTCCAAAAACTCCTCTTAATGCAAGTAAAACCGTTACTTTGAAACAAATGTCATGGGAAGTTCCTGATTATCTTTCTTACAGTGATAATATAAGAAAATATTTACAAACTGCAGGTAAGAGTATAAAACTTACTTTATCAAGTGATTTATTACTGACAAATGAGTATATTTATTCAAATAAAGTTAAAGTATCGATAAAACTCAATAAAAACGGGGATATTCAGGACATAAAGGTTGCTTCATCGAGCGGTTCGCAGCAGGTTGATAAAATTGTGTTACAAACTGTTAAAGAGACACTAAATGTCGTAAAACCGCCACAGGGCGAAGTTCCGACCCCTGATTACTCTTTAGGTCTTATCATTTATTTATAATTGTGTTATAATATTCTTAACAGGGGAAATATAGGTGGAATTAGCACAAGATAAAATAAATTTGATTGAAAAGTTAATCAAATCGAACAGAAAATTCGCAAATAATGAAGATTTATATGAGGACTTTTTTAATGAAGCATGCAAACGCTCCATGCCGATTATAAGTGCGATATCATCAGATGCAACTTTGGAAGTGTATTTGAGAAAAGTCGCAACTTCAAGTATTCTTAATGTGCTTAAAGATTCCGGCAGATTAAGAAGAACGCATGACAGTTATGTAGCTACGGAGAATGTTCCTATTCATGAGTCTAATTCCTATTCAAATGTATATGCCGATGTAAAAATTGAATATGAACCTATAGATTTCGATAACGGCCCTGAAGATATTGCAATTAAAAATGAAGCATTAAAGCTTGTAATAAGTTCATTGCACCGTATTAATGAGGAAGAACCTGAAAAACAGTATCTTGATTTATACAAATTACGTTATCAGGAAGGCATGACTCAGGCAGAGATTGCTCAGGAGCTGAATTTATCACAATCTGAAGTATCAAAGAGATTGTTCAGATTAATGCAGAAAATAAAAATTTCATTTAACGATTAGTTGAGATTTTAATATGAAATGTCCAATATGTAAAAAGACAATACCGGATAAATCGTTAAGGTGTCCACATTGTAAGACCAGAACAGGTTTAATCTGTAAAAATTGTCATACTGTAAATACGATTTTTGATGTTGCATGTAAAAAATGCGGAGAAGAAATTCTGCGTCTGTGTCCCGAATGCAGTTGTGTTAATTTCCCTAATGCTGCGGTATGCAGAAAATGCGGGCATCAGTTTCCTGTTGCACAGAAAATGCGGAGAATTTCTCCGGCTAAAACATTAGCGCATGCTTCTAATCAAAAAAATCTTTCACAAACTGAGGCTGAAAACCTTTTAGAAGAAGCTCTTTTGGACGATACAAAGAAAATTATTTCTCTCAGCGGTGTTCGCGGTATTGGTAAAAGTCATGTTTTATCTAAAGTAATTCAGAAGATGCAGGATAAACCTATTGTTTGGTTTTACGGAAAATGTACTCCGATTACCCAATTTACTGCAGGCGGATTAATTCAGGATATTATTTTCAATTTGTATAATCTGCCAAACTTTTGTCTAAATAATGAAAAGTTTACAAAAGACGCAATAAAACTGTTTCGTACCAAGTTTCCGTATCTTACAAACGAAGAAATAGGGGATTTTTTAAACTTTTTATATCCTTCCAATTTCGGAATGTTTGAAGAAATTTCGGAAAGAAAAACAAAAACCTTTAATATGTTGAACAAAATTTTTGACAATATTATTATGTATTCCAAATATGTGATAATTGCAGATAATTTTGATTCTGTAGACGGGTTGTCTTATGAATTTTTAAACAGTTATATTAAAAAAGATTCTGTGTATAAAGATTTAAAATTATTATTAATTTACTCTAATGACAGACCATCAAAAGGGTATTTCAATTTTGATAATCCGGATATTTATTATGACATGCGTATTGTACCGCTTGACAGGCATGGTATGGTTGAATTTTTGAATAAAAAAGAAGCTAAGCAACCTGATTTCCCTGCAATAACCGAAGCCGAAAGGGAATTGATTTTCGCACAAAGCAAGGGTAATTGTTCATATATCGAACAGGCATGCGGATTAAGATTAGATAGTCAGATATCAGACACCCCTTTTGATTTGCCGGAATCTTATGAAGATGTTGTTGCAAAAAGAATATGCCTTTTAAGTGCCATAAACCATGATGCATACCTGTTTATTACCGCCGCTGCTTTGCTGGGTGACAAAATCAATCTGAGTCTGATTAAGCAAATTTTTGCATACGATGATGTTACTTTTGACGGAATAATTACTTATCTCAAAAATATGAATTTTATTGCCCCGTTAAATGAGATTTTCTGTCAGTTCAAAGATTTATTGTTATGGGAAACTATTCTTAGCATAGCTAAAAATGATGAGCAATACGTTGATTTGAATACTCATGTATGTAATTCACTCGCACAGTTCACCCCGAATTCAAATGCAATATTTGCAAGAATTGCCCAGAATATTAAAAATCCGAAACTCGGTCTTGATATCTGGACAAGAAGTACAAGACTTGCGGCATACATAGGGGATAAAAGTCTTTATGCAATTTCACAAAAACAATGTATGGCACTTATAAACGAGCTGGATGACAATGTTACTTTAAATATCCGTTATAATATTTCCGAAAGATTGGGGAAGCTCCTGACCGATTATAATCCGTCAGAGGCTATGGATTATTTGCCTGATGCTATTGCAAATGCCAAAAATCAAGAAGATATTCCGAAAGAAATTGAACTTCTGGGATATATGTCAAAATGTTGTTCCGATACAGGAAATTATTTGGGTAATGTGGAATGTGTTGACAATGCGTTAGAGGAGATTCCGCCCGAAAAAAAGTTAGAGATAACCCTGATTAAATGTTCTAAATTGAAATCACTTTTAGCCGTCGGGAATTGCGGTCAGATAGTTAATATGGTTGATAATGATATTGTTCCGGTATTTGAAGAAGTATTATCAAAACCCTATACCAGAAAAGATATTCCGTTTAATGTTGTTACCGAAACATATATAAAAACAAAACTTATTTTAGCGGAAGCTTTGGCTATGCAGGGAGATTCCCGTTCTTTTGAAGTTTTAACCAAAATTTTCGAGATGACGGAAAAGAATAATGTGGAAATTCCTGATTTTATGTATCAGTGTAAACTTACTCTTGCGTTTGCAAATACTATGAAAGGAGATTTTGAAACTTCTGATAAACTTCTTGAAGAAATAATGAAACTCCACGAGCAGGAAAAAATGAAAGATAAATCCATTGTTAAATGGAACAGTATCAATATAATTAACAATTTTATGCGCCATAAATACAAAGATATGCAGGACGATTTATTCCATGTTGTTACTTATGCGAATAACTGCGGCGATAATTTTACTAAAAATATTATGAAATCTCTGCTCGGAAAAGCGTTTAAAGATACCGATAAGGTTGAAAATGCTACTGATATATATAATGAGCAGATAGCATATTTTTCAAAAGAAAAAATGGCTATAGGAGCTTTATTAACGTGGTACCTGATTGCTGAAACAAAACTTGATACCGATGCATACGAAGCTTCGGAAATTGCTTCAAAGGCTTTAGAGGTTGCCCAAAGTCCCAAGATTGATAACCATTTCTTTGAGATTCTTCTGAAGACGGTTCTTGCCAAATCTGCTATTAGTACATCAGATTATACAACTGCAAAAATACATATAACAGAAGCTGTTAAGGTTGCAAAGCAGTATGGTATGAATGATCAGTTGTCACGTTTATATTTGTTGTACGGCAAGTATTTCCAGGAGCTTGGACTTGCACAGTCTGATGAACAGAAAGAATATATTGAAGGTGCCAAAAAGATGTATGAATTTGCTGAAAATCTTGTTAAGCAAACAAAAAATTCACATATTCATATTGAACTTGAACAGGCTAAAGGTGTTCTCAAATCCTTTGCTACCGTAAACGGAATTGCATTATAAATTTTTTATTCAAATGCTTTTTTAATAGATTCGTTATAGTTTGGTCTTAAAATACCTTTTTCGGTAATAATTCCGGCAATCAGTTCATGCGGAGTTACATCAAATCCCGGATTAATTATATTAACCTCAGGCGCACATATTATCTTGCCGTTAATGTGGGTAACTTCCTCTCTGGAACGTTCTTCTATAACGATTTCGTCACCTGTTTTAATGCTTGTATCTATTGTTGATAAAGGTGCTGCAACATAGAAGGGAACATTGTGATATTTAGCCGCAATAGCAACGGTATAAGTACCTATTTTGTTTGCTGCGTCTCCATTTGCGGCAATTCTGTCAGCACCTACAACGACCATATCTATCATACCTTTTTTCATAAAATATGAACACATACCGTCTGTGATTAATGTTGTCGGTATTCCGTCCATAGTAAGTTCTAACGTTGTAATTCTTGCCCCTTGCTGTCTCGGGCGGGTTTCGTCCGCAAATACTTGAATGGTATTGTCTTTAGCGTAAGCCGAACGAACAACACCCAAAGCCGTTCCATATCCTACGGTAGCCAATGCTCCTGCGTTACAGTGGGTCAGAATAGTTGCTCCTTTCGGTACAACCTCAGCGCCGTAATCACCTATTTTTTTGTTGATTTCTATATCTTCGTTTTCTAATTTTATACCGTTTTGAGTTAATTCTTCAATAATTCCGTCAATATCAGAGGTGGAATTTTTTATAATTTCTTTTTGTTTTTCAACTGCCCACATCAAGTTTACGGCTGTAGGACGGGAAGTTTTCATATAATCTGCTTTTTCAAGAAGTTTTGCTATAAATTCATCTCTTGAAAGATTTTCTTTTTTAAGCTCCTGAGCATACAAAACAATTCCGTGTGCTCCTGCAATACCTATTGCCGGGGCTCCTCTGACTATCATATTTCTTATGGCATCAAACATTTCCTGTCCGCCCTTAATATCAACATATTTGTATTCGTAAGGGAACAAGGTCTGATCAACCATTCTTGAGTAATTATTAGTCCATTGTATTGTTCTGATTTTTGATTCAAAAGTTGTCATAAAATTCTCCATTATCCTCTGTTACTCATGTTTTTGAAAGTTTCTGCAATGTAATAAATTAAAAATCCCGTAAAGGCATTTATGGTTGCTGACAATATCGCCAAAAACAGGGATATTGTAATTATTACAAATAAATTAGAATGTCCGAGAGTCAATGCTATACCGTAATTTGTTGCATATTTAAAAAACCGTATCAAAATAACCGTGCAAGGAATATAAATAATCGAAAAAGCCAGATAGGATACAAAGCCGATTATTCCGCCTATCGTAATACTTTCCGGAACAGATTCAAGGTTTAAAACCCTTAATTTCATCAGAAAAATCATAACGATAACAGAGGCAAGACACATTAAAGTAAAAAACGCAAATCCTCCGATGTAAGGCAGTAATGCTATAAACCCGCATACTGCACCGATAAAACAACTCAACATTGTTATTACTTTTAATAATGATACGTTCATTAAACTCTCCCTTAATTGGGTACAAAATAATTTTATCACAAACTCTGTAAAAATTTACTATAATTTTATGTTATACTGTAAACTATGATTAGCACAGTCACTCAAAAGCCTTCTAAATCAAATGTCAGGTATCAGCATATCAGGTATTCCGGTTATGTTGCACTGGGAAGTATCGGAGCATGCGCATTAACAGGCATGAAATCCGTAAATTTTCCGCATAAAATGCGGGTACACAAATATAGTGCCATCTTGACAGCTGTATCTTCGCTTTGGCATTTTGGAGCAATAAAGAGATGGGATAAAGTTTTTAACCGTAACAATTAGCTTAACTTTGAGTCAATTGCCGAAAGCACTTTTTCAACAGTAGCTTCTTTTATTACCTCATCATCAACTTTGACATAAGGGGCTTTTGAAAATTCCCAGTCTATTGAGCAAAGCCCTAAACATGGAACTCCCGTAACTTCAACTTTGTCTCCGTACTTTTTAGGAACGGTTTCTATTAATTCCTGTAAATTTGATGAGCCCATAACAAAACAAGTTGTTCCCAAGCATACTTTAACACTAATCTTTTTGTCCATATTTTAGCCTTTCTTTGCCCGATAAAACATATAAAACTTATATTTTAATTTTAGCAACAGTTATATTGTGTTGTCAATATCATTATTTGCCAAATTATTATACACATTGGTCTTAATTATTTCTTAATGTTTATTACGGGGTTAGCCACTTGATTAAGATTTATGTTAATGGTATAAGAAAACATGTATATAAGATTTACAAAATAAGAAGGAGTAAAAACTTATGGTAAACGTAGCTATTAACGGCTTTGGTAGAATCGGCAGAAATACATTACGTGCCGCTATCAGAGAAGGTATTTTTGACAAGATTAATTATGTAGCAATTAATGACCCGGGATTGAAACCGGAAGATGCTGCAAGAATTTTCAAATATGACTCAGTTATGGGTAAATTTGACGGTACTGTTGAAGCTTATGATGAAGGTATCATCGTAAACGGTAAGAAAATCAAATTCTTCGCAGAAAAAGATCCGGCAGCTCTTCCTTGGAAAGATTTAGGTGTTGAAGTTGTTGTTGAATCAACAGGTTTCTTCACAGATGCTGAAAAAGCAAAAGCTCACATCGCAGCAGGTGCTAAGAAAGTTATCATTTCTGCTCCTGCAACAAACGAAGACAAAACTATCGTTTTGGGCGTTAACGACAAAGAATATGATCCTGCTAAACACAATGTAATTTCTATGGCATCTTGTACTACAAACTGCTTAGCTCCTGTAGCTAAAGTTATCGATGAAAAATTCGGTATCGTTAAAGGTTTGATGACAACTGTTCACTCTTATACAGGTGACCAAAGAATCTTAGACGCAGGTCACAAAGATCCTCGTCGTGCAAGAGCAGGCGCTCTTAACATCGTTCCTACAAAAACAGGTGCTGCTAAAGCTGTAGCTCTTGTATTACCTCAATTGAAAGGTAAATTGGACGGTTTCGCTATGAGAGTTCCTACTCCGGACGTTTCTTTAGTTGACGTTGTATTTGAATTGGCTAAAGATGTTACTGTTGAAGAAGTTAATGCAGCATTAAAAGAAGGTGCTGACGGACACGTTCTTTGCTATACAGAAGAACCGTTAGTATCATCTGACTATGTTGGTACTTCTCAATCTTCAACTGTTGACGCTTTATTAACTCGTGTAATGGGCGGAAACCAAGTTAAAATTATTTCTTGGTATGATAACGAAATGGGTTATTCTACAAGATTAGCTGAAACTACATTGATGGTTGCTTCTAAATTATAATTTTAACCTATAAGATTAAAAGGCGGTTTCATTTTGAAACCGCCTTTTTTTATATTAATTCTTTTCCGTGTAAGTCGGTACCGCCTGTTTTTATCAGGTTATATTTATCCGCTAATTTTTCTATATGGTGTGCGGTTCTGAATTTTATAATTCCTCTGTGGCGTTTGTACGGATAATAAACTTCCAGACCATCCAAACCATATGACATAAGTTTTTTTATAAATCTGTTCATGCTTAATGCCCAACAATTTGCGGGGTGGGCAAGAACAGCAATTCCGCCGGCATTATGTATTGCCTGAATAAGTTTTTTTATGTTACGTCCCGAAAAAATTCTTATATAATCAGCTTCGGTTTCCTTTTTTGTTTTGGCACAAAAAGACTGTAATTCTTCATTATTAACATCAATACCATAAGCCAAAAGGTGCATAAATACATATCCGCACCAAACATCAAATTCTATGGCGGGAATTATGATATCGTTTTTCAGAATATCCGTTTCCGTATAGGCTTTCAGGGTATTATGGTCGCAAATAGCTATTTTTTTGTAACCTTTTTCTTTTGCCTGAGTAATAATATCTTCGGGTTTTGCAAGCCCGTCAGAATAAAATGTATGTATATGTAAATTTACTTTTTTATTCTCAAAATCTTCTTTTGTAAACGATTTTAAAATTTCTTTGTAATTAGTCATTGTTTTTTTAACTTTATTTGTAATAAAATAACGTTGGAATATTAACATAAAGAAAATTCTGAAACAAGTTAAGGAAAACTACAGGAGCAAATATGGCAAAGATAAAAGTTGAAAACAGTTTTATTTGGGTAATATTAGCCGCAATAAGAATATACAGTACAAATTTTTTGAAATTATGCAGCTATATGCTTTTCCCTGTATTGGGACAGGTTTTGGGATTACTTCTCGTATTTTGTCTTGCGGGAGTATTTTCTGCGTATTGGCCGGAGCTTGCCGACAAATATGAAATGTTTAACGACATGGCTGTCGTAATGATTTCGGTTGTTTTGCTTACTATTCCTGGATTACTGATTTTCACAAAAGCGTTTTGGGAATATCTGTTAGTGTATGGTGCAATGAACTCAGTTACGGAATGTTTTTTGACAACGGGTAAAATTTATGATTATCCTGCACATAAGGCAACCGTTACAAAAAAAGCATTCAACTTTATAGCTTTATGGATATTGTATTCAATATTTATTTCATTGGGACTTATTCCGTTTTTGTGGATTCCTGCGGCAATTTTCTTTGTATATTTCATTCTGATATTTCAGGTATTTTCGTTTGAACAGGGCAATCCTGTTGATTATTTCACCAGAAGTTTTGACCTTATCAAAGGAAACCTGATAAGAACACTTTTAATAATGTGTATAATAGTATTTTTCACCCATTTTATATTTGTTCTCGGGGTATCAGTAATATTTGACGTAACTCATTTAACTCAGTTTTTGGGCTCTTTGTTTGAAAATACAATTATCGAATTTATTCCTATTGATGAGATTAATGATTTTATGCTGATGGTTAATCCTTCATTTGATTTGCTTACAGCGGCAAAAATTTCTGCATTTTTTATATATCAGGTTGTCGCATTTGTGGTAATAGGATTTACGTTACCGTTGAGAAGTATTACCTGGGCATTGTGGTATAAAGCTTTAAGAGAAAAGGAATTGAAAAAAGAAGCAAAACCCGTAAAAAAGAAAGCTGTCAAAAGAGTTTCGCAGGAAATAATTGACAGAGCTAACAGAAAGTTTCAGGATTAGTTTGGAGTAAATAAAGGTGTTTATTTGTAAAAACTGCAAATCAAAAGATAAATTTGAACTTATGTTTTCTCCGGAATACAAAGGTTCAAGAGTTTTTGAGCAGTCTTATAACAAAAAAAACGAACTTCAGATATCGGTTGACGGATATACATTCATTCCGGATTTACAATTCATGAATGAACATGCGGTATGCAAATATTGCGGTCAGATTTATATGTGGGATTATGATTATAAGGAAAATTAAAATGAGAAAAGACAGAAAAAATAATGAATTAAGAACAATCAAATTTACAAAAGATTTTACCAAAAATGCGTTGGGCTCGGTATTGGTAGAGTTCGGTGACACAAGAGTAATTACTACGGCTTCAGTCGAAACAGGAAAACCGAAATGGATGGATAAAGACGACCCGAGAGGCTGGTTAACGGCAGAATATTCATTACTTCCGTCATCAACAAATACGAGATGTCAGAGAGAAAGAACTAAGGTTTCCGGCAGAACTCAGGAAATTCAAAGACTTATCGGCAGAAGTCTGAGGGCGTGTGTTGACTTGGAAAAGATGTCTGATTTAACTATTACTATTGACGCAGATGTTATTCAGGCAGATGGCGGTACAAGAACGGCAAGTATTTGCGGTGGATTTTTAGCTTTAAAAATTGCGGTTGAAAAACTTTTACAAGACGGAACTTTAAAAGAAAATCCGATTATAGAGCCTGTTGCAGCCGTTTCTGCCGGTATAATTGACGGTGAAGTCAGATTAGATTTGAATTATGAGGAGGATTCTCATGCTCAGGTTGACAGTAATGTAGTCTTAACAAAGAGCGGTAAAATCATAGAATTTCAAACTACAGCTGAAGGTGCGCCTTATGACTACGAACAAATGCTTAAGATTTTTGAAGTTACTAAGGCAGGAATTAACAAAATTATTGAAATCTATAATTTAGTTTAGTATAATATGGACGAAAGGAGAATATATGAAAAAATTATTAGCAGTTTCTGTATTATTTTCTTTGATAATAGGTTCTGTTGCGTATGCTGACAGTCAGTATTCAGTACGCAATGAAGACCAAAATAATACACAGTCAAATTATAGCGATAGAATTGATACTAATCGTAGTTTATGGGATCAAACAGTTCGTTCATACGAAGTAAATTATAATGATTCTATGAGAAGATATTGGGATGCTTATACCGAAGCATACCAAAAACAAAAAAGAATACCACACTAAACAGATAATAAGATGAGTAAGATAGTGAATAAGAAAATCTTATTTACTATCTGTTCATCTGTAAGTTTATTTAATAAGGAGAAAGAAAAATGAAAAAAACATTAGTAGTATTAGTTGCCGCAATGGTAATGTCTATGGGTGCTGCTCAGGCTGCAACTTCTTCAACACCTATTTCAGATTGGTTGAATAAGGCTACAGCTCCTATTACAAAAGCTGAAAAAGATACTGCAGATTCAATTGCTGCACAAAAAGCTGAAGCTAAGGCAAGAAAAGAAGCTCAGAAGAAAGCAGCTGCAGAAAGAAAAGCTGCTTACAAAGCAGAGAAGGCACAACTTAAAAAATCTCTTAATGAGCAAAAATCTTTCTGGAAGAAATTATTCACATGGGATTGGGACTAATTCTACCAAAAAATTCATAATTTACGGAAAAAACCTGCGAATATTATTTCGCAGGTTTTTCAGTTTTAGGTATATCCTTACAGAAAGAAGTATCCATATCAATAAAAAATGCGTCAGAATCATTCTTTCTCAAAACTAAAAGAACTAAATCATCTCCGGCAACATTTGGCGGAGCACTGCCGTTTATATCAATTGCAAACAGAGGTAATCTCATTTTTTTATCTTTTGCCGCAATTATCATAATATTATTGTTTTTAAGTGATACTGCATCGCTGTATTCGTATATAATTTTATTGAAAAGGAATGCACAATCTGATTTTGAATCTACTATATAATTAGGAGTACAATCAGTTTCACCGTCTTTATTGTGTCTGCAATATTTGTTTATCGGTAAATTCTGAAGATATGTTTTGTAAAAAGTCATACAATTTCGGGTATAAAGCTTGCCATTATCGCTGATATAACAACTTACTTTGCCTAATATATCATTTGTGTGCTGCAAATTTTGGGAGTATGTTGCATAGACTTGATTTATGTATGTTTCTTTATACTTCTCTTTTACTTTTGCCGTAGTTTGTACGGTACAGAAAGCAACTACTGATATAAAAAGAATAATTAATAAAACTAATCTTCTGTTATTTTTGACCACTTTTCTACACCTCTTCCATAGATTCTATCATAAAATTGATAATATAGGAAGTGGATATTTCAAAAGATTTTTTTATTGCCTGATTTATATCTTCTTTTTTGTTTACGGTAATTGCAGGAATGCCATATGCTTCTGCTAATTTTATAAAGTCAGGATTTGAAATTTTGGTTTGAGAATATCTGCCTTCACAATTATTTTGTTGTAATTGTCTTACCATTCCGAGATATCCGTTATTCATAATAAATATTTTTATAGGCAAATTATAATCTGCACATACAGCAAGCTCCTGTTCATTCATCTGAAAAGAGCCGTCACCGGAAATACAAATGACAGGTTTTCTGCCCAAAGCAATACTTGCACCTATTGCCGCAGGCAGACCAAATCCCATAGTTCCCAAACCGCCGGAAGTAATAAATTGTCCCGCATAGCTGAAGTCATAATTTTGTGCAGTCCAAAGCTGATGTTGTCCGACCTCTGTTGTGATAACAGGTGCAAAATCCTTTGTATATTCCGATATGGCTTCTATTACTTCAAAGGACTGTATCCGGTTGGATATACCATGATTTGGTTTGTTTAATGCTCTGTATTTACCGAAATCCATATCGTTTCTGCCTGAAACAGTAATTCTGTTTGCAATTGTCAGAAATTCTTTAATATCTCCGACAATATAGTCGTATGCAGGAATATTTCTTGAAATCTCTTTTTCGTTAATATCAACCTGAATAAATTTACGGCTCAGTTCTTCAGTTTTAAAGCAGCAGGTAATTCTGTCGTTAAATCTTGCTCCGAGAGATAAAATTAGGTCGGAATTTTTTAATACGGTATTGGCGCTTTTTTGCCCGAAAATTCCTATCATACCGAGATAATTTTTGTCATTTTTATTAAATGCTCCCAAGCCCATCATAGTTGATACTACAGGGATGTTTAATCTTTTAACAAGTGATTTCAAATCCTTGTATGCCTTTGAATGAGCAACACCGCCGCCGGCAACTATTACGGGATTTGATGCTTTTGAAATTTCATTTAATATATTCTGAACTTTCTGTTCGGATATTGTATTGAGAGTGCTTTTATACGGATTTATACCGGAAATTTTTACGGTTTTATTAAATACGTCTTTTGTAATATCAATAACGACAGGTCCTTTTTTGCCGTCCATAGCTATATGGAAAGCTTTATACAAAGTATTTTCCAGCTCATTTATATCTCTAACCTGAAAACCGGCTTTAGTACAGGATTTTGTAATATCAATAATATTAACTTCCTGAAAAGCATCTTTGCCTAACTTGTCCGATGCAACTTGACCCGTAATAACAACAAGCGGATAACCGTCAAGATAAGCATTAGCGATACCTGTTACCGTATTTGAAGCTCCGGGTCCTGAAGTTACAAGAACAACTCCGCATTTTCCCGAAACTCTGGCATACCCTTCAGCAGCATGAACCGCTGACTGTTCGTGACGCATTAAATAATGAGTAATATCTTTTTGATTATACAGTTCATCATAAAGCCCGAGCACTATTCCGCCGGGATAGCCAAAAATACTGTCGATACCTAAATTCTTTAGTGTTTCGACAATTAATTTTGCACCCGTAAGGGTTTGTTTATCGACTATGTTTTTATTTAAAACCGTCATTTTACTCCTTTGTTGTTTCGGGTACGAGTACCGAAAGTACCGCATTATCAAGGTTTAAATATTCTTTTATGGTATTATTCAAATCTTCTTTTGTAATAGCTTCCAAATCTTTTAAATATTCTTCGATAAGTGTCAAATCTTCGCAAACCGTCATATAATAACCGATGGTTTCTCCGATTTCCGATACAGTTTCAGCAGCATAAGCAAAGCGTGATTTAATTTTTTTCTTCGCTTTTTGAAGTTCTGCGTCTGTAATCGGATTATTAATAAGGTTTACTAATTCTTCTTCGGTTAATTTTATTGCAAGGTCTTTCTTTTCGGGTTTACAGTTTGCCTGAATAAAGAAGTTGTTACCGTCTTTGAACTGATAATGCTCCGAACCAATCATATTCAAAATCGGTTCAGGTTGCTTTTCTATTAAGTTTTGGTATAATCTTGAGCTTGTTCCGTCGCCGAAAATTATACTTATAATATCAAGACAAATTGTGCCTTTAATGTCTTTTGCAAGCGGTCCGAGCCAACCGTACATAAAGTAAACAGTATTAACGTGAGCCGAACTTTCAATAATTTTTTTATTCTGAACAGGTTTATCAATTTCGTTAATCCGTTTTGGCGCGTTTTGTCTGCCCTTAAAATCAAATTCTTTTTCAACTTTTTTCAGAATTTCTTCTTTATCAAAATCTCCGACAATAATTGTAGTCATATTTTCGGGAGAATAAAATGTTTGATAGTAATTCATTATATCATCACGGGTAACCTGAGAAATTATTTCGGGAGTTCCGATGACATCCCGTTTATACGGATGTTTTGTATACATATTATAATTACATGCGTTATAAATTTTAGTCCAATTTTGGTCTTTTCTCATTCTGATTTCTTCAATAACAACGTGGCGTTCACGTTTATCCGTAACAGTTGTGTCATTCAGATCAAACGGTGCACCGATTTCTTCTTCAGGTAAAATCGGGTCAAGCATCATATCTGCGTGAAGTTCAATTGCGATATTCAGGTCTTTGCAGTTTTCCCCTTTCGGTAAAGTAACATAATAATATGTGTAGTCTTTCCAGGTTGCTGCGTTAACTATTGCCCCTTTGGCTTCCAGAGTTCTGTCAAATTCTCCTGCTTTGTGTTTATGAGTACCTTTAAACATCAAATGTTCAAGAAAATGTGAAATGCCGTTGTTCTTATCATCTTCGTTTATAGAACCTGTTTTTACCCAAGTGCTGACATTGGACATATCACCTTCTTTATGGGCAAGAACAATTTTATGACCGTTTTCACGTTCGTATATTTCGACATTCTCTGTAAGAAACGGGTATTTTACGGTAGTTTTTTGCATTTGTCAGACCTCTTTATACTATGTTTCATACTTATTATACAACAAATAAAATTATGGGATTTACAAATGCTAAAAAACCCGTTATAATTATATTAAAAGGATTTTATATGAAAAGATTTATATTAACGCTTTTGTTGTTTTTGGGATTTGCAACCGCTGTTTATGCAGACCCGCGTTCATTTACCGTACGTTATGGAGTGGATACTATAGATGGATTTATTCCTCTGTCTGCATACGGAGCATATACGGATTGTGATCCTTATATATTCTATGTGGAACGTCAAAAATACTATATGGTGAAAGATGATATTCAACCGTACAACAGAAATTCTCTGTTAGGCTGCGGTGATATGTCAAAAGATTCTCTTTACAGGCCTTTGCTAAATTTAAACAAAGACAATGATAATACAAAGTTAACACCGGAAGAATTAAAGGCTGCAAATATCAGGTTTGTAAAACAAAAAATTGACGGGAAGCTTGATTTATATAATAAAAATTCAGATTTCGATTTGGACAGAATTGCATATATTGATATAAAAAATATAAGAATTGCAACGACATTTGCACCCAGCGGCAGTTTTGATATTTATTTAAAAACTTCTACAAAGAGTTTGAAAAAAGTTATTGCAAAAGTTGAGGCGCGCACTCATTTTTACGTTGACAGAATGTTTTAAGGATTATTTAACTTTCCCTCTCAACTGACCGCAGGCTGCATCAATATCCGCCCCTCTTTCAAGTCTGACTGTAACTTTTTTGCCCGAATGTTCAAGAAGATATTTAAACTTCATAACAGCATTGTTTGACGGTTTTTGGTAATCATTTTTTTCTGTCGGGTTGTATGGGATTAAGTTTATATTGCATTTAATGTCGTGCAGATAGTAAGCAAGTTCTTTTGCACTTTCAACCGTATCTGTTAAATCTTTTATCAAAAGATATTCAATGGTAATACGTCGCCCTGTTTTGTCAACGTAGTTTTTCATAGCTTTGTGAAGCTCATCCATAGGGTATTTGTTTTCAATTTGCATTAATTTTTTACGGATTTCGTGATTAGGTGCGTGAAGCGAAATAGCCAGAGTTGACTGCATATCAAGCTCGGCAAGTTTATTTATCTGCGGAACAATTCCGCTTGTGGAAACGGTTAAACGTCTTGCGCCGATTTGAAAATCTTCATTAAAAATTTCCATAGCCTTTAGTACGTTATCAAGATTAAGTAATGGTTCGCCCTGTCCCATAAACACGACATTAGTAACTTTCAGTCCTGTATCACGCTGTATTGTCAGAACTTGTTCAATAATTTCTTTATAAGTCAGATTTCTGATAAACCCTCTTTTGCCTGTAGCGCAAAAAGAACAGTTAACGGCACATCCTACTTGCGAGCTTACGCAGGCAGTAAGGTTGGCACGATTATCAAAACGCATCAGAACGGTTTCAACACATTCTCCGTCTGGATATTCAAGCAAGTATTTCAAAGTCCCGTCAGAGCTGGTTTGTTTAACCTTGATTTTCACATCGCTGACTTTTGCAATTTGTTTTAATTCTTCTCTGAATTTTACGGACAAATCTGTCATTTCATCTATTGAGGAAACCGATTTAAGATAAATCCAGTTGTGAATTTGTCTTGCACGAAACTTAGATGCTTTGAGTTCATCCGTAATTTGTTCTATTTCAGCCTGATTTAATCCTGATAAAGTTTTCATAAATAAATTATGCCACAAAAACAAAATAGGGTGTTGAAAATTGTAAAAATTGAGTTATAATGTAATATACGAACATTGAAGCTAGAAATATATAAAAATCTTCATATATGGGGATGTTTTGAAAAGCGTAAGCCGATGTGAGTGCCGGAGTCGGTTCGCGAGAGCGAAACGAGCAGGGCACGAACAAAACGATAGCGACGTAGAAATCTATGATTTCACAGGAGCTAACATCCCCAAGATTTTCATATATGGGGATGTTTTGGATTAGACAGGATGATCTGATTAATGCAGGTTGCGAGTTCGGGAGCTGTTCCCGGTTACCAACGAGCAAACAAATTAAGTGCTAATAACACTATTGATGCCACAGATGCATTCGCAAGAAGATATGCATTAGCTGCCTAATTGCAGTTGGCCACTCATACCGCCCAGCTTGCCGGTTGTATGGGTAAATTATGCAAGACGCAGTACGGAGATGGCGATAACCGTATCAAGATAATCGTCAGAGGTTTAGAGTTTCCTTTAAATAAAACCTAGGGCTGAATTATAGGGTAGTGATTTCTCCTGATTCAGTTGAGCGAATGTAAATCTACACTCGTAGAGATTTGTTTTAATCCATTTTGGACAGGGGTTCGACTCCCCTCATCTCCATTTTAATTTTTTGAAATAAAAATAGAGAGGCGAACCCACCAAGCAAAGCTTGGTCAGTGGTTCGAGCGTGAGCGAGCTGAGGGCGAAGGCTTGATTACGAAATAATTGAAAATTATGAAGTAATCAACCGCAGACCCGTTAATAGCGAGCGAACAAGACACTCCCCTCATCTCCATTTTAATTTTTTGAAATAAAAATAGAGAGGCGAACAAGACACTCCCCTCATCTCCAATAACAACTGCGGCTTTATGCCGCTAAAAATTTTGATGGGTTGAATATTTCTATTCAACCCATACTACTTGCTTTATTTATCTTCAATAAATACGTGCGCACCATTCATTGTCACCCAATGACCGTTTTCCGGATTTGGATTTGGGTTATGAAAATTCAGAATACGATTGAGCCGTTTGTTACTTTTGTTATCTTTTGCTTTGAATTTTTGTCTTATTTCATCCGAAAACTTTTGGCTCGGTGTTTTTGGAGAGTCTATTTTAGGAGAGGAAGCTGTTGAGGGAGTCGATTTAATAGAATTACTAACCGGTGCTGCTTGTCCTGTTGTTGTACTGTTTTTTAATTTATCATCATCTATAATATTTTTCTTTGTTAAATGTTCTATTAACCCTTTATATTTTCTTTTATCATCCGGATGATTAATTAATTCCTCATTTCGCATTTTTACTATTGTTTTTGCTGCAATAATATTTTCACATTTTTCAGGATTTTTATCGTAAAAATCTTTTCCATATTCTTTTATTATTTCCTTAGCTATTTTACGACCTTGATCATTATTCCAAGAATCCATATTCCACTCACTTCTCGGATTCTTTTTAGTTTTATTTTCATGCATTATACCTGCAATAGTGCTCCCCCAGTCTCCATATCTGAAATATAATAAGGCACTTCCAAAAGTATGTTTAAATGCATCTGCTTCTACATCCCAAAACTCGTGTCCTTTTTGAGGTTTAGTTTCAAATTTGTATATTTTTTGGTATTTCCATGTTTTATTGACCATTTCATTATTAAAATTATCCTTTGCCTCTTGTGATTGATGTATATTGAAAGCTCCAGCAATCTCATTTCTTAATCTTTGAGCAGTTAATTTTTCTTTTAATTTGTTTAAGTCAGACATTTTATTTCTCCTGTAATTTATATTTGTGTTACCATTTTAATGTGAAATTTTTAGATTTTAAAAAGTACATTTTTTCTTATATTACAATTATAATTTCATTTGGATTGTATTACTTACTATTGATATTTCAAAATAAACATTATCCTTCAGCAACAGAGGATGAATTTTTGGCTCCTGGAACAGGATTAGCAATTATCATTGGATATTATTTTGTTTTATATTTAATATCTTGTGTTTTACTAATTCTTGAGCTACTAATAAGAAAATTTATTATAGAAAAATACTTTCCAAAATTAAAAATTTCAATAAATTTTAGTTTTCCAAAAGTAATACTGAAAATATATACAATTATATTTTATGCATTGTTTCTTTTTGCAATTATTCCTTTTATTTTAACTTGTATTGCTTTCCTAATTACTATTATAAAACTTTATATATTTGATATTATGTAGTATTCATTTTAACCTCCTGTAAATACTTTAGTTACACTAAATTTCATACACTACCAATTACAGCTATCTTCTTCTAAAAGTAAATCCTTTTCCAAAAATCCGGTTGACTAAGATACAGAAAACAAGTAAATGTATTAAATTTATGCTACTACTGTAACATACAAAACATGACCAACATGAAAAATTAACAAAAAATTAATAATTCCTCTTTATTTTCAGATTAATTTTTACTATCATATGCTTATGAAAAAATTTTTGCTTATTTTATTTGCTTTTTTAATATTTATTGGGCTTGATATGTTTGTTATAGAACCCAATATTCTGATTGTTAAAAACCAAAAATTATATGTCCCGAATTGGAATAAAAATATTGATGGATTTAAAGTTGCTGTTGTAGCAGATATTCACCTCGGAACAAAATTTGTAGATATACAAAAACTTGAAAAAATTGCAAATAAAGTTAATAAGGCGCAGCCGGATTTGGTTGTATTGGCAGGTGATTTAGATGCAAAATCTATAACATACAAAGGTTATAAAAAAGAAGATGTTGCAAAGACATTAAAAATATTCAATGGAAAGTTCGGAACTGTAGCGATAATGGGAAATCATGACTATGACCCGCCAAACGTAATTCCGCAAATATATAAAATGGCAGAAATTCCATTACTTGAACATGAAGATTTATTTATATATCCCCAAAAAACTCCTGTAAGAATTGTAGGGTTTAAAGACTTGTGGCACTACAAAAGTATTCCTGCAAATGTAATTGGTACAAAATATAAAAACACTCCTACGATCGTACTTGCACACAATCCGGATTCATTCGCAGATATGCCGAAATTTGTGTCTTTGACATTAAGCGGACATACTCATGGCGGAGAAACTGTATTTCCGATAATCGGTTCATTTGATGTTCCGTCTGAATATGGTCAAAGATACCGCAAAGGTTATATCATAGAAAATAATAAACATTTATATGTGAGCGGCGGGGTTGCAACAACGAGTAGAATGAGATTTTTAAATCCTCCTGAAATAGCGATACTTGAACTGTATTCACAAGACCAAAATAAAAAAATTTGTGATACAAAACCTTTAAAAGGCATTGATAAAAATTATGCCCCTATTTTGGTTCCCAAACTAAGAAATTTTATAAATAAATTAAAGACAGATAATTAAAAAAGGAAATCTCAATCTCAAAGATAATTTTATCTTATACCATGTGTTAAATTACACAAAGCTTGGTCAGTGGTTCGAGCGTGAGCGAGCTGAGGGCGAAGGCTTGATTACGAAATAATTGAAAATTATGAAGTAATCAACCGCAGACCCGTTAATAGCGAGCGAACAAGACACTCCCCTCATCTCCATTATTTATAATTTTATAGAAGAATAGATGGAGTCTCACCCCTACGGGGTTCTTACCTCTCAAAAACGATACTCAGGGTTGTTTTGATGTCTTGGATTTTCTTTGTGCTCAAATAGTTTCGCCATTATGCCTTACGGCATAGTTGGCTCAATATCTTCGCTTACCGGATTTCGTCCGTCCGAAAATCCGCTCGGCAGAGTCCTTATCTCCCGTAACAACTGCGGCTGTATGCCGCTAAAAAATTCGGATGGGTTGAATATTTTTATTCAACCCATCCTATTTTGCTTTCAAGTGCATCCTGAATTTCTTATTACCATAAGATTAAAATTTATTTTGATTGGATATCACTTACCTGAAGATACACAGGAGTATCTAACTTAAATATAATTTTATTCCCTGCTTTTAATTTATAGTTTAACCCTTTTGCCATTGAACTAATTAAAAGTCCAAAACCGTTACAGGTTCTTGGAACTACAACCAATCCAACGATACTGATTGATTCTACGGCAACTACAGCAACACTTATTACGGAAAATGTAATTATTCCTATACTTGCAGGAATTGCTCTCAATGTATTTAAAACTTGAGGGGATTTCAAATCACTTCCTTTTTTAGGTTCCATTCTTACTGTATAAACTTTTTCATTTGGGAATATTATTTTATCTACTATAATATAAGCTCTTGCTCTTTTGAACAGGGGTTCGCTTTTTTTGATTTTTTTGAATTTACCCGAAAATCTTGTGTGTTCCGGTAAATACATTCCGTTAGAAGCTTGAACTTTCGAAACCAATCTAAAATATATTTCATCATTAATATCTGTTTCGTTTATGTCTAAATCTGATTCTAACTCAAGTACATACTTGCTTTTCGGACTTAAATAAATGGTTTCTTCTTCAATTGCAGTTGAAAGAACAGGTGAATCTTGTTCTTTATATTCATTTTCCTCTGCAAATACAGGCTCCAACATAAAGAAATTCATTAATATAATTAATATGAGTGATATAATTTTTTTCATTTTCTTCCTCTAAATATAGTTACAACCTTTTATAGTATATTATAAAAATCGAAAAAGTAAAAGGGTTTTAGAAAGTTTCTAACAGTCAAAACATTAAAAGAAAATATTGCCTGACAAACGCATTATTTATAAAATTAAAAAAGTAATTAGGGGTGTCTCACCCCCTGAGAGTTCTTATCTCTCGAAAAACGATACTCAACTGTTTTTTAGTATCCGGATTAGGGTTATGAAGTTTAAAATTTTATTAAACCGTATGTTTATTTCTTGTTTTTTATGCTAAGATTTCAGCATGAATAAGAAGAATTTTTATATATTTTTGATTATAAATGCAATTTTATGGATATGTGTAGAATCGATGCGGCTTGTTACAAGTGCAGACTCTATGGAAGCAGTTGTATGGGGGGATTTGTTAAGTTTTGGGACACATAAGCACCCGCCGTTATCAGGATGGTTAGCCGGAAGTTTCCACCATCTGTTTTGCGACAGTAACATTGGCATATATGTACTTGGCAATTTGTGTGTAATTATTGGGCTGATTTTTATATATAAATTAGCAAAATTTTTCTTGGAAGAAAAAAAAGCAATGTGCTCTTCACTAATTTTAACTCCATGTTTTTATTACACATTCCAATTATTTTATGATAACTTCAACTGTAATATTCTGTTAATGGCTCTATGGCCAATGCTTATATATTATTTTTACAAGTCCGTGAATGCAAATAAAATCAGAGATTGGTTAATTTTGGGTGTGCTTGCAGGCTTGAGTTTTATTGCAAAATATCAGGTTGTTATTCTGTTTATGGCAATGTTTTTGTATATGATAATTTGCGAATTAAGATTATTCAAACAAAAACGGGTATATGGAGCAGTCTTAATAGCGTTATTGATAACAGCCCCCCATTTAATATGGCTGTATAATACTGATTTCTTCTCGTTATTATATTTTGTCAACAGAACCGCTTCTACAGTTACTGATACAGAAAAGTTTGCTATCGTAAAACGCTTGACATTTTCTATAAAATTTTACCTGGATCAGCTGTTAGCACTAGCCCCGACATTTGTGTTATATGCAATATTAGCATTTAAAGAAAAAAATATTCGGTTTAATAACTCGTTTAAAGAATCTTTCAAAGATAAAATGTTCCTTTTAACTGTTGGTTTATTACCGCTTTTGGCAATAGGTGCAACAGGGATATTTACCGCAAGCAGAGTGGTTGGGGCATGGGGTGTTTCGATGGTTTGTGCTGTCGGCATTCTTTTGTTCTACTTCTTACCTGTAAAATTTCAGGAAGGAACGTACAAATTTTTCCTTAAATGGATATACGGAATGATGATTTGCTGGCAAATTGCAATGATGACATTCTTTCTTTTACAAACAAAAAGAGATTTCAGCTACCCATACGATAAGGTTATGAATGATTTCAATCAGGTGTGGGCTCAGGAAACTAACGGGCTACCGCTTAAATATGTAGCAGGTGATTATGCAATATCTTCGCAGATATACAATGTTCAAAAACCAAAGGCTATTTTAGATACTTATAACCACAAAAATCCTTGGATAGATTATGAAGATGTCACTAAATCCGGAGCTTTACTTTTATACTCGGATGAAAAATCAGCCAAAAAAGCATTAAAAGATTTTACTGAAGATTATAATATCGAAAGTGATTCACAAGTAGTTGAATATGAATATGAAATATCAAATAAATTAAATAAATCGAGAAAATATTATATTTACTATGCTATCGTAAAACCACAAGCATAAAAATTTAGTTATAATCAATATTTACAATTTCAATGCCCATTTGTGATATTTTATCTTTCAATTCATTGTCCTGAGTTATAAGAAATTCCTGATAGTGGTTATCATTTATCAATTCTGTATAATCACAAGGATGGATTAATGCCTCAGCGAGGAAATCGTTTCGGAGAGCTTTCAGTCCGTATCGGATTGTTTTAGAATCCATCATTCCTGTATATCCTACTCCTATCAGAAAATCATTCGTTTTCAGTCCTTTATCTTTCAAGTATATTTTGTTGATAATGGTAAAAGTGTTAAGAAGTATAATTTTTATAATATTAACAGGATACTTAAAATTAAGATGTTTTTTTAAATCAGGTACGAGATATGGTTTTTCGTATTGTGTTCTGATATATGGAATATTATATTCTTTAGCAAGTTTTACAACGAGTTTAAAAATATTTGGTATGGCATGCGTATGTACATGCGAATCAATATGTGAAATATTTGTTTGTGCTTGTATTTTTTCAATCTGAGCTCTAAATTCTGTTTCAACTTCGTTCATAAAGTTTTTATCTAAGGATTTTAGCATAATTGCCGAATATCCGTTATTAAAATTTCCGTTCTCATCCGAAAGCAGCTTTGTATCTGACAGTGATTTCCCCTCGATTATATTCAGATGAACTCCTGTCGATAAATTTTTACACTTGGGGATAATATCATTAACAGCTTCCTCAAATGCCGGTCCGTTTGCGCAAAGGCTTGCAGATTTTAAAATCCCAAAATTATATGCTTCTAAAACGGCTTTATTATAGGCTTCGGACATTCCAAAATCATCAGCATTAAGTATAAATTTTTTACTCATTTACCCCCCTTTTATAATAACTGTTTTTATTATATTATAAATATATAAGATAGGAAATATAAAAAATGAGAACTGAAAAACCTCAACTTGCAATAGTTATTCCGTGTTTTAATGAAGAACTTTGTGTAAAAAGTACTATAGAAAGACTGGTAGAAGTTATCAATGATTTAGTTTTAAAAAATAAAATCACCAATAACAGCTACATATATTTGGTGGATGACGGTTCAAAGGATAATACCTGGAATATTATAGAAGAATTGCACAGTAAAAATAATCATGTTAAAGGGGTAAAATTTATAAAGAATTTTGGCAACCAAAAAGCACTTATGGCGGGGCTGGAAGGAGTCAGGGCTCTTGGATGTGATTGCGTAGTTACTATTGATGCGGATTTACAACAGGATGAGAATGCAATAGAAAATTTTGTTGATGCGTATATGGAAGGTAATGAAATTGTTTTAGGTATAAGAAACGACAGAAAAACAGATTCTATATTCAAGAAAATGACAGCTCTTATGTTCTACAGAACGATGAATTTATTGGGAGCCAGCCTTCCTGTTAACCATTCGGACTACAGACTTGTAAGCAAAAAAGCTTTAGAAATAATGGAAATGTTTCCTGAAAAAGGATTTTTCTTGAGAGGATTTTTTAACGAGTTAGGATTAAAAACCGCAAAGGTAAATTTTAACGTAAAACCAAGAATGGCAGGTGAATCAAAGTTTAATTTTGCTTCACTAATGGGGTTAGCCTTAAACGGTATTACTTCGTACAGTATGGTTCCGTTACGAGTAGTTACGGTTATAGGTTTGTTCATGGCATTATTTGCTTTTCTAATGGGTATAGAAATCGTTTTTGAAAAAATATTTTTGCATAATTCTCCGGCAGGTTGGGCTACTGAAGTCATTCTGTTATGTGCATTTGGCGGTATCCAGTTATTTTGTCTTGGTATAATCGGGGAATATGTCGGACAATTATACAGAGAAGTTAAAAACAGACCAAGATATATAAAAGACATTGAGCTCAAATAAACTATTTTTTAAATGCAAAAAGCTTAAACATAATATATGTTACGACGGATACAGTTGCAAGTGCTGCAAATTGTGAAATATATACATTTTCAGTTAAATATCTGACAAAAATTTCAATAATAACAACATTTAGTAAATAACTTATTAACCAGGTGGAACAACATTTTAAGTATTCTTTTACATAGTTACCTCTTGTACAAAAGACAAAGAACTTTTGGTTCAGATAAGATATAAAAGATGACAGAAACCACTGCAGGGCAACGCAAATCTGGTATTGCTCCTGTCCGATAATGTATGTTGCAACAGCAAATATAACATACGATATAGCTGCATTAATACAGCCTATAATAATAAATCGTATAAATCTCGGCAATTTTAACCACAAATTCATATAAAAATTTTATCACAACCAAATAGAAATTTCTTTAAATAATTATTTAGATTTTAAAAATCAAAGTTAATATGTTTTTGTTGTTTTCTCTTCTATACGAAATCTCATTGGCCATTTCTTTTACCATAAAAATTCCCAAACCGCCAAGTGGTCTTTCTTCAGGAGGTAAATTTATATCCGGATCGGGTTTCTCAAGAGGATTATATTCAACTCCTTCGTCTTTAAACTCAAAAACGATATTATTATCAATTTTTCTCAATTCGGCTTCAATTTTACCTGTTTTTTCAGGATATGCGTAAAATGTTATATTTGCATATATTTCTTCTGCGCACATATCAAGTTTATTTGTTAATTCGTCATTTATATTCCATTCTTTGCAAACATCATGAAGCCAGGTATAGAATGTATTGTAATTATTCATAATTGCGGCTTGTTTAAATGTTTTTACGTTATTTTGGTTTCCGTTAAATTTGAAAATCAGCATTGTAATATCATCACTTTGCGGAGCGGAGTCAGTATATTTCATAATTGAATTTCTTATTTCTTTTGCAATAATTTTCGGATTATTATCTTCAATACTGTTCAGGCAATCAAATAGTCTTGTTTCGCCGAACACTTCATTATTTACTGTTGTAGCTTCCGTTATTCCGTCGGTATAAGTATAGATTATATCTCCGGGATTCATAACTGTTTCATACACCTGATATTCCGCATCTTCAAATACTCCAAGCGGGATATTCGGTTCAAGCTGAAGATATTCATAATTCCCATCTGCTCTTTTCATAAGCGGAAGGTTATGACCGCAGTTTATAAGACTTGTTTTTCCGGTATTAATGTCTATAATACCTGTTAACATTGTAACGAATAACCCTTGTTTATTTGTTTCGCAAATTTTCCTGTTAACATTTTCAATAAGTTTTTTAGGTTCATATTCAATTTGTGCAAGGTTATTTATAAGGGTTTTTACAGTCATCATAAATAATGCCGCAGGAATGCCTTTGCCGGAAACGTCAGCAATTAAAAACATAAATTGAGTTTCGTTAATGAAAAAGAAATCGTAAAAATCTCCGCCTACTTCTTTTGCCGCTTCCATTGATGCAAATATATCAAATTCTGTTTTGTCGGGGAACGGCGGGAAAATGCTCGGTAAACTTGAAGCCTGTATTGATTTAGCAATTGACAGTTCAGAATTTATTTTTGCTCTTTCCCGGGTAATGGATTTAATGTCTTTTGTCATTTTATCGAATGTAGAAGCCAGCTGAGCAAACTCTTCCGGATTTTCAATTTTTATTTCTATGTCCTCGCCTTTACTGATTTTATGTGCTATATTGATTAACTTATCAATAGGGTTAATTATGTAGCGGTTCATGCTTAAATATAGCAGAGCAGGAATAATAAAGCCGATAAGAAGTAAAGCTAATATTATATATAAGTAGAATTTATCTACTTCCTTAAACATTTCGGATTTTGGTATACAGATGACTAACACCATTCCATTAGGCATTTTTCTGTAAAAAGGGACATATTTTTTCCCGTGGTATGTTATGTAAGTTATTGCATATAAATTGTTCGAATACCAAGGTACTTCTTTTAATGAATGCCCGACTAAATCGTCATTATTAAGATAAGGGTCATTTGTTGCTATTATGTTGTCATAATTAAGGTTTCCTAATAAAGCAAAGCTGTTTTTAATTTTCTGTTTGTTTTTGTCATACATTGAAAAAGTTTTTTCAAGAGGTTTCATTTCAGAGACTTTTTTAATTACATCGCTAAGTTCCCAATCTACCGTTGCTATACCTACTAATTCTCCGTCAACGTAGATTCCCGTACCGGCAGTAACCATCATTGTATAACTTCCCAAATTTTCATAATAAGGTTTTGACCATACAATATTACGTTCGGGTGTAACCTGAGAAATTATCTGTTTGTACCAATCCTGATTCGGGTAATCATATTCTTTACTTGCAAAGTTTTTGTCGAGAATAATTTTATTATTTTTATTCCTGAATGCGTAAAAACAAACATATTTTTTATTCTTATCCAAGATATAAGGTTTAAACCATATTCCGCCGCCCAAACTGTTGGGGTAATTTTCAAAAATTCTTGTAACAACTTTATCAGTAAGCTCAGTACTTCTGTCTGTTTTGTAAAACAAACTTCCGATTAATGATAAACTTTTAAGATTATCTTCTGCTTTTATAATGCTGTCATTAATATCTTCTACATATTCATTTATAGAAAATCCGTAATTTTGCACCATAAGCTGCTTGGTTTTCATGCGGGAAATTATGGTATGAAACATAAATGCAGACATAAGAAATGCAAGCATTATAATTGCAGTAATAAGAATTTTTGATTTTACGGTTTTAAACATTATTCAAATAATAAAAATTTATCAAAGCCTACCATTTTAAAAGAATTCATTAATTGTTCGGAAACGTTTTTAAGTTTTAAAGAACCTTCCTGAGCTTTAAGCTGTTTGTATAATTCCAGAATTACTTTTAATCCGAAACTTGAAATGAATGTTATTTCAGTAAAATCAAGAGTAACATTAGTTATTACTTCTACACTGTCTTCTATGAAATCTTTTATTTTGGCTCCGTACTCAACGGCATTATCAAGGTCTAATCTGCCTGCTGCCTTTACATATAAACCGTCTATACCTGTTCCTTTAAGCGTAATTTCCATGTAATAAACCTCTTTTATAATATTATAAATTCCATATAGATTATCTCATAAAATTATAACATGTATATCATGCATGTAATGTATTATTTAGAGATTTTTATATTCCTTCAAAGGAATCAACATATTTGATGCTGAAATCTTCAAATGAATCTACAAATTTGATTTTGAAGTCTTCAAACGAATCTACATACTTCCAGCGGCCGCATCTGTCAGGGAATGAAGTCACTTCTTTTACCTTTAAATCCTCAAAACTCGTTACCTTTTTAACTTTAAAATCTTCAAAACTTGTAACGACTTTTACTTTGCCATAGAGAGGTACTCCTTTATATTTGCAGTCTGAAGAAACTCTGCCTGATGCCTGGCATGTTTGCACAGATATCATCAATACCGCCAAAGCTATAAGAAATTTTTTTATATCCATAATGCCGCCTTTCATATTTTTCATTATAGCATACCTTTTTTTGAATTTTAAATCCAGAAATGTGTATTATAAAATATTTTCTCCAACATATCAAAATCATATTGCTGAACAATTTTTATAATTTTCATATCTTCATTTTCAAAAGGATAGAAATTTTGTTTCAAAAATTCATCGTAATCAATGTCGATTTCAAGACTTTTTATTTTATCGACAAATTCTTTTCTCAAACTTCTGTCAATTGTGCGCAGATTAAACGAGAGATTAGATGCAAAATGTGCCCAGTGGATGTATTTCAGTTTTTCATAGCACCCGCATTCTTTCAGGGTTTTTTCCGTATCCGCAAATGCTTTTATAACATCAAAAACGCGTTTAGTATTGGTCAAGGTTATAGCCCCTTGTCTGTCAATGATATAAAAATACAGAGCTTTCGGAAAATATGATACTCTTTGAGCCTTTGAATATACCAAAGTCCAATAAGGAACATCTTCGCATGTAATTCCTTTTATAAATTTCAGGTCTTTGATTAAAGATGTCAGGTACAATTTATTCCATGCGGCAACCGGTACAAATCTATAGACAAAAGGTTCTGCCGTATGAATGTTGAAACAGTTTTCACCGTACTTATCAATTATATTCTGCCATTTTGTAGTTTGTTTAATTTCGAGATAACCTGTTATCTTGTGCATATCAAAAATTACGACATCGGAATTATGTTCTTCTGCATAGTTATACAGAAGTTCAAGCGCATTTTCCGCAATAAAATCATCTGAGTCAACAAACAGGGTATATTTACCTGCTGCAAATTTCATCCCCTCGTTTCTTGCTTCCGACAACCCCTTATTTTCCTGAGTGATTATTTTAATATTGTCATACTGACTTGCAAAACTCTCTAAAATACTGCCGGAATTATCAGTAGAGCCGTCATTTACGCAGATAATTTCATAATCTCCGGTGAAAGTCTGGTGAACGAGTGATTCCAGACACCGACTCAGATAATTATAAACATTATAAACGGGAACTATTATAGAAATTGCTGTCATAACAATTATTTTATTATTTATATATAAATATACAAGTCAATTATTTGCTTCTTTTAATATAATTTAATATTAACTGGTTTATTATTTACGGGAGAGTTTTTATTCCTCTTTCACAATAACCGAATGTTCAGCTGTTTCATTCCTTTTCGGGTAATCACTTCTGAAATGAGCTCCTCTGGATTCTTTTCTGTTTATTGCCCCCTGTATAATCAATTCTGCAACAGTTAACATATTTCTGTATTCGTATTCGCCAAGGTTTAGACATTTCCTGTTACGGTTAAACTCTTTTTTTAATTGCTCAATATCATTTTTGGCTTTGATAAGTGATTTTTCGTTTCTGATAATTCCCGCATTGTTCCACATAATTTCTCTCAATCTGTTTTTTAAAGCGGTTATATCATATTCATCTGCTTTAACAGGAGCGGAATATTCGTTGATTATTTTATCCGTATTTTCATCCAAATCTTTTGTGATTGTTAAATCGCTGTTTACAAGATTTCTTGCTGATTCGTAGGCACAGACGACACATTCCAGAAGTGAATTCGTCGCTAATCTGTTTGCACCGTGCAGTCCTGTAGAAGCTGCTTCTCCTATAACATATAATCCGTTTATTGAAGTTTTGCCGTTGATTTCTGCTTTTACTCCGCCCATTGTATAGTGTGCAGCAGGTGCTACCGGTATTGGAGTTTTTGTAATATCAATTCCGATGGCTTTGCATTTTTTTGCAATAGTCGGGAATCGTTTCAGCAATTTGTCATGATTTATAACGGTCGTATCAAGAAAAACGTTATCCGTATTTAACCTTTTCATTTCTGCAAAAATAGCTCTTGTAACAATATCTCTTGATGCAAGTTCACCCTTATTGCTGTATCTTTGCATAAATGTTTCATTATTTTTGTTGATAAGTTTTGCTCCTTCACCCCGAACGGCTTCCGAAATCAAAAATCGGTTTTTACTGTTCGGATTTTGGGCTAAAGCTGTCGGATGAAACTGGATAAATTCTATATCCTGAATTTCCGCACCGGCTTCGTATGCGGCAGCAATTCCGTCGCCTGTTGCTCCGTACGGATTGGTGGTGTATTTGTAAATCTGTCCCGCTCCGCCTGTTGCAATTACAACGGCAGAAGAATATACAACCTCATGTTCATTTGTATCTTTGTTATAAATAATTACCCCCTGACATTTCTTATCAGAGTTTACAATTAAATCAACAACGGTTGATTTTTCCATAACACAAATCTTTTTTATATCCTTGATTTTGTTTACCAAAACCTCTATCAAACCTCTGCCTGTAGAGTCTTCCCCGATATGCAGAACCCTTTTCAGGCTGTGAGCGCCCGCAAGAGCATAAGCAAAATTTCCGCTTTCATCCGAGTCAAATTTTATCCCGTTTTGTATTAAGTCAAAAAGAATATTTTCCGATGACCCTGAGATGTATCTTGTAACGGCTTCGTCACTTAGTCCTGCTCCGGCTTTCAGAGTATCCGAAGTGTGCAGATCTACGGAATCTTGCGGGTTTATTCTGATAACTCCCGCAATACCGCCCTGAGCATATCTTGAATTACTTTCCCCGAGAGGACATTTTGTAACCAGCAGAATTTTCTCAGCGGATTTTCTCATCTGAGCAAACTTCAGTGCCGCATATAATCCGGCAACACCGCTGCCGATTATTACTACGGAATATTCCGATTGTTTCATCTCACTCTTTTCCATGTCTAAGCTCATCTTAATATCTATTTTAAATCAAAAAATCTTATATGAAATTTATTTTTTCAGGACGTATTTCCCGCCTTTCCATAAAGCAACAATACCTGCAATGCCGACTATAAGTTTCACAAGAATAGGTGTTTTTTTTCTGCTTTCAAAAGTTATGCGTTTTTGCCGTCTGTTAATATCTCCGTCCATTTCGCGAAAACTTTTTTCCATCTCGGAATCGGACAGCCCGCTATAGCGGTACAATTTATCAGGAGGAGTCAGCACCCCTACATTTGCCGCTGTATAATTTATTGGTACACGATTAGACACACCATTCATATATATATTAAAACCCAAAATCAGAAAAAATTGCGGGTTTTTTATATTTCGTAATAAATAGAAATATTTCAGGCAATTTTTTGGCGTAAAAATACTTTATAAATGTACAAGGGGATAAAACTTAGGGAAAGGAATATTTTATGGTATCAAATATCGGGAATGTAAAATTTTCATTTGGCTCAACACCTGTAATACCTGCGTACAAACCTAAAGAACAGGTAATTATTATTCCGTTTAAGCCGATGAGTCAGGAAGAAGCTTATAATATTCAAAAGCAGCGCGAAATCGAAATGATGAAACAGGTTGACAGTTTAAAAAGACAGGCTCAACAGGCAGGGATTTCTTCAAGTGTAATAGAGGAAGAACTCAAAGATCATAAGGCTGGCGAAATTAAAGTTGATGTTAAGAACCATGCAATAATTATCGGTAATCCGAATGGTGACCGTGAAGAAACAACCTATGTAAAAGGTGAAGTCGTAAAAATTGTTCAGTATCACGGTAACAAAAAATTCGTGGAAGAATATGTTAACGGTAACAGAATTTATACTGAATATGAAAAAAATAAAAATGGTCAGTATATGAAAAAATATTATGTAAAAACTCCGGATACGGATTATTATAATATTATTGAAGAACGCAGCTATTAATCCTTTGGTGTGAAAAGCTTCACATACCCTAATGTATTGCCGTCATTAAAAATTTTTATTATAATAACGGTATGAAGAAGTTTGATATTTTCAACCAGTTTTGGGATGCGGTTATCGTTGTGAATAAGTCGGGAGATGTGGTTTATAAAAACTACACCTTTAAACGCTGGTTCAAAGATTTTGTTGATTTAAAAAAATTCTCTCACAATATCAATTTTGATATTTGCCCCCTGAATAGTGAAAATATCGAAAACTATTCTCCTATCTGGCATGCGCTCAATTCCAACGAGAACTTTTTCGCAAATGTTTCTTATCAGGACAGTAAAAATAAATTGTATTATTATTATCTGACCGTTCAGAAAAAGGGCAGATATTCCATATTTTTCTTTACTGATGTAAGTGCATATAATAATTATTCTGCCGAGCAAAAACGTAATGAAAAACTTCTCAAAGAGTGCGAAGAATTAAAAGAAGAAAATGAAGATTTACAAAATATTAAACAAAAAGCACAATCACAAGCTATCCGAATTGCCCTCATAAACAAAGTTTCCAACTCAATAAGAGAGTCGATGGATATATCAAAAATTTTGCAGTCTGCATTGTTTGAACTTGCTTCAATGTTCGGTGCGTTTAAATCGTATTATGCTTCAAATCATCAGGGAAAATTTAAAGTCGAAGAAATTTACGGTGAAAAACATCTGCATAAAGGCGACGTGATATCCTTTGACAGTGAAACTTTCAACACTATTGATTCGAAAAAAATATCAGTCGTAAGGTGCCTGAAAGAATATGTTGATGCCGAACCGTTTAAGCAGTCGGTTACAAGAATAATTGTTCCGGTATTTCATCTCCAAAACCTTGTAGGGGTCATAGTTTTGCTTAGTTATCAGAAACGCGAAACGGGCGAAGAACTCGAAATTTTGGAAGCAATATCTTTTCAGCTCGGCAACGCAATTATAAGAGCGGAACTTTATCAGAAAAATATTGATACCGTAAAAGAGCTGAAAGCAGCATTAAAAGAGCTAAAAGAAACACAACTGCAATTGGTAAACTCTGAAAAAATGGCTTCACTCGGTCAGCTTGTTGCAGGTGTCGCTCACGAAATTAATACCCCTATCGCATCCATAAAATCAAATAACGGGCTGATTGCAAAATTAATCCCGCAAATTCAGGATGCCGAGCTTGCAGGGCTGATGCGGGAAATCAACCAGATTGATAAAGAAGCTGTTCAGAGAATTTCAAATATTGTTGTTTCCCTGAAAAAATATGTTCGTCTTGATGAGGCTGAAATTCAGGAAGCAGATATTAATAAAGAACTTGATTTGACGCTGGATTTAATCCGTCACGAAACAAAAAACAGAATAGAAATCGTAAAAAATTACGGCGAACTTCCGCTGATAAAATGTTATCCGAATCTTTTGAATCAGGTTTTTACAAATATTTTAATAAATGCGTGTCAGGCAATTGATGGAAACGGCACAATAACGATAACAACATCATATAAGGCGGAAACTTTGACTATATCTATAAAAGATACCGGCAAAGGAATTAAAGAAGAAAATTTAGAAAACATTTTTACGGCAGGATTTACAACGAAAGGTGTCGGAGTCGGAACGGGTTACGGTTTAGCAATTTGTAAAGAGAATATTGAAAAGCACAACGGCAAAATTACCGTAAACAGTGAGTTAGGAGTGGGCAGCGAATTTATTATTACTATCTATAGTAAGTAGTATATGTTAACTTTTATTACAAAAATTGTTACCCTATAATTGAATTAAACATTATATTAAAAAAACAATCATAGAAATTGTTCAAATTATACAAATTACCCATGTAATAATCTAAAACATGTGTTAATATGAGAATATAGATATTAAGTGTTCAAAATACCCTTTAAAAATGGATGCAGAACCCCACCAGAATACAGACCGTTAAAGGGAAAGCACAAAATATATAAACAAAAGGTTAGACCAGTTTTGTAACAATAGATTAAGAAAGATAGATAAAAAAAGGCAATTATTTTCACAAAAAAATCTTTATACAGATGTAGGTGTGGAAATAGTAATGTGTCGGAGGAAAGTAAATGACAATTAGTGTGAACAGTAAGAAAAAACAAGTAAAAAAATCTTTTGAAGAATTACTGACAGATCTTAAGACAAGCAACTCAGAAAAAGTTCGCTATAATGCAGCGCGTGTATTAGGCGAGATGGGTGACTCAAAAGCGGTTGAACCGTTAATTGATGTATTAAAAAATGATAAAAACGGATCTGTTCGTTTATATGCAGCTCGTGCTTTAGGTGAGCTTGGTGATTGCAAAGCAACCACTCACTTAATCGAATCTTTAAGAGAAGACAGAAATGTTGACGTTAGAGTTCGTGCAGCTCGTGCTTTAGGTCGTTTAGGCGGTGCGATTGTTGTTGAACCGCTTGTTGAAGCTTTGAACGATGAAAATCCTCAGGTTTGTATTACGGCAACAGATGCCCTTATCGAAATCGGTGATGTTGCTACCGATGCTTTAATCGAATCATTAGACCATGAAAAAGTTAATGTAAGATGTGATGCAACTCGTGCATTGGGTGAAATCGGCAACAAAAAAGCTGTTGATAAGGTAATCAATATGTTGTACGACGAATGGGTAAACGTAAGAATTTATGCGGTTACTTCATTAGGTAAATTAAATGATGTAAAAGCAGTACCTGCATTAATTGATGTTATGAAAAATCGTGAAGAAAACGAATTAGTAAGAGCAGGTGCGGCAGCAGCTTTAGGTGTTCTCAGAGATCAAAGAGCATTGCTTCCGTTAAGAGAATTGATTATGGAAGCTGAAGAACTCGGTGAATTAGAAGATACAGCATTAAAATCTTTCAAAAAGATTATGGCTGCAAATTGGCAATCAATTCCGGGTGCTACTGCTCAAAGAAAACCTGTAGCAACATTCTAGTTTTAGTGACACAGTTTCACATACTACAAATTTATTTAAAAAAAGGAACCGCCTGTATAGGCGGTTTTTTTGTTGCAAAATGTATGTCACATGATATAATTACAATGTATTTAATAATAAGTATTGGCAAACATATACTATGTACAAAATTCTGCAAAATTTATATGTTAATATACTTGAAACCCTTGTGTCTGTAGGGGGGGGGGGTAAGACTCAAAGTCTTATTTCCCAACAGTTTGCTTATTTGATTATGTAAGTCGATATTAATATATCGGCTCATTTTGCTGTGCAAAAATATTTTGAATGAAATGTAAAAAATAAAATGAAAAGGAGAAAAATCTATGGCAACAAAATTCACACCGAAGAAAAACAAAGTAACGGGAACAAAAAAGAAAGATACGATAAAGTGGCAAAATAAAAAACCGTGGAAAGTTAATCTGACAGTTGATGCCGCAGCGGCTAACGATACCATAGATTTTACAAAGAGTTCAAAGAATAACACATTTATCGGCGGTAAAGGCAACGATACAATAAAAGTCGGTTCCGGAAAAGATACCGTAGTAATAAACAAGGGTGACGGAAACGATACAATATATCATAAGGGTAAAAAGACAACAATAAAATTTAACAAGCCAAATGCAAAAGATAAATTTACGGCATTTGAAAAGAAGGGAAATGATTTAATAGCGACTTATACCCATGTAAAAGCAAAGAAAGAAAAGAAAGCCATAACGGAAAAATTAACTTTAAAAAATTATTATAAAACAAACGGAGCAATAGCAAACGATACTCTTTATATAACCAATAAAAAGACAGCGAAACTTTCATCATTAATAAAGAATTTAAAAATCTCTGCAGTAAAAGGAGTATTCAGCGGTACAAGCAAGGCTGATACTATAACAGGAACAAACAGTAATGACACAATCTATGGTAATGCAGGAAATGATAAAATAACTGCAGGAAACGGCAATGATTTAATAGATGGCGGAGCAGGTAATGATACGATATTTGGAACTTCCGGTAATAACATTCTTAAAGGCGGTGCCGGTGATGACAGTATAGTTGGCGGCAGCGGTAATGATTCGATATATGCAGGTGCGGGGACTGATATAATTAATGCAGGCTTAGGTTCTAATACCATATATTTCACAAAATCAGACGGCACAAATGTAATACAGAGTGGCGGCGGTAATGATAAGTTAATATTTACAAATGCTGAGGCTATGAGTGAAATAACAGCGGCTTGGGATGAAACAAATGAAAATGATTTAATTATAAACTCAGGTGATACAAGTATAACTCTTGTTGATTATAAATCGGGTACACATTCCGCTAAGGCAATTTCTTACGGAAATGGCAGCGTATCAAAAGATATAAAGAAAATTGCTCCGAAAATTATTATAAATAATTCTGATGAGGATGTTGATATTGAGGGCACAGATTTAGAAGATTCAATCACATACAACGGTACAAATGCAAGAATATTTGCAAAAGATGGTGATGATGTAATAAACTCTTTTGGTACGGATACTATATATGGCGGTGAAGGGGATGATATAATTAATTTTACTGCGCAAGTAATTCCGGGGGTATTTAACAAAGAAGTTTATATTGCCCCGAATGAGGGTAATGATTCTATACAAGGGGTTGCAAGTACTTTACAGACAAATTTGAATTTTGATTCAAGTGCAACATTCTGGGCAGATAAAAATGAAGAAGGTGACTTGCTCCTTAAAACTTTGGCATATAAAGATGGTCAGTATTATGAACAGGAAACATCAATCAGTAACTACTATAATTCTAATGGCACATTAAATACTTATGTTTCAGGTAAATTGAAAGTAAATGGGGATATACTTGATGTTTCTACATTAAAAAATCCGTATTATATGACTGAAGCTGATGAAAATACTCATACATCAACCGAAACGGAATTTATATACGGTACATCCGGTAATGATACCATAACTGCTTCAGACGGAAACGATACAATATATGGTAACGGCGGTAATGATGTCATTGAAGCAAGTATAGGTCATGATGTTCTTTATTTGGGGTCAGGTAATACCACAGTTAAAGCTGATATGTCTATGATGGTTGACGGAGCTCCGGAAACGTACGGATATGTGGAAAACTTTAAGAAAACAATATATATGCAAGATGATTCTGTTCTTACAATCGATTTAGCTGAGGATCTTTTTGAAAATTACTGTGGAGTTTTCTGTCGTGGTTCAGGAATAGATAATGATTTATATATATCCTTAGATGGTGGCACAAGTTGGTGTTTCAGAATTAAAGATTATTTTGATGAAAACAATAATCCAAAAACAAACAGTGTATATTTAAAAATTTGGGAATATCCTGATTCTTATGCAACAGAAAGGGTTCAGCAAACATATACTGTTCCCGAGTGGGCAGATGGCTCATATTGGGGAAGACAATTTGAGGTACAACCTTTTGGGCCATACGAAGGTCCAATATATGGAACAAATATGGCTTCCGAATGGTTAATGTATTCAGGTGGTATGGGTGACGATACTATATATGGCGGTAATGGCAATTCGGAAGAAATTTATATCAATGGTGGTAATGATGAAATCCATTTATATGAAGGAACAAAAAACATTTACTTTTCAGGTAATCAATCTAACAGTGAAATTTATTTGGGTTCAAATGAGAATACAAAGACAACTTTTAGGTTTTCAAACATTTCCGGTATCTCATTTAATATTGACGGAAACGGTGATTTAAATGCTTCATTTACCAAATATAATTCTGAAACAGATACTACATATAATTCCACTGCTACTGTTAAAAATTGGAATACAAAAACATCTAAGGCATATGTAAATATAACGGGTAATGATAATGATAATTCTCTTACCGCTTTTGATGGGGCAGAAACAACTATTAGCGGAGAAAAAGGTAACGATACTCTAATAGGCGGAACGGGTAATGATACTTTCTATTTCGATTTCAGTAACGGTTATGGAACTGATATTATAAGAAATGCTACATCTGCAGATAATATAACATTTAGTTCTACGCACACATTGTGGCCTATTACATATAGTAATTTTAAATATTACAGAAATAATGAGAATAATCTTGTTATCGAAACAGTTAACAGTACAAGCAGTGACATATCACCCCTAAATCAAGATTATTTAATTATTGAAGATTATTTTACAGCCAGTGATAAGGTTGATAGAGTTATCGGAGACCAATTTGGAAATATAACTGAACATTCTCTTGCAAGTGTTGATTATACGGGTATTGGTAAATATGAAGAAGCAAACGGAGCTTCTATATCAGGGACAAATACAAATGATGTTCTTATAGGTAAAAGCGGAGAAAATACTATAACAGGTGGACAGGGTGCTGATGAGTTATATTCAAAAGGCGGTACAAATACTTTTGAATTTAACGCTGGTGACGGCTCTGATATTCTGTATCAAACAGGTGGTTCAGCAATATTAAAATTTAACAATGCCACAATTACAGAATTAACCAACCCTCTAAAATATGATAGAGATAAGGATGATCTGATACTTAATTATGATAATTCGTACAATTTAAGAGTAGTTGGCTATTATGGAGAAAATAATGTTGTAACACAAATAATAGATTCAACAGGTACAACATACAATATGTCTGATTATATTAAGAATATAGTTTCACAGACAAGTTATATTAGTAAAAAAGGAAGAGCATATCATGGAACAGACGGCGAAGATATAATTAGAGCATCAGAAAACAAGCCAATATACGGTAATGGGGGTAGTGATATAATATATGGTTCAAATAGCGGTAATTATATATGCAGTTACGGTGTAGATAATAATAAAAATCCGCTTATAGATACAACCCCGGGTGTTGTTGATGAAATCCATGCCGGTAATGGTAATGATACAATATATGCTTGGTCTGAAACAAACATTGTAGAAGGTGGAGAAGGTAATGACTTGATATTTGTAAATACAAGCCAAACAAGTATTATATCAGATTCTTCAGGGAATGATACCATAAGTATTAACCCTGTTAATGAGCCGTCTGATGAAGCAAATTATCAAAATCTGCATTTTGTATTTAATGTTGATTCATCCGGTAAAGTTGATACAAACGGATTAAGAATATTGACAACAGATGATTTTAATTTGTGGAAAGCAAATGTAAATGACACAAATATTAAAGATATCAGTATAGTTGCGGATGCTGACGGTAACGGTTGGGATTGTATAGAAACAATCATAGATTATAATAATTATGCATTGAATATTAATACAATCAAAGCTGTTAAATCGGATATTGTACAGTGGTTACAATCAGATTATTGCGTAGGCAAGGAATACGGCAGTGTATCTGATGTTCTTACAAAAAATGATGCTACTGATGTTGGAACATTAATAGGTAAGTTCAATACCGTTAATGATGCTGCAAATTGGCAGTTAACATAATAAGTATATAATAAAATATATTGAAAATATAAAGGATGTTGAGTTGTATATTATACAACTCAACATTTTTGCTATTATATCGACTTATATTTTTGTTTATGTTATTATTTGATTAAGGGAGAGTGAAATATGAATATAGATTGGAAGAATTTAGGTTTTGGGTATATAAAAACTGATTACCGTTATGTGTCTGAATTTAAGGACGGTAAATGGGATGAGGGTAAACTTACTACGGATGAAAGAGTCATCATCAATGAAAGCGCATGCGTTTTGCAGTATGCTCAGACATGTTTTGAGGGGCTGAAAGCCTACAGGACAGAAAGCGGTAAGGTCGTTTGTTTCAGACCCGATTTGAATGCACAAAGAATGATTGAGTCATGCAAGCGTCTTGAAATGCCTGTTTTTCCCGAAGAAAGATTTATTGATGCAGTTAAGCAGCTTGTAAAAAAGAATATTGATTATGTTCCGCCTTACGGCTCGGGTGCAGCTTTATACTTAAGACCGTATGAATTCGGTTCTGATCCAGTATTAGGTGTTAAGCCGGCAACTGAATATCAGTTCAGAATTTTTGCATCTCCGGTAGGTCCTTATTTTAAAAGAGGTGCAAAAGCGATTACTTTAAGAGTTCCCGATTTTGACAGAGCCGCACCTCTTGGAACAGGACACGTTAAGGCTGGGTTAAACTATGCAATGAGTATGCATGCGATTGTTGATGCACATAATCAGGGTTACAATGAAAATATGTACCTCGACTCCGCTACTAGAACAAAAGTTGAAGAAACAGGCGGGGCAAATATAATTTTTGTCACAAAAGATAATAAAGTTGTTACACCGAAATCGAATACAATTTTACCGTCAATTACCCGTCGTTCTTTGATGTATGTTGCAAAACACTACTTAGGTTTGGAAGCTGAAGAACGTGAAATCCGTATCGAAGAAATCGGTAACTTCAAAGAATGTGCTTTGTGCGGTACGGCGGCTATTCTTTCACCTGTCGGTAAAGTTGTTGATCACGGTAAAGAAACACTGTTCCCGTCAGGCATGGATAAACCGGGCGAAATTACCCAAAAATTATATGATACTTTAACGGGTATCCAAATGGGTAGAATTGAAGCTCCGGAAGGCTGGATTTTAGAAATTGCTTAACAATATAAATTATTGTAAAGAATACGCTCATCCAATGGATTGAACTTTTCTTATCAAAAGATTTAAATTTTTGTTAAACATCTTCCATGCTTTCAGATTTTATTGTATAATAGAATAGCAAGTTAAGGAAAGCAAGGGTGTAAGTCCCTCACTGGTCCGCAGCCGTTTCCGTTCTTGCAGGTGTTGTCTTTACACTAAAGCATGCCTGATAAAAACGGAGTCACAAAATAGATGTGAATACAGTCGGAATGCTTAATTTGTTGGGGAACCTCGAGACAGGATTCGGGAGAGAATAAAGAATAATTTTTTCCTAGTTTCTGCCTTTTTAAAAAAAGGAGATAGTTGATAGTATATGAGTAATCTTAATAGTAGTAGTGGGAGAATCGTGAACATTAATTGTACGGAAAAGGAAGAGAAAGTCGGTAATTCAGTTGTTTCAAAGACCGACTCATTAGAAAATGTTAATTTCGTAAGTAAAGTTGTTAACTTGTCGAATAAAATAGATTTGAGCCATGTCCATGTTGTTAAAAAGGACGGAACTCTTGAAGCATACGATGTTCAAAAAGTTGTTAATGCGGTACAAAAATCTGCCGCAAGAATGATGGTGAAATTCACTCAGGAAGAACTTGACAACCTTTGCGATATAGTTGACAGAAGTGTTTTTGCATTAAAAGAAGATAATATTGATATTTCTCAAATGCATTGTATAGTTGAAAATGCATTGGAAGACGTTAATCCGAAAGTAGCTAAAAGTTACAGAAACTACAGAGATTATAAGATTGATTTTGTAACTATGCTCGATAAAGTTTATCGTGAAAGCCAAAAAATCATGTATATCGGAGATAAAGAAAATTCAAACTCCGATTCTGCTCTTGTTTCAACAAAACGTTCTTTAATCTTTAATCAGTTGAATAAAGAGTTATATAAAAAATTCTTCTTAACAGTACCGGAATTGCAGGCTGTTCGTGACGGTTATATCTATATCCATGATATGTCAGCCCGTCGTGACACCATGAACTGTTGTTTATTTGATGTTGCAAACGTACTTAAAGGCGGCTTTGAAATGGGTAATCTCTGGTACAATGAACCGAAATCATTGGAAGTTGCATTTGATGTTATCGGTGATATTGTTATGGCAGCAGCAAGTCAACAGTACGGCGGTTTTACCGTTCCGGAAGTCGATAAAATCCTTGCACCATATGCCCAAAAGACTTTTGACAGACAATACCAAAAATATATTGCAATGGGTGTTAGTGAAGAAAAAGCTCAACTCGCTGCAGAAAATGATGTAAGAAACGATTTCCACGACGGTTTCCAGGGTTGGGAATACAAGTTCAACTCTGTTGCATCAAGTCGTGGTGATTATCCGTTTATTACAATTACACTTGGTTTGGGTACTGACAGATTTGAAAAAATGGCTTCAATGATGGCTTTGGAAGTCAGAAAAGGCGGACAGGGCAAGAAAGAAAATAAAAAACCTGTTTTATTCCCTAAGATTGTATTCTTATACGATAAAGATTTACATTCAGAGGGTTGTGAACTTTATGATTTATACAAGGCAGGTGTTGAATGTTCCAAAAAGACTATGTATCCGGATTGGTTGTCAATGACAGGCGACGGATATATTGCAAGCATGTATAAAAAATACAAACGTGTAATTTCACCTATGGGATGTCGTGCATTTCTTTCACCTTGGTATGAAAGAGGCGGAATGACTCCTGCTGATGAAGACGATAAACCTGTTTTTGTAGGCAGATTTAATATCGGTGCAATAAGCCTCCACTTGCCGATGATTTATGCGAAAGCTAAACAGGAAGGCAAAGATTTCTATGAAGTTCTTGATTACTATATGGAAATGATTAGAGGACTTCACAAACGTACTTATGAATATCTCGGTGAAATGAGAGCTTCTATCAATCCGCTTGCATATTGCGAGGGCGGTTTCTACGGCGGACATTTAGGTCTGCACGACAAAATTAAACCTTTATTGAAAGCTGCTACAGCATCATTTGGTATTACCGCATTAAATGAATTGCAGGAACTTCATAACGGTAAATCACTTGTGGAGGACGGTGAATTTGCTCTTGATGTTATGAAATATATTAATAAAAAGGTTAATCAGTTCAAAGAAGAAGATGGTAACCTTTACGCTATATACGGAACTCCCGCAGAAAGTCTTTGCGGTTTGCAGGTAACTCAATTCCGTAAAAAATACGGTGTTGTTGATAAGGTTTCCGACAGAGGATATGTGACAAACAGCTTCCACTGCCACGTTACAGAAAATATCGGACCTATTGAAAAACAGGATTTGGAAGGTCGTTTCTGGGAATTGTTAAACGGCGGAAAAATCCAGTATGTTAAATATCCGATTTCGTATAATACAAAAGCCGTTGAAACTCTTATTAACAGAGCAATGGATAAAGGCTTCTATGAGGGCGTAAACCTTTCTCTTGCATACTGTGATGACTGCGGACATCAGGAATTGAATATGGATGTCTGCCCGAAATGCGGAAGTAAAAACCTTACTAAAATTGACAGAATGAACGGTTATCTGTCATACTCAAGAGTAAAAGGAGATACCCGTCTTAATGAAGCTAAGATGGAAGAAATTGCCGACAGAGTAAGTATGTAATTTATCGGGGCAATAATGCATTAAATGAATAGGGTAATAAAACCTTATCATTTAATTTGGTAATGGCAATGATTTGAAACATTCTTATTGCCTGAGTAAAAGAAGGAAAAACAATGAACTACCACAATATAACAAAAGAGGATATGCTTAACGGGGACGGAATCAGAGTCGTACTTTGGGTTGCGGGATGTAATCACCATTGTAAAAACTGTCAGAACCCGATTACATGGGATGAAAACGGCGGACTTCTTTTTGATCAGGCGGCTGAAGATGAATTGTTTGAGGCTTTGGACAAACCGCATATTGACGGAATAACTTTCAGCGGCGGGGATCCCCTTTTCCCGAATAATCGCAGTGAAGTTTTCAGACTTATCAAAAAATGCAGAAATTTATTCCCTGAAAAAACTATCTGGCTTTATACGGGATATTTATGGGAAGAAATTAAAGACCTTGACGGAATTGAAGATATAGACGTAATTGCAGAGGGTGAATTTGTCGAAGAATTGAAAGATAATAATCTGCATTGGGTAGGCAGTTCTAACCAAAGAGTAATTAAAGTCAAGGAATCTTTAAAAGGTGAACTTGCCTTAGTCTGTTAGTATAAACTAATTGCTATTGAAATTTTTATTTTCGGGAGTATTATATGGGTATGAAGAAATTATTTATTAAAACTTTAATCTTAACATTAGTTTTTGCAAATGTATCAACAGCGGCGTTTGCCTGGGGTTTTAAAAAAACAGAACAGTCAAATGAGGCTGCGGGTCCTGTTTATACTCAGGTTGCAGCACAGCATATTTTGGTCAGAAATGCTGCTGATGCAGTTCAGATTAAAAAAGAAATTGAAAATGGCGGCAGCTTTGAATACTATGCCCGCAAATATTCTCTTTGTCCGTCAGGTAAAAATGGCGGATATTTAGGATATTTCGGCAGAGGACAGATGGTTCCGGAGTTTGAGAAAAAAGCTTTCTCTATGGAAATAGGTGAAATCTCATCACCGGTCAGAACAAACTTCGGCTGGCATTTGATAAAAGTTGTTGACAAAAGGTAATTTTGCAATTTATAAGAACTACTTGAGCGACCGTATAGCCTGCTCAATGTCTTCTGATTTGTAGATATAATTTCCTGCAACGAGAGAATTTGCGCCGTAATCTTTGCAGATTTTTCCTGTTTCTGCGTTAATTCCGCCGTCAACCTGTATTATAATACCGGAGTTTTGTTCTCTTATCAGTCTGACTTTTTGTGCGCAGTTTTCCATAAACTTTTGTCCGCCAAAGCCCGGTTCTACAGTCATTACAAGCAGCATATCCAATTCGTTCAGAAATTTATAACAAACTTCTGCGGGGGTTTTGGGTTTTATTGACATTCCGGCTTTTATCCCGAAAGATTTGATATAAGAAATCAGTTCGGAAATTTTTTCGTCACTTTCTACGGCTTCATAGTGGAAGGTCAGAATATCCGCCCCTGCTTTTACAAAGGGTTCGACGTATTTTTCCGGGTTTTCTATCATCAAATGAACGTCGAGCGGAACTGTTGCAGCTTTTTTAACGGAAGCCGTAACGGGTACTCCTATCGTAATATTCGGCACAAAATGCCCATCCATAACGTCAATGTGAAGCCAGTCCGCACCCGCTTTTTCGGCACGTTTAATATCTCTTTCGAGATTTGCAAAATCTGCTGACAATATTGACGGTGAAATTATTACGTTACTCATGTTTAATCGCCCCCAATTTTTCGCAGGCGGAATATGCAGCATGTTGCTCGGCTTCTTTTTTGGTTTTGCCTTCGCCCTGTGCCACAACTTCTCCCCTGTATGATACTTCCACAACAAAAGTTTTGTTGTGTTCTGCCCCTTTAGACTCCACAAGATTATATACGGGAGTTTCTTTGGTTAACCCTTGTGTGTATTCCTGCAAAATCGCTTTTGCATTAAATTTTTCAAAATTTTTATCCACGTCAATAATATATTCGTGCAAAACTTTATCAAGGAAGTTCATAACTTCGTGAAATTTTCCGTCGAGAAAATAAGCGCCCAGCGTGGCTTCCAATGAACATGCGGTAACAGACTCAAGTTTTTTTATGCCCTGTTTGGTGTCATGCACCCCTGCAATAATCAATTTATCAAGTCCGATTTCGTTGGCAATTTTTGCGAGGATGTTGTCAGAAACCACAATAGAACGGATTTTTGACATTTGCCCCTCAGTATATTTTGGATACTCTTTGTATAGGATGTTGGATACAGCCAATTTCAAAACCGCATCGCCAAGAAACTCAAGCCTTTCATAACATTCTGTATATGGCAAATCGTTGTCCTTAATGTATGACGGATGAGTCAGAGCATATTTGTAATTATCGGCATTTACCGTTTCAATTCCGAAAATCTTTTCAACTTCTTTATTCACCATTAAAATAATCCTTTGAAGAAGTTCATCAAATCTGTCATCAGATAATTATTAAAAATGAAATAATAGCAGAAATAGTACATTGCGGGAATTGTGAAAACGAAGCTGTCGCATCTGTCGAGGAAACCGCCGTGTCCCGGTAATGTATCTCCCGAATCCTTTACTCCGGCATCACGCTTGATTAATGATTCCGCCAAGTCACCGATTTGAGCAAATACCGTACAAATCAGACCGCAAATTAATGAGAAATACCATTCGAGATTGATGAAATATCCGACAACCATTGCGCCGATTAGTGCAAAGAATATTCCGCCGAGAGAGCCTTCAACGGTTTTGTTCGGACTGATTACCTGAGCAAGTTTATGTTTGCCGAAGTGTCTGCCGATATAGTATGCCCCGATGTCGGTAAGCAGAATTGCTGTAAACATCAAAACAACAAACCCTAAACCGCTTGCGAATTTCTCGCAGTTCAGGTATCTCATAAATATTATATGTAACGGAAACCAACCGCAATATATAATACCGAGTAATGTTGTTGCAACATTTGCAATGTAAGGCTGACGTCCGCAGAACAATACCCACATAAACGAAGCCATTGAGCATAACGTTAATACAAGAGCCGCCAAATCAAAACGATGAACATAAGCTACCCAAGCCAAAACCAATTCAGAAAGAATCATTATTTTGATACTCGGGAAAAACCCTTTATGCTGCAGGATTTTTACATATTCACGGGAGGCAAGTATCATTATGGTTAAAACCATAGCCAACAATGCCCAACTGCCTATCATTATACATACCATAACGATAAAGCCGAATGCAAAACCGATTAACATTCTTGTTGCGTTTTTATTTAAGCCCTTTATTTCATCAGACATTATACAGTCATAACCTCTTTTTCTTTTTCCGATACTAAGCTGTCAATAATTCCGACATATTTGTCTGTTTGTTTCTGGATTTCATCCTGATTATCTTTTACTGCATCTTCAGGTAATTTTTCATCTTTTTCGATTTTCTTCAAATCATCAGACATATCACGACGGATATTTCTGATAGCAACTTTTGATTCTTCGCCCAATTTTTTAACGTCTTTAACGATTTCTTTTCTTCTTTCTTCGGTCAAAGGCGGGAATACGAGGCGTAAGCAGATACCGTCGCTGTTTGGAGCGATACCGAGTTCAGCTTTAATGATAGCTTTTTCGATATCTTTCATAACAGATTTGTCATAAGGAGTGATAACAAGAGTAGTACCCTCCTGAACGGAAACCTGTGCCATTTGTCTTAAAGGAGTCGGAGCTCCGTAGTATTCAACAATAACTTTATCCAAAATCATCGGGTTAGCTCTGCCCGAACGGATAGAACCAAATTCTTTTTTCAGCTGATTAACAGCTTTTTCCATTTTTTCTTCACCAAATAAAAATAATTCTTCTAATGCTTCGCTGGATTGTTCAGACATGATAACCTCTTTCCTGTTAATTAACTGATATAAGTACCTATTTCTTTTGAGTGTAATATTTGAGTGATGCCGTCAGTCAGGTCAAAATCAAATACTACAATAGGGATACGATTTTGCTTGCACAAAGCGCAAGCCGCAGTATCCATTACTTTGAGACCATTTTTGATAATGTCATCATAAGATATTTTTTCTAATTTTTTTGCATCGGGATTTGTTCTCGGATCATCGGTATAAACGCAGTCAACACCGTTTTTCGCCATAAGCATTGCTTCTGCGTTAATCTCGGAAGCTCTGAGAGCGGCTGCGGTGTCTGTTGTAAAGAACGGATTACCCGTACCTGCCGCAAAAATAACAACTCTGCCTTTTTCGAGATGACGAATAGCTCTGTGGCGGATATAAGGTTCAGCTACCTGATTAATAGCCAAAGCACTCTGAACTCTGCAGGGAACGCCGATTTGATTAAAAGCACTCTGCAAAGCTATTGCGTTCATGACTGTTGCGAGCATGCCGACATAGTCGCCACTTGCCTGATCCATTCCGAGTTTTGCGCTGTTTTTCATCCCTCTGAAGATATTTCCGCCGCCTACAACAACGGCAATTTCAGCGCCTAAATCTTTTGCTTTTTTTATTTCTAATGCAATTTTTTGAACAGGATTTTGGTCAATCCCGAATTGCTGTTCTCCTAAAAGTGCTTCCCCGCTTATTTTCAGTAGAATCCTCTTATATCTCAAACCATTTTCCATAAAACATGTCCCTCTTCCTTTAAATAATAGCCTAAACCAAGCCTGATGTAAAGAGGAAATTTATAAATATAAGAAATAAAAAAGGTGCGTCATTCCGACGCACCCTACAAAACTTGATTATATTAAAATTAATCTTGATAAGGAGTAGACCAATATGTATTATTACTCCAATAATCATTAACCGGTACATAGCAGGCTCTTAATGCATTTAAATCATCTTGATTTGTACAGTTATTAATTGCATCCATTGCACTTGAGTAGTCTGTATGATTACCAAGCCAAGCAACTACCTGCTGAACTATTGAGTTATCTGTTGCAAATTTTGTATCGCTTACAAGATTGTCATATATCAAATCTTGATGCCATACCTTATAACCAGGATCCTGATATTGAGTACTAATTTTTTCTACGGTGCCGCCATCTTCGGCAAAGTAATTTTTAACTGTAAGATATCTGGCAGAATTTCTTTCATCTTCATCCGTACTGAAAAACATTCTGTAATCATCTGTTTCATGGTTATAATTATATCCGGCAATAATTAAGTCATTACCGATTTGATAATCAGTAATATCTTTATCGTCATCTCTTGTAACACTTACATCAAAGAATAATCTGAAGTAACTAATGTCAGAACCTATCGTAAGTGCATCATTATCAGTATTCCCGATTTGTTCGTTTATGGTAACGTTACCCATAAACGGTTCATACCAGTAGCTGTCGCTAGCTGTTGTACCCTGAACAAAGAAGGAATTACCAAGTGAATACATTCCGTAGTTTTCTACGTCAAATTGTTCTCCGTCTTCTAATTCTGCCATATCAACATACTGTGCAATTTCAGAAAGTTTATAAGATTCATTACTACCGGAATTATTGAATTTTATTGTAACTTTATCGTCAATATTTGCATAATAACTACCTGTTACTTCATCATATGTAGAATCGTCAATGTCTAGAATATTACCGTCTTCGTATGCCGCTTTACCGTTTATTCTGATGCCTTCACCTATCAAATTACCATTGTTATCCATTGCATGAACCACTATATAACCTGATTCAACATAACCATCATCGTTATAAGTATTGTAGTTATCATAATGCGTGAATACAACCTGCTGCATATTCTCATAGTAATGAGTACTGCCGCTGGAATTTGTAAACTGTATATCTGTTGAAGACGCGTCCATTATTCCGTCAATGGTTACTTGTGCATCTTTAGAAACATAGAAAATTTTTTTGTCACCGGTTAATGTAACGGTACTGTTTCCGCCTTGCAGATATATATTGTCATAACCGTTTGAATTTATTATGTTTGTAGATTTTTCACTGCCGTTACTGTACCCTGTGGCTATGAAATTATAACCTGTACCTGTTGTAATTGTATTTTGAGTTTTTCCAAATGAATAAATAGAGTTATAATTTCCGTTACCTGCGGTAATTGTTACCGTATTGTCTGTGGTTGCATATATATTATTACCATTTCCATTACCAAGAGTAACATTTACAGCACCTTTGGTATATACCTCTATATCATTATCATATCCGTTTCCAACGGTAACATTTGCATTATTGTTTGTAGATATATTTATGTAATTAGAATTTCCGTTACCGGCTTTAGCCGTAACATTTCCGTTAATATATTGGGGGTTATCATAATTAAAATAATTCCCTGAAATATTTATTGAATTATAATTGCCGTTACCAACTTCAATATTATGGTTTCCGTCTTTTGTTATAACAACTTCATTATAATCTGAATTTCCAAGTTTTACGGTATAGTTTGCATTATCCTTCTTGGCGACTACAACATTAGTTACAGTTGCTGACTTGTTGGTATAACTTTTGTCCTTTGCGGTTAAATAAGTTACAACAGGAGCTTTTTGCGTCATATAATTTTCAACATTACCATAACCCCATGAACCGATATATGAACCGGACCCTGCATAAAACATTAATGGACTGTAATTGTGATTTTCGTTTTTATAATAGTCTTTTACCGTAAATGTTTCGCCGTTAGTTAGTTTTATAATAAGGTCATCACCTTTTTGCTCACTTAATATATACTTTCTTGTTCCGCCATCTCTAAATAACAGATTTGGATTACTCTGAACATCAAGCATTACAGTATTCATGTATCCGCCGGAGCCGTAATATTGGTATGATTTTAAATATGTACCATCTTCACTATAGGATGGAGTATTGTATCCGCCGGAGCCGCCATATCCACCGGAACCGCCATATCCACCGGAACCGATGTATCCTCCGGAGCCGATGTATCCACCGGAACCGCCATATCCACCGGAACCGCCATAACCGCCGGAGCCGATGTATCCGCCGGAGCCGCCATAACCTCCGGAGCCGTTATATATCCATCCGTAACATAAACCTACACCCTCAACAGTATCACTGCCGGAATTGTTGTCGAGTTTTATATTTACCTCTGCATTGTTTAATATGATAGTATCGTTACCTTTTCCGCCATCAACAGTTGGCATATTTGTATAATGATAGTTATCCACGTATCCGTTGATTTTAATTACATCATCACCTGCTAACGAATTTATTTTGGTATCCCAATCATAATGACCGTTAACAACTATTTCATCGGGTTTTGATGTACCTGTATAAGTATTGTTACTTGCAGGGGAGTTATAGGTAATCTTGTTCTTTGGAAGCAAAGAATCTGTTCTTACTTTTGTTTTACCTATTGTTACCCATTGTGCGGAATGGTTACCTTTTGCATAATCTTTTAATATAACAGTGTTTTTACCGTTTTTGCCTGTTATAATTACATTATTTCCGGAATATTTAGCGGATAAAGTTTTTTTAGTTTCTTTAGAAAATACCAGAGTATCAATGCCGCCGCCGCTTATAACGGTGTCTTTGCCGTCGCCTTTGTCAAAATAAATTGTATTTGACCCTTTGCCGCCATTGATTTGGTCATTTCCTTTGCCGCCATATATTTTATCGTTGCCGCTTTCGCCATACAATTTGTCGTTACCATTGTAACCGTATATTGTATCGTTTCCGTTGCCGCCTTTTATTGTGTCAACTTTTGTTCCACCGTAAATCTTGTCATTGCCGTCCTGACCGTTTAATTTATTTTTATATTTGCTCTTTTTAAAATTGATAATATCATTACCTTTGCCGGCATTAACTGTCAGGGTATTTGTCCAGCCTTTTTTGTTAATCCAAGTGATTTTATCAGTCTTGCTTGTTCCTGTAATTTTTTTCTTTTTCGGTGTAAATTTCGTTGCCATAAATTTTTTCCCCTTTTAATTTTTAAAATATTTTTTCTTGCATTTTATAACAAACATACTTCGTTTGCAATTTTTATTAGTGATTTTTAAAGAATTGCTAAAAAGATTTTTTTATGCAAAAATATCGTGTATGGGGAATGGTAAAACTTTAATCTTAATAGACGGACATGCACTTGCTTTCAGAGAATATTATGCTCTGGAAAGAACCGCAATGTCCACTACCGATGGGCAGCCGACCTGGGCGGTTTACGGATTTTTTCATGCAATATTCGACCTTTTAAAAAACCAAAAGATTAAAACCGATGCCATTGCCGTTGCTTTTGACGTAAGCCACAGGACTTTCAGGGTTGAAAAATACGAAAATTATAAGTCTAATCGTGAACAAATGCCTGATACTATGCGTTCTCAGATGGATTTGATTTATGAAGGTTTAAGAGCTTTTAGTATTCCGATTTATACAAAAGAGGGGTTTGAAGCCGATGATGTTATCGGGACGATTTCCAAAAAAGCCTGTGATTTGGGACATAATGTTCTTATCTTGACAGGGGATCAGGACGCATTTCAGCTTATCGATAAAAACGGATGCATAAAAGTTATTATCCCGACAAAAGGCGAATTAAAAGAATATGACTGGAACGGGGTTTACGGCAAACTGGGTGTTTATCCCGATCAAATCATAGATTACAAAGCCCTAAGAGGTGATACTTCAGACTGTATTCCGGGTATCAGAGGGATAGGTGAAAAGACCGCACAAGCCTTGTTGCAGGAGTTCGGACATCTCGATAACGTTTTTGAAAATGCCGATAGTATTAAAGGAAATTCCGTAAGAGAAAAAATCAAAAACGGGGTTGAAGATGCAAAATTAAGTTATTATCTTGCAACAATTATCAGAGATTTGGATGTGGATTTTGATTTTGAACAAACTAAGGTGGAAGTTCCCGATATTACTTCCGTAACCGAATTCTTAAAATCAATGCAGTTTTATAAATTCCTCAAAAATATAAATACCATTATGGGATATTTTAACGGAAATACCGAGGTTACGGAGCAGGCGGAATCAGCTGTCGCTGCAATTCCGCAAAATAATAATGAGCCGCAGCTCCAGCTCGGACTGTTTTCACAGAATGTTCAGGCGGAAATGAATAAAAGCAGTAATTTTTCACACAGTACAAGGCTGATTACAGATATGGAGGATTTTGAAAACTTATGCCAAACGCTGCAAAATCAGTCGATTTTTGCGCTGAATGTAAAATATGAGTTTATCAATGCGGTTGAAAATGATATTAAGGGGATTTCTGTTGCGTATAAATCGGGGTTTGAGTTTAAAGACGGTAAAATCAGCGATGGCGAGGGTGAAATTCAGGCTTTTTATATTCCCTTAAAACATTCAGCATTAACAAAAATTCTGCCCAAAGATATTGTATTGAACAGATTAAAACCCATACTTGAAAATGAAAATATAAAGAAAACGGTTTTTGATGTAAAAGATTTGTATAACGTTTTGAGAAATGAGGGTATAAGCCTTGCCGGAGTTGTTTTTGATATTCAGCTTGCAAGTTATATCTCAAATCCCGCAAGAAAACACGATCTGGATATTCAGTCAATAGAAAATCTGAATTATGCCGTCAGCCGTTATGCCGAACCCGAAGATATCAAAAAACTTAAAATTAAAATTGAAGATATTAATATAAATACGGTGTCCGATGCGGTTTGTGATGAAAGTGCGGTGACGCTTGAGCTTACAAATTACTGGAATAAAAAATTAAACGAAAAAGAACATAAACTCCAAAAGGAGCTTGAACTTCCGACTGCAGAAGTTTTGGCACAAATGGAATATAACGGGGTTTCAATTGATACCGGATATCTGAATGAGCTTTCAGAATCCATCAACCGAAAAATCCATAAAATTGAGCAGGAAATCTATAATCTTGCTGACTGCGGCTTTAACCTTAATTCCCCCAAACAGGTCGGCGAAATTCTGTTCGATAAATTGGGACTAAAAACCAAAAAGAAAAAGAAATCTACAAGTGCAGAAGTTCTGGAAGAATTGGCGGAAGAACACGAAATTGCAAGATTAATACTTGAATACAGAAAATATGCAAAACTCAAATCGACTTATACCGATGCTCTGCCTGAGCTCGTCAGCAAAAAAGACAACAGAATTCACACTTCTTATAATCAGACAATAACAGCTACAGGCAGGCTGTCCTCATCTAATCCGAATTTGCAGAACATTCCAGCAAGAACAGAGGAGGGAAACAAAATCCGTGCGGCATTTGTTCCCGAAAATAAAGACGACTGCGTAATTCTGTCGGCGGATTATTCGCAAATCGAACTTAGGTTATTTGCTCACATCTCGGAGGACAAGCATTTGATGGAGGCATTTAATAACGATATTGATATCCATACGCTGACTGCTTCAAAAGTTTTCGGAGTACCGATAGAAGAAGTAACAAAAGATATGCGCTATAAGTCAAAAGCGGTAAACTTCGGTATAATTTACGGTCAGAGTAAATACGGTCTTGCCAAATCCCTCGGAATTACAAATGAGGAGGCTGACGAATTTATTGAAAAGTATTATGAAACATATCCGAATATCCTGTTATATATGACTTCCGTAGTTGATATGGCAATGAAAAACGGTTATGCCGAAACAGTATTCGGGCGCAGAAGATACTTGCCGGAACTCTCAAGTCCGAATATGATGATAAGAGAATTTGCAAAGCGTGCGGCAATTAATCAGCCTATACAGGGTACCGCTGCCGATTTGATGAAATATGCTATGATAGAGTGTTATAATCAGTTTAAAAAACACAATATCAGGTCTAAAATGATTTTACAGGTTCATGATGAAATCGTTATAGAAACATATAAAGACGAACTTGAAGAAGTAAAAACAATAGTTAAAGCGGCTATGGAATTAAATCAGCCTCTCAGAGTTCCGCTGAAAATAGATATAAATACAGGTGAAACATGGAAAGAATAGTTAAAATATTTTCAATTATAATTTTGTTTTTGGGTTTTATGAGTCCTGCTATGGCAGACGATATAGGAATGCTGACAACACCGACTAATGTTTCGTTTGAAGATTGCACAAAATCGTATAATATTCCGGCGGATAAACTTTATTTTCTTACGTTGAATAGCATTACCGCAAACCGTTTTGAAACAAAAGAGCTTCAGTCCAAAACAGGCTATATATTATTCAAAGCTGCCGGAAAAGAATTTCTTGCAACGGTAGCTTATTACGGACCAAATAAAAGTATTCTGAAAATTACTCCGGCTAATAACAATTATTATTTCGCTCCGGGTATTGTATTAAATATTTTCAGATATATTGATTTGTACATGGATGAACAAATAACCGAAATTCCGAAATATTAATATTAACATTTTGTAACAACTTTTTTAAATAATTAAAGTTTTTGATTATCAATGCCGATTAGTAATATGTAATCAGAAACTTAAAAGGAGTTACATATAATGCTTAAAAAGATTTCATCCCCATCGTCAAATATTTGTGACAGTGTGGAATTCATATTAAGAGGAGCGAGAAAACGCCGTTCAATGGCGATTCAGTCTGCTCGGAGTATTTCGTCCGAGTCAGGAATTAAGACAACTTTTGCGGTCGTTAAATAGAGAGTAACGCAAAAGATTTTACAAGTCTCGCTGAGAAAGAGACTCATACTAAAGATAATAAGAAGAGAGCGTTTAATAATCACCGGCTTATATAAGCCGGTTTTATTTTGCCTGCGGGTTTTTATTGCAAGATAATTAGATTTATAATATAATGGTGGTAATTCGGATATTTTATTATGAGTGAACTTTTAAAAAAACTTACAGGTAAAAATATTAATGAAGCAGAAGAAGCTGCAAACCATTTAATCAATGATTGTGATGTGGACTTGTTCAAAGAACTTGTTTCTCAGGAAAATTTTCTGTTTGATTTTATCAAACAAAATGTTGCGCAGCGGATTTATAATGCTTGTAACGAAGAAAATTACCGTAATTTGATACCGTTTTTGAAATATTATTCTCCGTCTTATGATGAGGCTGTAATTGCCGTACTTTCAAAATATGCCGACGAAGATTTGACGGATGAAATGCTTGAATTATTTGAAACCGGAACAGATAATGAAAAATGTTATTGCGCAAAATTTTTCTCATATATTCAGGATTCTTTGGCATTGGATTTATTAAGAGAAAACTCATATACGGATAATGATAGTCTGAATGCTAATTGTGCAGCTACTTTGGGAATTTTGAAAGATATCCAGTCATACGAAGAAGCCCTGAAAAAGCTTGACAGTGATGATGAATTTGATAAACTGTCCGCCGTAAAATTCCTTGTAATATACGGTAATCGTGAGGCTTTGGAGAAAATTATCGGTACAATGAAAACTTCTACAATGTCGGAAAATATTGCAGGATATATTCCGTATTTGGTTGAATTACCTGAGTTGATTAATCAGGATTACAGAAACGGAATCCTTGTATTTAACAATATTATCAACGGATTGGGTGAAATATTAGGATTGTACGAGGTTATAAACTTCGAAATGTTTAATATTTTTGAAGAGATGCTTGCCCGTCAGGCAGATAGTGCGTTAGCGGTTTTGCTGCTGAATGCCTGTGAAAAATTTAATATTCTCACCGAAAATGATGAGTATATGTTTGATGAAGATAAAAATACTCAGGCTGAAATAAAAGATATTAAAAAACTTCTCGGCAGAGTTAATAAAAACCAGCTTAAGCAGCTGCTGCCGCAGGAATTGAAAGAAGACAGCCCGTTTGTGTATACGGCATTGGAGCTTACCGATAACATTGAAGCCGTAAAAGAACTTTTAAGATGCAATAATCAAACCTTAATACTTAAAACCGCAGAAACACTTAAGAAACTTAACGCTTTTGACGATACCGCAAGAACGGTTGCACTTTTAAAAATTACTGATGATAACATAAAATCGATTTTAAGAGCTTTGTAAAATTATTTATTAAATTCAATTACAACAAATTCGGGCAGGCAGTTAAATCTGACGGGTAGGATACTATTTCCCAAGCCTCTTGATGTATATAAAGTTTTTCCGTTTTCTTTAATTATCCCGTACAGATAACGTGTACCGTATTTTGACGGAATGTATTTTGGCGGTCTGCCCGGAAAAACGACCTGTCCTCCGTGCAAGTGTCCTGCAATGGTAAGTGTTACATATTCGGGAACAAGCGGAAAAACATCAGGGGTATGAGATAGTACGATAACATTCCTTCCTATGCCTTTCAAAGCTTTTTCTACATCAGGATTTCCCGTCTGCATATCTTCTACTCCTGCAATTGACAGTTTCCCAAAAGCAATATTTTCATTTTCAAGTACGATTATACCGTTTGCCTTTAAGGCTTTTATTATTCTGTATTTGCCCTGCCAGCCGTCATGATTTCCCATAACGGTTACAACACCGTATTTTGATTTGAGGTTTTTGAGTTCGGCAGCTATATCCTCTATCGGCATAGTAAAATTACCGTCATGACCGTTTACATAATCTCCGCCAAGCAGTATTAAATCAGGATTTTGTGCATTTATTCTCTTTACGATTTTTTTTAGCCTGTATCTTTCATAGGGTTTTATGTGGAAATCGGATGCATATACTATTTTTAACCCTGCAAGGTCTGCATTTTTAAATTTGAGATGTTTAACGGTTAAAATGTTCGGTTCAATAATCACCGCCCATATCCCTAATATTATGAATACTAAAATAATAAATATTGAAAAATATTTCATAATTCTATTGTATAACAAATATTTGTTGTAAAATTTAATTATGAAGAAGAATATAGCTTTAGTTGGAATGATGGGGTGTGGCAAAACGACTGTTGCAAAAGAGTTAAACAAGCTTTTGCCGGAAATGGCATGCATTGATGCCGATGATGAAATCGAAAAATCAGCAGGGAAAAAAATTTCCGAAATTTTCCTGAAATTTGGGGAAGCCCATTTCAGAATGTTGGAAAGTGAAAAAATTAAAAAAATATTTGCTGCCGATAATCAGATTATATCATTGGGCGGAGGTGCATTTGAAAGTGAAGTAAACAGAAAACTGATACTTGAAAATGCCGATGTTATATACCTAAAAACCTCTGCGGAAGAAATTCATAAAAGGATAAAAAATGAATTTCACCGACCTTTGTTAGCTAAGAATTTTTCCGTAGATAGAATTTCTGATATAATGACAAAGAGAGAACCGAATTATCAAAAAGCAGATTATACAATTATTACGGACAACAAAACACCGGAAGAAATCTCAAAAGAAATTATAGGAGTTTTAGAATGAAAAATTTAGAGGTAAAAATTCCGCAAACCCAAAAGCAGTATCCTATAACCATTGAACAGGATAAGATTGAAAATCTGAAAACAAAAATCCTGAATGTTATCAGAGGTCAGAAGTTTCTGGTTGTTATATCGGAAAAAGTAAATAAATTATACGGTGATACACTCGGATTTACAACTGAAGAAAAATTTGTTCTGAAAGATGGGGAAAAAGAAAAAAATTTCTCCAATTATAAAAAAATTCTTGATAAAGCATTAAAAATGCAGCTGACCAGAAAAGATGCAATAATTGCCGTAGGCGGTGGTGTTGTAGGTGATTTGGCAGGATTTGTTGCTTCTACATATATGCGCGGTATTGATTATATTCAGGTTCCGACGACTTTGCTGGCATGTGTTGACAGTTCTGTTGGCGGTAAAGTCGCTATCAACAGCGATTTCGGCAAAAATCTTATAGGTTCGTTTTATCAGCCGAAAGCCGTTTTTATTAACACAAATTTTCTGAAAACTCTTGATGACCGCCAGTATAAAACAGGACTTGGCGAAGTTGTAAAATATATGTTTATTGAAAAAAGCTGTTTATGCAAAGAAGATTTAAACCTATCCAATTTTATCAGTGAAAACATTGATAAAATCCTGTCCAGAAATCTCAATGTTCTGGAGCTGCTGATTGAAATATGCATAAAATTAAAGATTGCCGTAGTGGAACAGGACGAGCAGGAAAAAGGTTTAAGAAAGATACTGAATTTCGGGCATACATACGGTCATGCCATAGAAAATATTACAAAATACAGAAAATATACCCATGGGGAAGCTGTTGTAAGCGGTATAAAATTTGTATTTGCACTCGCGGAAAAACGCGGATTAATCGACAAAAATTACAGATATTGGGCAGAAGATATTTTGTCGAAATTTAATTTTAAAGTCGTAAGTGATTTCCCGCATGAGAAAATAATAAAAGCCATGAAACTTGATAAAAAGGCGGATTTTAATAAAATTACGTTTATATTACCCGTTGATTATTTTGCGGTTCAGGAATTTTCTCTGCTTCCCGATGAAATCTTTTAATGTTTGTGTTAGCATAAAAGAAGAATAAGAATACAGATAAGCACTAAGAAGGATAAAAAATGAGTTTAACCGTATATTTAGGGATAGATGTAGGTTCCGTTACAACGAAATTAGCTTTGGTTGATGAAAACGGAAAGTATGTTGACAGTTACATGCTCAAAACGGCAGGCAAACCTGTTCTTGCAGTTCAGACAGGTTTGAAAGAGCTTTATAATAAAAAATTAACTGATTATAACGTAATGGGAGTCGGTACTACAGGTTCGGGACGTGCGTTGGCAGGTTCTTTGACGGGTGCTGATGTTATCAAAAACGAAATTACTGCGCATGCTGTTGCCGCAAGTACTTATGTTCCGGGTGTTCAGACAATATTAGAAATAGGCGGACAAGACAGTAAAATTATTATTTTGCGTGACGGTATTGTTACGGATTTTGCAATGAATACTGTATGTGCTGCAGGTACGGGAAGCTTCTTGGACCATCAGGCACAGAGATTAAATGTTCCTATTGAAGAATTTGGTCCTACTGCTTTAAAATCAACCAACCCTGCAAGAATTGCAGGTCGCTGCGGTGTATTTGCGGAAAGTGACTTAATCCACAAACAGCAGTTGGGTTATCCTGTAGAAGATTTGTTATACGGTTTGTGTCAGGCTTTGGTAAGGAATTATTTAAGTAATTTGGCATTGGGTAAAGAATTACTTCCGACGGTTTCATTCCAGGGTGGTGTTGCAAGTAATATCGGTATGGTAAAGGCTTTTGAAGAAGAATTGAAAACAAAAGTTGTTGTACCTGATCATCATCAGACAATGGGTGCTATCGGCGCAGCCTTGCTTGCTATGGAAAATCACCAATACACAGAAGCTAAAACCAAATTTAAGGGTTGGGAAGTAGGTGATATGCACTTCCATTCAATTACCTGTGACTGTAACGGATGCTCAAATAATTGCGAAGTCATCACAATTATTGAAGGCGAGGGTGAAGTTCCGCATTACGACAAGATAAAAGATATTCAGGGTAATATAATTGCTCGTTGGGGCGGCACATGCGGTCGTTGGGATTTGTCGTAAATATAAATTTATTTTTCTTTATCGTGGTTTGTTTCATCAGGAATTTTTGTAACAATTTTAGTTGCCAAAAATATCATTCCACCTATTATGATACATATTGTGGCAGGAATGCTTTTATGCATTAGTGAAAAATGAATGAAGTGTTTCTCTGAATTTGGTACTGTAAATAAGGCATATACAAATAAAATTAATATTATGCTGCTTACTACAGTCAAAAACAGATACCAAAAGTTTATATGGTATTTAACTTTATATTTTTTCTGAATTTCTTTTTGGACAATATTTGAAGTCTTATTGACAGACCAAATTATAACACCGATATAAGCTATAAATGCATAAAATATGGCAACCGGAAACAAAGCCATTAATGCTGCAATAAAATATCCCATAATGTCATTAGGATTGTTTGGCATAAATAAAACGAAAAAAGGTCCGCCCAAAAATACTGTTATTATTATACCGATAATAATAAGGTCTGCTTTACTTACTTTTTGATTTGGGTTATTAGTCTGCATAGCTTTATTATAACGTAATTTTGATATTTATTCAATTACATTTGCAAAGGAATCGTCTTTTTTGTAAAATATTCTTTGCTATGGCAAACGGACAGATCTACAAAATTCATTCGGATTTTTACTACGTCAGAAATGATGCGGGAGCTTTTGAATGCAAAGTTCGTGAAGTATTGAAAAAACAGAAAGAAAAAATCCTTGTAGGGGATTTTGTTGAGTTTAATAACGGACATATAGAGAAAATTTTGCCCAGAAGGAATTATATAGCTCGTCCGAGTGTTGCAAATATTGACCAGATAATTATTGTATCGGCGCTGAAGCAGCCGGATTTGAATTTTATTCAGCTTAATCGTTATATTGCGCTCGCAAAATATTATAATATTCCGGTAATACTGTGTTTTAACAAAGAGGATTTGGAGTGTGAGGAGGATTTAATTACCCGTATTGTTCAGATATACAAACCGCTCGGATATGAGCTTGTATTTACTTCTGCAACAGAACATCAGGGTATAAGAACTTTCCAAAAACTACTGAACGGCAAAATCAGTGTGCTTTGCGGAAATTCGGGTGTCGGCAAATCAAGTCTGATTAATGCAATAAATCCTGATTTTAATCTAAGAACAAAAGCCGTAAGTGAAAAACTCCAAAGAGGAACCCATACAACAAGACATTGCGAAATTATTCAGATTGACAAATCCTCGTTTATCGTTGATACTCCGGGGTTTAGTAATGTGAAATTTGATTTCATTCTGCCTGCTGATGTTGATTTGTTGTTTGATGAGATGATACCTTTGCGTGACGGGTGCAAATACGGGGACTGCCTGCATATAAATGAAGACGGATGTAATGTATTGGAGCATTTTACGGAAATCGATGATACAAGATATGAGAGTTATCTTGAGTTTGTGGAAGAGGCTCGGGAATACAAAGAAAAAATTAAATACGAAGGGAAAAAGACCGAAAACAACAAGAAATTTATCAACAATAAATCTGTTGCAAAGATTTCCGAACGTAAACGTATGAGTGCAAGGAATAACCTTAAACAAAAAGTATACAGAGAGATTGAGGAAGAAAATACATTATGAACCTGAATGAATATATTGAACTTGTTAATAAAAAACTCGATGAATTTATGCCGGAGGATATTTTCCCTCAGGATATTTTTAAAGCAATGAAATATACGGTTACATTACCGGGGAAAAGACTCCGCCCTGTTATGTGCATGGAAAGCTGTCGAATTTTTGGCGGAAATGTTGAAGATGCTGTTCCGACTGCATGTGCTATTGAGATGCTGCATGCCCAAACATTGATTCATGACGATTTACCCTGCATGGATAACGATGATTTTCGCAGAGGCAAACCTACAAATCATAAGGTCTTTGGAGAAGCAAATGCCGTTTTGGCGGGAGATGCGCTTTTGAGTTTTGCACCTCAGATTATATTAAAAAATTCCAAAAATCTCGGGAGCGAAAAGTTGGTAAAAATTATGGAAGAATATACTCAATATGCCGGTGCATACGGTGTAATAGCAGGACAGGTTGCGGATATTGAAGCTGAAAAAAACTGGAAAAATAATATTTTCGGACTTGAACCAGAAAAACTTCTTGATTTTATCCATACCCATAAAACAGCAGATTTGTTCAAGTTGCCGCTCAGGACAGGTGCTATAATTGCAGGGGCAGGCGAACAGGACTTGGAAAAAATTACGGAACTTGCCCAAAAGTTAGGGGTGGCTTTCCAGATTAGTGATGATATCCTTGATGTTATTTCTACTTTTGAAGAAATGGGAAAAACAATAGGAAAAGACCAAAATGCGGATAAACTGACTTATGTTACCCTGTATGGTTTAGAGGAGTCAAAATGTAAATTAGCTTGCATTCTTGATAAATGCTGTGATATGATAAATTCGTTCAATATTAAGTCCGAAGTGTTGTTAGAAATAATCTCGGGAATAAAAAAGAGAGTAGGAATAAATGATAACCATTGCAAATAATAGTTATGAAGTAATTGTGATAGGAATACTTGCCGCATTTTTTGCACAGGTAATTAAATTTTTAATTTTCATAATTAAATCAAGAAAAATTAATTTTAAGATATTTACTACTACGGGTGGTATGCCAAGTTCACATTCGGCAGGGGTTATGGGGTTATCAACAGCCGTAGGTTTAATTGCCGGATTTGATTCTTTGATATTTGCCGTAGCGATAGGTTTCTCGCTTGTTACAATGTATGATGCAACAGGGATTCGCAGAGCTGCGGGTAAAACTGCTGCGTGCCTTAACAGAATGATGGACGATTTTTATAATCATGACGTTAAAGCTGTAGGGGGTAAACTGAAAGAACTGCTTGGTCATACACCGTTTGAAGTTATAATGGGTGCATTATTCGGTGTTATTTTTGCATTTTATATGCATCAATATCTGACAACTCATATTATCACTTTATTTGAATAAGATGGTGGGTAATGAATAATGATTTGAATAAAAATAATAATATTTTACCTTTAGTAATAATATTAATTGCTATTGTTCTTTTATTTACATCACTTATTTACAGGCAGTATTCAAATAATAATTATTCTTCCATACAAAATGAAGAACAGAATTTTTCAGAGGAACAAGCCGATGACGGTTCAAATTCATCTGAAAATGATACGATACAATATCTTACAATAAATCCTTTACAGGAATATAATTATCTTTCAAAAAAAGAAATTTATGACATAAGAAAAAAGTATGTTGCAACTTCAATATTTGCATCAAAAGATTATCAGCCAAGTGAAGATGTATTCGGACAAATTGAGGACGGAAAACCGTGGTGGGGACTGGAAGGTTATGCATGTCACAGAGGGGATAATTCCTACGGAGTATCTCAGGTAAGCAGATTTATTAATAATCCAGCAGTCTTAATATCTCCGATATTAGCATACGGTTTCAGAGGTACAAAAAATATAGAACATTTTTGTAATTCTGATTATACAAAATTTAATCCGTTTCAGTTAATTTATAATTCGACAGAGAAAAGTATAACCGCAAAATATAAATTACATCGGGAAGTTATTGATGATGCAGTTAGATACGGAACAAGAGAAAAGCCTTTTCATATGACACTCGTAGGGGTTAATGCAAAAGATTTCGGATATTTATATATGAAGATTTCATCTGTTAATGATATAGAAATGGTAAATCCCGATAACGCTATGGAAAGATTATATTTCTTACCGGATTATATTCATGTTGGCGGAAGCTGCGGCATAGACGGAGGATGCAACAATATTTCACCGTATCAGCCGGCTTTAGATTTTTATATTAAAGGTATTCCTGCAACAATGGAAATAAAATTATGGAAAAATCAACCGAAGAATGCTGATTATGATACTCCCGATTTTCTGTATCGTATAATGTTTGAAGAAACATTTGAATAATTATTCGTCTTCTTTAATATAAATCGTTTCAAAGCGGTATGCTTCCAAAGTATCCGAGAAATAATCTTTTTCAAATCCTGCTTTAACTTTTAAGGTATTCAGGAACTCTCTTTTCTCAGGCAAAACTTCCCATACTGACGGCAGGTATACTGCCTGTTTATCTCCGTCCCGTATGATTATACCGTCAAGATTAGGAGTAATTTTACTTAGCAAATCTTCTTCTCCGTTAAAGAATATTCTTCTCGGTACAGAGAGCAGAGATACATTAATTTTTGTCTGCGGAAATTCTTCGGCGGTTAACGGACTGAATCGTGTATCTTTAAATGCCGCATTTTTTGTATTTTCAATCAGGTCGTTAATAAGCGGACGGTAAGCAAGAATTGAACCGATACATCCTCTTAAATCACCGTTTTTCTCCAATGTTACAAAACTTGCACCGAGTTCGTCAAATACCTGCGGATAAACAATTTTTATATCGGTTTTTCTGAATGCGCTTTCCAGAACTATTTTGCACACCCCGATTACAAAATCAGAATGGTATTTTGATATTAGTTCATTTTTTTCGCCCTCGTACAAGAACCAGCTGCCGTATCCTACAACACGGGATTTGTCGTTGGTTGTTTCGGAAGAATTAAACATTCCGACTCTTATCAGAGAATATTTGTTTATATTCGCAAATTCTACAAGACCGGTTACTCCGATGGCACCGCATGCCATTTCGTAACGGAAGTTACGAATGTCGCCGGTTTCTATCATTTGTGCTGCATCAAAGTCCATACGGCGGGCATTTTCATCGGTCAGAAAATGGCTTAAATCAGAAGATATTATAAACCCGTTTTCCTTATCGGGATAATATTTATTGAGAATTTTCAGAATGTCATCAGGTCTTGCTTTGCCGATTAAAACAGGAATAATATTTATTTCATCAAATAAATCCTGAATAAACGGAAGCTGAACTTCAATGGAGTGTTCTTTCTCCAATGCTTCATCAATATAAGCTGCTCCAAAATTTTCTGCCAAATCTTTGTTTATGTCCTGATTAATTTGTATTTCACCTAAAGGAGTTTTCCATTGGGAATAACTTGTCAGAGCAAGCCCCTCTATCGCTGCCTGATGAGCAGGTGCAAATATAAAAAGGTTTTTAATGTTTTTATCAAGCAGATGCAGCCCTTCATAAGCTAATTTGCCCGAAAATACCCAGCCGGCATGCGGAACAATTACTGCTCGGGTTGTGATTTTATAGAAATTCTTGCTTGCATTTTTTATCATTTCAAGGTGATTAATTAAGTCAACCGTATCAGCAGGGTAGAATTTACCTGCAACAGAAGGTTCTTTAATAGTTTCAGTTTCTTTTGTTTCAGACATATCTTCAAATTTCTCCTTAAAAGTATTATAATATATCCTGTGAAATATCAAAAAGTTTTAACAAACAGTAACATCCAATGTCTTATTTGTCCGAGGGAATGTATATTACAAGACGGGCAAAGAGGATTTTGCCATGTCAGGAAAAATGACGGCGGGAAGATAATTCTTGATACATACGGATATAATACAGGACTTGCAATAGACCCTATTGAGAAAAAACCGCTGTATCAGTTTTTCCCGACAAGCGGGATATTATCTTTCGGGACTTTGGGCTGCAATATGGGCTGCAGATTTTGTCAAAATTGGCAGACCACAAAAAACAGAAGTGACTGTAAATCAGGTAATAAAAATACTCCCGAAGAAATAGTTCAAATTGCAAAAAACTATAACTGTAAGAGTGTGGCATTTACATATAACGACCCGATAATATTTTTTGAATACGCAATTGATACTGCAAAGCTATGCCGTCAGGAGGGTATTAAAACGGTTGCCGTAACTTCGGGTTACATAAATCCAGACCCTGCAAAAGAATTTTATGCGGTAATGGATGCGGCAAATATTGACCTGAAAGGTTTTAGCGAAGAATTTTATGCAAAAAATTGCATGGCGCATCTTCAGCCTGTACTTGATACAATAAAGTATGTTTGTAATGAAACAGACTGCCATGTTGAACTTACAACCCTCCTTATAGAAGGGCAAAACGATAACGAGGATATGCTAAAACGTGAATGTGAATGGATTTTAAATAATATCGGCGATTGTGTTCCGCTTCATTTTAGTGCGTTTTTCCCGAATTATAAAATGAGAGATACCAAATCAACAGAGTTTTCAACACTTATAAAAGCATACAATATCGCAAAAAATTCAGGGCTAAAATATGTTTATACCGGAAATCTTACAAATACCCAAACCTCAACTACCTATTGCAAAAATTGCGCTAAACCAATAATTGTACGCAACAGGTATCGGTTATTGGAGTATAATTTGGAGCAGGGCGGTATGTGTAAATTCTGCGGTACAAAATGCGACGGCAGATTTGAATAATCTGTAAATATTTCTGTTTTTAAAGCTTGACAAATTTGAAAAATATGACATAATGTTAATATATGGAGGTGAAAACTATGCTTATGTCTGCATTTAAGGGCAATAGGGGGGGGGGGTAG
>JAFXXK010000026.1 GCA_017542305.1 bacterium
AAGAAGTCAGAACTGTTCTTCAGGAAGAATTGCTCGCAAGTGATATATCTGACAGTGATATTCCGCACCAGTACCGCTCACTCTGGCAAAGCTGTAAAACTAAAGCCAGATATATCTTAGAAAGTCTGAAAGGGGATATGGTTAAGTTACCCCAAAATATAAAAACGAAATTAACAGAGCTTGTTTCTGAAATTAGATCCATTGCTAAAAATTCAGGTGCTAAGGTAATGGCTGATTTGGAAAGAATTGGGGTTGATATTGAAACTTCATATACTCCATCGGAAACTATACCGACCGAACCGGTAGAAGTCCCGACAGTATCCTCAAGACCGCACCATCCGAATCCGTTAGATGCTAATTATGGCATACAATATAAATCATTTATAGATACCGAAAGCCTTGCAAACGGAGGTCAGATTGAAAAAAGATGGCTCGGGGATCATTATTCTCTCAGCAGACATACTGACAGTAACGGGGCTATAACAGGTTACACATACGAATTTGAATATAACGGTAAAACCATAAGTATTACTGCTGATAAAGACGGTAAATTGAACAGAATAAACAGTTCTTTCAATGAACCTCAATTTAGTGATGAGACAAGACATAATGTTTTTGACTACATTTGTGATGCATACTACAGAAGTCAGCATCTGGCAGATTTGCCTGATGAAGAAAGCTTTATTCAGATGTGTCTTGATGAAGTAATTGACCTTGCATCCGGCAAGAAAAAAACTCCAACTTTACTTATGAGTGAAGGCGATGTAATTGAAAAATATATGCATATAAAAGGAGGTTCAACTATACTTGAATCTTTGGTAAAACTTGCTGAAAATATCCATCAACAAAGAATTCAAGAATACAGTAATGAAAAATATACACATATGTCTTTAATTGGTGAGAAAAACGGTACCCCGTCAGAAGAAGTTTTTATTGCAAAATTTAAGGAGCAGATAGAAACTGCAAAGACATTAGAAGAACTTTTAGAACTTGAACAGGATATCTATTTATATAAACAAGCTATAAGTGCGAATAAAGCAGAATATAGTGATTTAGAAGCTTTATTACATAATAAAAAAGTTGAAATCGGAAACAATCCTGATGTACAGGCAAGTAAAATATCCCCTCAGGAAAAACTAAAAATCAAGAATAAAATATTGGAAATATGTGCAAAATATGAGAAGTATCCTGTTTTTGCAACACATGTTCCGGATGATTTTTGGGAAAAATTTGACTATGAACACGCTGACAGACATATCAAGCATATTGAACAAATAGTTAAATATGATTATGATAACGGATATCAAAGTGTTTGTAAAAACGGATATTTCTATTCATTAGAAGGGGCAGAAGTCTTTGATGAACTTGCTAACATGTTTCCTATTAAAGCAAGAGAAGGTTCTGTAAGAACCGCATTTGATTTGCATTCATCAGCATTAAGCGTTGAAGAATTTAATATTGCAAAAGCAAGAGGTTTATTTGATGACCCTAAATATGAAAAACTTACATCGTTTTCAATTAAAGAAGTTGTACAGTTATCTGATGAACAGTTTAACAATCCGCTACTGCAAACCTTTATGGAAAGAGGCTGCATATATATCTCCGAAAACGCAGAAATCAACAGACTTATTGATTATGCAACTCAAAAAGGATTAGTTTCATCATATGAACTTTCGCAATTAGAAAAATATATTTTAGAAATATCTGAAAATAATCCTGACAGAATAAAATATTTTGTTGATAAACTATGTACACTGCAAAGTAAAGATGCCATTGCAGAGTTTTATAAATACTCATCACCCGAGGGCGGGGTTATTATGGTTGACCCGTCAGAAAATTATACCCGTAATACTTTGAGCTATGATAATTACTTTAAATATGCTGATTCCTGCGTATCCGATAAATATTCAGGTTTTGGCAAAAATATCGGAATAATCAGTAAACTTGAAGAATATCAGACTCTACAAAGAATCAACGGCAACACAGATTACAGCTGGGAACAAACTTATGAAACCCAAATTGCAAGATTACGTTCTATCATTGAACAATCCCCCGAAAGATATGTCAACGATGACAGTTTATGGTACGTTGATGAAGTTGCTCAGGCTATCAGAACATGTATTAAAAACGGTAAAATAAACTCAGATTTACTTTCTAAAGATAAGATGTTACTGAGATTAAAATCTCTGGAAGAATATGATGAAGATAATTTGAATTCGTATATAGAAGTTCTTGATAAATTTTATGAAAACGATATTGCATCAATTGTTAGCAACAATGACGTTGAAGGACTAGAAGCAATCATTAACGGTATAAGAACATCAGAAGTTAAACAAATTGCAGAAAACTTCTTCCACGAAAATGCAATACAGCTTGCATTAGTTTCAAACATAATGGATAAAGAAACCATAGACGTCCTTATGAGAAAACGTTTTGATGATGCGGAAGAATATTTGGACAGTTTAACCTGGTTCAGTTCTGAGGATTTGAATTTATATAAATCATTATGCGAATCACTCAATGTTGACGGCAAACCGTTCTTACCTACCCAAAAACTTGAATTTATTGACTTAATCAGCGCATACGAAAACTGTAATCTTAGTAAAGCCAAAATGAATCAGATGATTGCCGAAAATAAAGTAGATTTAGGCGAACTTAACAGAGATTTATTCAACAGCGTAATGCAAAAATGCGGACTTTCAGACGCCGAAATTGCACAAATTCCGCTTGAAACTTTAATGAAATGGGATGTTAAATATGTTCACCTTCTTATTAAAGAAATTCAGAACAACGAAAATAATGTCAAAGAAGTTCTGCAAGATATGATTAGAGCAGTAAATGCAGGTAAGTTTGAAGAATTTATTGCAGATACCTCAAACAAATACGGCAGAACAAATGCTCAGACCAAAGCAATGTTCGGCAAAACGAATATGAATTATGACAGCTGGGTAAAACCTCCAAAAGAAGCCGAAGTAAAATGTGTTCTGAAAGATCAAAATTTACACGCACTTGAAACAAAAGCAGGTGATATTGAGGAATATATTAATAAATTACCTCAGGCAGTATTAAAAGGATTTATTAAAAAACAATATCCGAATTTCATTCAAATGGTTAAAGACGATGCAGGTAACGAAGTAGCAAAATTTGTTATCCCGTCTGACATTAAATCGAGCAAAGCTAAATTAATTGAACTTGTTCAACAATTATCAGACACTTCGGATAAAGGTCAAATTGCACAGGTTTGGAACAGAGCAAAAGGTAATCTTGAAAATGCCGATCCGAAACGTGTTGAAAATGCAAGAAATACCCTTACTATTTTAGACCACTTACAGGAAGACTTAAAAGCAATTTCTGAAATAAGTGAAGTTAAATCTTCAAAAACATTAAATGTAACAATAAAAATGTGGGACAGAAATCCGCAAAAGGACATCTATCAGGGTAACTATTCAACATGCTGTATCGGTATGGGCAACGGTAACGGTTCCGCTATGCCGCATTATATTATGGATACCGCGTACAATATGATAGAAATTGTAGATAACGTCAGCGGCAGACCTATCGGTAATGCACTATGTTATTTTGCAATAGTTGACGGCAAAAGAGCATTAATCATTGATAATATAGAAATTAATAACGGTCAAAAACCGTCTGCGGAAATCGGCAGAACTCTCAGAGATAAAATTGCGGAATATGCGGCAAATGTAGCCAAAGCCGTAACAGGCAGAGAAGATACTCCTATATTTATGGGTGATAATTATAATGACGTTCCGACTAATGATTTAAAAGCAGAAACTCATAAATTCCAATTTATCGGTAAAGTTGATAGTGATAATATCTATATGGATTTATATAACGGTTGGACAAGTACAAGCAATTTAACCGCAAAAGGGAAAATGCTCAGGTTAAATGCTACACCGTCAATGAAAGATGTTCCGGCACCATCTTCCGAAACTCCAGCTACACCGGCATCTCCAAAAATTTCCGTTGAACAGGAAGATATAAATTATGATAACGTAAGACAGGATTTTGTTTTAGGATTTGGTTTATCAAGGACTGAAGAACATTTCCTGAATATGGTACAGGAAGCACAGAATGTTGATGAATGTAAATACATTATATCAATGATAGAAAATGCTGATAATTCTTTCATTCAAAGACTGCAAAATCCTGACAAAATAATTCAGTCCGCAAGTGAAAAAATGGCATCTCTGGAAAATCCTGAAACTAAAACTCAGCAGATGACAACAGTTGTTACTCCGCAAAAACTAATCGTTGCTTCAAATAGTCCTGTGATTTTCGACAAATATAAGGCTCTTTCTGAAGCAGTTGACAATCCGATTTATGACTTTGATAATGCAAGATTTAAAGATAGTGCAAATGCAAGAGTATTGGAAAAAGTTACTCCGCCGCAAAATGAAGAAGTTATTGAAGTATCTAATTATGAAAAAATTAATGGCAAATACCCCGGAACTATTGCAGCTACAACAACTTTAGACAAATGTATTTATACTGACAGAATGGTTCAATGCGCTTCTCTTGTTGTAGTTGACAGGGCACACAATACTCAATCTTTAATCCACTGTTTCCCTGGAGATCAGACCGATTGTGCAAAAGCAGTTATTGAACATATTTTATCGGGCAGTAACCCTGAAGATTTAGAGTTATCAATAGTTAATGGTTCTGAATATGCAACGATAACAACTGTGCAGTTTTTACTCGACACCGTAAATGATTTGGCTAAAGGTGCAAAAGTTGAATTATGTAATTTCCCGAATTGGAAAGAACTGGGTATATCTGACAGAGCATTATTACTGAAAGACGGAAAACTCACCTGTTGTGATGCAAGAGAAGTTACCAACAAAAATACAAATCCAACAGAAAATATTACATACTACGAAAGAGGAGAATATCTTCCGCAAGAAGGTGTTCGTGATTACATTGTAAAATTAGTAAAAGCTGCAAAAACACCTGAAGCTGTTGCAGACCTTATAGATGAACTTCAGACAAAAGAAGAAGCCATTTATTTGTCTTATCATATACACAATATTGCTGCAGATAACAATTTCGATACGGGTCCAAAAGAAGGATTAATCCGATTAATAGAAAATAAAGTCAGAACATTACCGGAATATAACAGCCAGCCTGAAACACCTGCACAAAATCTTACTCCGACGCAGCAGCGTTATTCTCAAATGGATAAAGAGCAGCTCATTGCGGAATACAGAAAATTAGCTTTAGAACTTAATGCAGGAGATTTATCTGCACTGCAAAAAATCGGAACTCTTTCCGAATATTTAGTTAAAGCGGGAGTAGATGTCCATGAGGCTCTACAGGATTTAACCGCTGATAAAACCCCGAACAAACCTCTGACAAAAGAGGAAGTTGACTCAAAATTATCAGAAATTCTTGACGATTATGAACATGAATACAACGAAGTTATAAAGAATTTTGACTATGAAAATGCAAACAGACATCTTCAACATCTTACTATGCTTACAGAACATGATTCTAACAGAATATACGGAGCAAGTAAAAACGGCTACTTCTCATCCAAAGAAGGTGCCGAAATGTTTGATGAATTAGCCAAAAGATTTTCCGCTGAAAGAACTCCCGGCAGAATATCCCTGCTTGATCAGGCTATGGATGCATTAAGCGTTGAAGATGCACAAAAATTACTTCGACTCGGAGTACTTGACAATCCAAACATTAGTCCATACAGAATGGGTGAAATAGCAGAGTTATCAGAAGAAGAAATTGTCAGATTAAAACAGACTTCTGTATACAGAGCCGGTCTGTCGTATGCTTCAGATAATGATGCAATTAATGATGTATTTATAATTCTTAATGATGTATCAAGACGAGGATATACCGCACATACGTTAAGGGAAATCGAAGCAGAGATTAAATCAGCAGCAAATAATTCACCTGAAGAAATCGCAAAAATTTGTGACAAAATACAATGTCTTGATGATAAGTTAGACATATTTGAAAAAATGTTTGACTACAGACATAAAGATGGTGACTTCGATTTGCAATGCTTTGTTGATAATATCGAAAGTATTTACGAACTTCTTCATAAAAGAGGTACTAAGTTAAACGACTTTATGGACGATGCTTTTGACGGAGATATTGTAGATGTAATGAAAGCAATTAATAAGGATAACGTACATCTTGTTGAAAAATTAGTTAACGTTGACGGTATCGACCAAATGACATTATGGCATTCTCTGGAATTTGCATCTACTCCTGAAAGAGTACATCACGTTGAAACAATAATTGACAAAATCCACTCAGGAGAAGAAACTGCAAAAGCATTGCCTTATGTAAAATACAGCGAACCTAACCCGAATGTTGTTCAACAAAAATATGCAGCATTACCGAAATATCCTGTAAATGAACCTCTTAGCGAACTTGTAGGAAAAACTTCACAAGGACAGGTTGTTGCAGTCGGAAATGATACATATATAAACCATAACGGTAATATGGTTAAATTAAACATGTCCGCAGCAATGTATGAAAAACTTTTCCCTGCTTACGAAACAGCATGTATTCAGCAAGGTCATGACACAGGTGATTGCTACTTCTTATCAGGTGTACTGTATTCATTTATGCAAAATTCGAATGCAAAAATAGTTCTGCTTCAATGCATACAACAAGTCGGAAATGATATAGTTGTAACAATCCCTGGTTACAAAGATTATCCGGTAACATTCAAAAACGGTGAAATTGAGCTTGGTGAAAATCACGCAACAACATCACTCGGTAACTTAATGCTTGAACAAACCTATGCAAAAGCAAGATATGCTTCAAGTAACGGTATAGCAGATGCCAATTCGGTATCAGCTGATGAAGCTATGAAACATATTGAAGGCGGTATAATGTCAAATACTTATGATGAATTTTTCCCTGCCGATTCAAAACAAAGTATTTCTTATACTATAGGTCTTAATCCTGCCAGAGATGAGGTACCCCGTAATTATGAAAATATTGAAAAAGAGCAGATGGCAACCGTACTTGACAAATATGCAGGCAGAACCGATGTTATATTAAGTGCAGGTTCAGGCTCCCGTGATGCAGGATATTTACCTGATTACGGGGTTGTTCCAAACCACGCTTATGCTATTGAAAGTATTGATAAGGCGGCCAGAACCGTTACTATCATAAATCCGGGTAATACTTTATACAGAATGACATTAAGTTATGATCAGTTTACTGAATTTTTCAATATACTATCAGTAAAAGAGCTTGATACTACTCCGGTTTCCCCATCAGGCAAACCCCAAACCAAACAGCCTGTTATCGAAAATATATCGGCAGCTCAAAATACAACCATAGAACAAAATATGACCGCTTTAAGCGAAATGACACTTACTCCTGATGCTTTACCGCAAGCCTATAAAGATATGTGGAACAGCTGTCAGGTTAAGGCAAAATATATTATTGAAAGTCTTGGAGGTAACGAATTAACTAATTCAATATCAGCAAAATGTAATGAACTTGTTGCTGATTTGGAAACTCTGGCAGGAGTTGCCAAAGAAGATGTTGCCGCACAACTTTCAGAAATAATAACTTCTTTAAAGGCCGGAATACAGGCAGCACAACCTATTATTCAACCCGAAGCACAACCCGTTGTTGAAGAACCAAAACCGACACAATTAACAACAGAAGAAAACGTTACTCCTGCAGAAGAAAAATATCCTGTGGGAGAATTAAAGGAAAATACTCCGGCAACAGAACAGGAAGTTAGAAATATTTTAACAGAAATAGGCTTATCGGAAACCAGAATTAATGAAATCGTCACTCCTGATAAAATGCCTGTATTAAGTCAGATAGCAAAGCCTTTCTATACAATATACAAGGAAGTATTATCAGACAATTTTAAAAAGATTTTCGGTTCTGATATGATAACCGGAGTATTAGAGGATATATTGGGGAACGATAGAGGATTACCAACTGATTCGCTCTTCCAGAATTTAATAAAATATACAAATGAAGAAAATCTTAAATATCTTGATTTAAAATTTGATAATGAATATGACGAAGTTACACTCGAAGCCTGCAAAGAACTGTTGGAAGATCCTAAACTTCCTATGCTTATGGAAAAATTGCCAATGGTCTATGAACTGTTTGGCAAAGTCGGAATATTCGATGTTGTTGATGTTCTAAAGAAAAATACATTAGATTACATTACAGAAGAAAATCTGCTGTATATAAAAGAATTTAACTCAAAAGTACCCACTGATTTTAGATTAGGTATAGCAGATTGCAAAAATATTAATACATATGCTGATGATGTAATTCAAGATTACATTCAAACTGCTAATGAGTTTGCAAGAGTTTGTAATGGTGTTTCAATAGAATTACCTGCTACAAAAGACTTGGCTCAGATAACAGCTCAACTCAAAACTGTTATAAGAATGGTTGAGACGTATCATATTGATTTGACCTGTACCTCAACTACATCACTAAAACTTAGTCAACTTGCGGATTTAGCGAATAATCCTAAATTACCTCAGGTGGTTGAGATATTCAAAACAGTTAACCCTGAAGTAAAAAGACAAATTATCAATGACCTTGTAACAGGAGAAATTAGTGATATAAACGAAATTATTGCACAAATTTATGAATTTAAGCATTCCCAATTCGATATCAAACAGACAAGTGATTTAATAAGCAGAAACAGCTCTTTAATTGATGAAGGTTCTGTAACTACTACAAAACTTAAATTTATGGAGATAGTTAATAAAAATATTAAAGATTATACTTTCCAATTAAGACTTGATGATTGTAAAAAATTATCTGACGAAACAGAATTGACAGAAACCCTTGCTAACAGATATATTGCTGCTATAAATAAATTCAAATCTTATGATTCTGTAGACAGATACAGTTACAGATTATACAGTTATGACAAAAACTACTTAGATAGCGGTATAAAAGGCTTTATCGAAAATTTAGAAAAGTTAAATACATTGTTAGAACAAGGTTTAAACCTTAAAACTGCCGGCAATAATTGTCAAATTAATTTTGATGATTTAATGGCTTTAATACTAAAAACAACACCTGAAAACGTAATCAAATTTATTAACAAAATTAAGCCGGAAGCGAAAGATATCGCAATAGAAATGGCAAATGGAGGCAAAATTACAATAGATGAAAAAGGTGCAGAATTTATTAATGCATTATATGATAAATATGAACATAACAAATATAAAATAAGAGACGTTTTAGAATGTGCTCAACCAAATAGTCAGGGGGTTATAGACTATGACGGAGTATTAGAGTTACTCAATTTAATTCAGCCGGATGCTAATATCAGTTTAAGACGTCAATGTTTAAATGTTCATAATGGTGATTATAAAGGTGCAAAAGATTTTTATAATCTTGTGAAAGATTTTAGCACAGAGATTTATGAAAATGCTGTAAAACTTGAACAAACCTCATTTGATGAAATGATTCAGGCATTCAATTTCGTAAATGAAAATAAGGTTTTTGAAGAAAAAGTCAGGACTAAGGCTTTAGAAAGTTTATTCTCTGTTGAACACTCGATGAATGTAGTTCAAAAACTTATGAACCTGCGTGATAATGTTTATCCTAATGAAACATTAGAAGAGTTATTAAATGATTATCGATATAACTACAGATACGAAATGCGTCAATACGCTGATAATACTTCTGTAGACGATTTCATTGCAAAAATCAATTTCATCAAAGATGAACCTGAATTAAATTATACATTTAGCGGTCCGAAAATTAATGCTCAAATGCAAGTGGCAATGACAGACTTGCCGATTGAAGAATTTAAGGCACTCTATAATGATTTAAAGGCTAAATATCCTGAAAAATATTTAACTGTAATGGATTATATCGCAAACTTCAATAAAGATTTTGCCTTAAAAATAATAAATAAAGAAGGTGACATTAACGAACATGTCATAAAAATGATTGCCGGAGTAACTCCGGAAAATATATCTATAGTGGATGAATTGTATTCAGAACATGGTATGTCACTTGAAGAACTCAATAAATGCAAAACCTATATAAATAAAAGTAATATTCAATACATAAGAGAATTAATTGCCGACAATGAAATTCCAAAAGAAACTATTGTTGTAGTCATGCCAAGTATTAACAAAAATAATGCTGAAGGAATAAAAAAATTAGCAAAAATAAAGACATTACCTGCGCAATATATTTATGACATTGCCCGTCAAATAACAACTCAAAATGAAGCAAGTTTATTGATGTTATGCAATGACCCTGAATTTCCTAAAGATAAAATTGCAGATATTGCAAGTTCTCTTTACAATGAAAGAATCCCTTTATTCAAGTTTTTGTATGAACAAAAGATAAACCCTGATTGTATGTCATCTATTCTTAACAATTACAGCGGTAATCTTGAGGAAGTTCAACAAATAATTACAAGCGGAGAATTTGATAGTCATAAATTCTTAGCAGACTATAATACCAAATATTGGAGAGGTATTATTGATAAGGGTATGACCCCTGATGCTATACCCGAAAAATTAAGACAGATGCTCCCTGCTTATGCACAAGCAAGAGATCCGCATATCATAGAAAATCATCAGCAGTTGTATGAGGATGCATACAACAACAGAACTCTGCTAAAAACCGGTCAGGATGACCTGACAGATAAGGATTTGGATGAAGTATTTCTTGATCTTGAAACCGTAGCAGCTTTAGATATTATGGGCATAGGCTATCTTGAAGCTGCATTCCCGTTAATGATAGACGTATTTGAAGATTTATGCGAAGATATTGCAAAAATAAAATTATCGGATGAAAACCGTAAACTGCTGGAAGAAACTTTGACACCTGCTCATAGTGAAGAATATATTGCTATGGAAAAACAATTAAATGCTCTTAAAAAACAGATGAATGAGCTTTTAGGCACAGAAGCTCTTAACAAAATAAGAGAACTGCAAAAACAAAAAGCTGATATCGAAGAACAAATTAAACAATTAAATTCAAAAATTGCATTGTTAGACAAAGACAATCCCGCAATAGCAGGTATAAGACAGCAAATCAGGGAACTCCAGAAACAATCAAAAACACTTAACGGTCAAGCTCAAAGCTTATATCACACAAGCCCGAATGCTGCACAAATCAAAGAATATATGAATCAAATCAGCACTCTGGCAAAACAAATGAAAAATTACATTAAAGAACACAGTGGACTTGAACCACAGGATGTTGTTCTTAAAATGCGTGTTATTGCTTCCCTGAGTAACAATAATATGGTAAATGACAGTGAAATGACCGAGTTCATTAATTTATTGAGAAACCCGACTCCTGAAAATCAAAAAATTTGGGATGATAAAGTTAATACAAAAATCTATGAAAGAATTGGCGTAGAATACGATGAAATTCTTGCCAAAAAACTTGATTTATTAAGCTGTAAATATTTATCACAAATGTTTGTATCTTGTGACAATTTCTTTGATAATATGAAGATTTTAGTAAAACATATAAAAGCTAACCCCGATAAGACAGTTGTCGAAGCACTCGATGAACTTCCTTTCAATATTGAAACAAAACGTCAGCTTGAAGCTTTAGGTATTGATTATGACAAATTTACTAAAGTTGACAAAAATTCTTATACAGAAGTTGAAGTTGAACTTAATGCAGATGAAGAAAAACAAAATGCTATACATAACCTCGAAAAAGATTTCAACGAAGAACCATTCCAAAACTTACCGGAAGAAATCAGAAACGGCATAATAAAAAGACTTAATGATATAGGTGTAACTCTGGAAAAGAAATATGAAGAAATCTTTGTCGGAGACGGCGAAGCTAACGGTACAAGAGATTATTTAAGACTTTACAGAAACGGAGAACCTATAAAATTTGAGGACATGGAAAAGATTATGTCCGTAATCAAAAAAGAAATCAGCAGCAAACAATTCTGGACCGTTCGTAATTCCGACAGTACAGTAGAAGCAGCAAGACAACATGTTTACAATCACCTGATAAAACTTCGTACAGCGGATGTACAATCTGCAAAAGCCGTTAAAGATGGTGAAGTAGCACACATAGAAGTCAGAAAAACCGATATGTACGATATCAAAAAGGCAATTGGTCTCGGAAATGACGGCGCATGCTGTACCGGTTTAGGCAAAAACTTCAATGAATGGTCAGCTCCTACATATATTATGAGCAAATGTATCGGTGCAATAGAAGTTGTTGACGGCAGCACATTCTGCGGAAATTCTATGATTTATATTGCATACGTTGACGGTAAACCTGCTCTTGTTATGGATAACATTGAGCTTAAACCTAAATATGCTTACAAAGATAAAATTCGTGATGCATTTATGGAATACGCAAAAAAACTTTGTGAAGAAATGGGCGTACCTGATTTACCGATATATGCAGGCCCGCACAGACATAAAATGAATATGACAATTTATCCGAAAGATACCCATACAATGCAGGTAGTCGGAAACAGCGGCGAACATAAAGTATATCTTGACTATGACATCGCAGGACACAGAATTGACGGAACAGAAACTGCCAAAATAGAAATGTACAGAATAAGATAAGAAGATATAAAATGACCTCTCAGTTTTTTTGAGAGGTCATTTCTTTTAATATTATGCTTTGATGAGTTCTCTGACGTCTTTACGTTTAACTTTTCTTGTTGTCGTCTTTGGAAGTTCCTCTTTAGAAATAATAACACTTGTCGGACGTTTATATGGTGCCAGATTTTGTGACAATGATTTAACGTCAAGTTTAACCATTCTGTCAATATCATCAGGTGAATAAGTGTTATACAATTCAGCTTTAGGTACAACTACCGCAGTAACTTCTTCCGTACCGTCTTTTGAGCCAAAACTTCTGGAAACTCCGAGTACACAAACTTCTGCGATATAGTTGCTCTTTTCTAAGATAGCTTCAACTTCTTCCGGGAATACTTTTTTACCGCCCTGAAGAACAATCATATTCTTAATTCTGCCTGTGATATGAATATGTCTGTCTTTATCCATACGGGCAATATCACCGGTGTGCAACCAGCCGTCTTTATCAATAACTTCTGCAGTTAATTCAGGCTGATTATGGTATCCCTTCATAACGGACGGACCTTTCAAAAGTAATTCGCCGCTCTTTTCATCAATTCTTGCTTCAAAGTGTTTTAATGGCGGACCTACAGAAGCCAAGTCATTACGTTTATCCATATTAACGGATACAACAGGACTCGTTTCAGACAGACCGTAACCCTGATATACTCTGAAACCGATTCTTTCATAAAATCTTCCGACATCAATATCCAACGGTGCACCGCCTGAAATACATCCCATGAATTTACCGCCAAGATTATCATGAATTTTCTTAAACATAACTTTCTTGATAGCATAAGACGGAATAAATTTTGCCAAATGATACAAGAATTTGAATCCGTATCTTGTCAAAGCAGGTGCGCTGTTAATTTCTTTTTCGATACCTGCTTTTAACAGTTTCAAAAATGCCGGAACAACAATCATAAACTGAATGTGTTTTTCCTGCATAATACTTGTAATATCTTTTGGTTTAAGACTTGTTGTATAATAAATCGTATGTCCGAAATGCAGGAATGTTGAAAATCCTACAGTCATTTCAAACAGATGATTCATCGGCAGAATTGAGAGCATAGTAATCTTTTCGCCGTGCGGAAGAATTACATTAATTGCATCGGTCAAATCTTCCAATTGGGCATTCATATTTCTGAATGAAATTTCAACCCCTTTTGGAGCACCTGTTGTACCTGATGTATAAATAATTAATGCCGTTGATTTAGAGCTTCTTTGTCTCCATTTGGCATCAAATTTGTCAGGCAAGTCATAAATGTTTTTAATATTGTCATCATTTGCGTGTTCGTCAATAAGTAAAATATACTTAATAGACGGTACCGCTTTTTGTAATTTTAATGCCATATCCAGATAATGTTGAGATACAAGCATAATAGTCGGATTACAATCCGATAAAATAGAAGTCAATTCATATTCCGAAAGTTTAATATCAAGCGGAACAGTAATTGTTCCGGTAAGTACGGAGGCAAAAACACATGCACCGTATTCCGGTTTTGATTCAGACAATATAGCAAGACACTCGCCTTTTTTAATATCCAAATCTTCAATTAAATGACGGGCAATTTTTCTTGACAGAAGACCTAAACCCCTGTAAGTAAACTCTTCCCAGCCATATTGAGTTTTAATCCCAAGAGCAACTTTGCCATCGTAGCAAGCTGTCTTTTCCTCCAATAATGATAAAATTTTGCTATTTCTTCGTTCCATACACATATCCTAAATAAATAATTTAACACTATATTCTATAACTATAATAGCCAAATGTCAATTATGTAAACATTATATACTGTATTTTAAAACTTGTCTTTACATATTTTAACTTATTTACACCAACAGGCTATGGTTGTATTATTATAGAAGAGTAAAGATTAGTAGGATATGTTTTCCGGAGGGAAAATTGACAGATAAGTATTACGTTAAGGGAGGAACCCCTTTAAAAGGTGAAGTTGAAATTGGTGGCGCAAAGAATTCTGTATTGAAACTTATGGCCGCTGCAATATTGGCAAAGGGGTCTACTAAAATATATAATGTACCTGATTTGACTGACGTTGAAATTATGCTGAGCGTTATTCAGGGATTGGGTGCAAAAACAGAATATGACAAGAAAGAAAAATCAATAGTTATTGATTCAACAGAATTAACAAGCATTACCGCAAAATATGAGCAGGTCAGCAAAATGAGAGCTTCGTTCATTATTTTGGGCGCATTGATGTCAAGATGTAAAGAAGCTATTGTTGCGCTTCCGGGCGGATGTGCCATCGGTGAAAGACGAGTTGATTTTCATATCAGAGGTTTGGAAGCATTAGGTGCAAAGATTAAGATAGAAAACGGTTATGTACACGCTAAAGCTTCAAAATTGACCGGTGCTGATGTTTATCTGGATATTCCGTCAGTCGGTGCTACAGAAAACATCATGCTTGCTGCAGTTCTTGCAAACGGTTCAACCCGTATCCAAAATGCGGCTCAGGAGCCTGAAATTGTCGATTTGGCAAATTTCTTAAATACTTTGGGTGCTGATGTTAACGGTGCCGGCACTTCGGAAATTGTTATTAACGGTGTAAAACCTGAGGATTTACATCCGATAGAATATACTACAATTCCTGACAGAATTGAAGCCGGAACATTTATGACAGCAATTATTGCAACTCGCGGCAAAGGTATAATTAAAAATATTTATCCGGCTCACCTTACTTTCTTTAACGATAAACTGATAAAAATGGGAGCAAGTATAAAGCTGCTTGAGCCTACCGTTATTGAAGTAAGCTGCAAAAACAGACTTAATTCAATTAACTTTGTAACTCAGCCATATCCCGGATTTCCTACTGATTTACAATCTATGGCTATGGTTTTATTATCAACCGCAAACGGTGTCGGTATAATTACCGAAAGCCTGTACGAAAACAGATTTATGCAGGTACCGGAATTACGCAGAATGGGTGCTGATATTCATCAGGACAGAAATCATGCTATTATTAAAGGTGTAAAAAAATTAACGGGCGCAGGTGTTGCCGCTTCCGACTTAAGAGCAGGTGCTGCACTTGTTGTTGCAGGACTTATGGCAGAAGGAACTTCTGTCATCGATAACTTACATCATATAGATAGAGGATACGAAAATTTCGAATCTAAGTTAAGATTGTTAGGAGGAAAGATTGAGAGAAGAGATGAAGAAATCGTTTCTCCCGACAAACTAACGGAGGGAATCCACAATGAATCCTACTTATAAGCGTTGGTACGACCATGACCCATTGCTTCTGGAAGTAATCGAACTGTTAAGAAATTACCAGACAGAGCTCCATGCTCAGGCTGAAATTTTCTTGCACAAGATAGAAGAAAAAGTTTCAAAAGAAACGGTTGATAAGTTTTATGCAATGGTTAAACCTGTAAACGCTAATAACCGTTGGTATGATAAAGATCCGGTTATTTCAAGAACGGTTGAAATTTTGAGAATAGTTCCGCCGGAAGCTCAGAAGATTTGTGCCCAGAACTTTATCAGAACACTTAAAGAAATGGGTATTGAATACGAAAGTCCTAACGGTAACGGTTAATTTAGAATACAAAAGTTTTGTAAAAAAGGCATGAATTATTTTCATGCCTTTTTTATAATGCAAATTTTGCATAAAAAAAAACCACTCATTACTGAGTGGGTCGTTTTCTGCATCCTAATGGTCTCTTTTAGTGTTTATTATTTAGGAGTTTATATGTTTTTGGGGTTAATGAATCTATTTATATTTAGTGTTTCGACTACACTTAAATCTTACTTAATTATTATTGCACACATAATTTTAAATGTCAACAACTTGTTTTCATATTATTTTTAAATATCCGAAAATGCCGTTATAGTGTAGTTTTTACACTTTACAAAACTTAACAAATGGCTTGCATTTAACTTTTGCTTGGCTGTATTTGCATGCCAAACCATGAAGAATTTGCCTGATTATTTTGACTAATTAACTCTTTTTCCGTCTTTGTCAAACAAATAAATATCATCAGGATTAATTGATAAATCTATCTTTGAATCAACTTGGGTTTCAGCAGATACTTTTGCGGAACATTTACTTTCACCGATATTAAAATACACTATTTTTTCAGAACCCAATAATTCCGTAATATCCACATCCATTGTCAATTTGATACTTCCGCCTGTAATCATCTTTTCAGGACGTATGCCTGCTGTTAATCCGGCATATTTTTCGTCAAGAAGTTCCCCTTTTATAAAATTCATCTGCGGAGAACCGACAAACCCTGCAACAAATGTATTTTGCGGATTATTATAAATTTCTTCCGGAGTATCAACCTGTTGGATATGACCTTTATCAAGAACAACAATTCTGTCACCCATAGTCAAAGCCTCTGTTTGGTCATGGGTTACATAAATAAATGTAGTTTGCAATTTTTCGTGTAGTTTTTTGATTTCAGAGCGCATCTGAACACGAAGTTTCGCATCAAGATTTGACAACGGTTCGTCCATAAGGAATACTTTAGGATTACGAACAATAGCACGGCCTAACGCTACACGTTGTCTTTGTCCGCCTGATAATTGTTTCGGGCGTCTGTCGAGATATTCGGTCAAATCAAGAATTTCAGCGGCTTCCTGAACTTTTTTATCAATAGTAGCTTTATCAACTTTACGCATTTTTAGACCGAACGCAATATTTTCTCTGACGGTCATGTGGGGATAAAGTGCATAACTCTGAAAAACAAACGCAATATCTCTGTCTTTAGGGTGAATATTATTTACTTTTTTATCCCCGATTAAAATTTCACCGTCGGAAATTTCTTCCAAACCCGCAATCATTCTTAGTATTGTTGATTTTCCGCAACCGGAAGCACCGACAAGAACTATGAATTCTTTGTCTTTTATCTCTAAATTAACACCGTCAATAACAACCTTTTTGTCGTATATTTTTTTTACGTTCTTTAAAATAACGTTACTCATCCTGTGGTACAGCTCCGTTTTCAACAGGTATAATTACACTAAATATGGTACCTTTCATAACCTCTGTCTGAAGCCAAATAGCACCGTTTAAAGTTCTGACTAATTCTTTTGCACTGCCTAAAGAAATGGAACGTACAAGATTTTTCTTATTAGCTTTATCAAGTTGGGTATAAGGTTCAAAAATACCTTCTACATCATTTTCCTGTAGTCCTATTCCGTTATCGCAAATTCTGATTAGCATATATGAAGTTTCGGTTGCACTCTTAATAGGTGTAATACCCATTTCTGCAACATCTTCCAACGATGGGTTAAATAACTCAATAGAAATATTTCCGATTTCGGTTAATTTGATTGAAATTTCCAAAATATTTTGCAAAATCATCTTCATAGCAGTTTCATCACTATAAACAGTTTTGCTTGCGATATTTTCAAAATCGGTAGTTACATTAAGTTTTTTGGTAGTAATAGTAACTTCATTTTCTCTGATAACACTTTGGATAAGCTCCGTTATATCAAACAGCTGTAAATGTTTTTGGTACAACTGTGATTCAACCGATGCAAATTCAAAGAATTTATCCATAAAATATAACAATTCTGTAGCATTTTTATTGATTATACGGACATATTTTCTTTGTTTGTCATTGATTTCTCCGCCCAAACCGTCATTTAATGCTTGTGAAAATCCTAAAATAGACTGAACCGGTGATTTAAATTCACTTGATAATTTAGTCAACATAAGGTTTTTATCTTTATTAAGGCGTCCTGTTTTTTCTGCCTGTGTTAAGATATGTGTCATTTCAGTTACATCACGAATAGTAATGAAATACTGTGTATCCAAAAGATTTGCACTCAATTCGATAAAAAATTCTTTATCATTTATTGCTGCTCCGCCGATAACAGAAACATCTTTGCATGATGACTGGTAAGCCAATTCCATCCCCTGCGGAACAAAATCATCAAAATTATTTCCGGGAAAATCTTCTCTGGCTATTCCAAAAATTAAAGAAGCTTTGTTATTTACCCAAATGATGTTTCCTGTTTCTTCTTCTACAATAAATACCGCATCAGGCAGGTACATTAAAATATCTTTCGGATTAACTCCATTTTTGTTAAATAAATTTAATAGGTTCATAATCTTGCATTACTTTCTGTTATGTTATATAATAAATGATAACATAAAATTTACGGGAAAAATTTTATATTAACTTTTGTAATTTTTTTTTTACAAAATAGCAAAAAACACAATTTCTGCGTTTTAAAGCAAAAAACGAGTAAAAGATAATGACATAATGACCTTTGGGAGTAAAAGGTCAAAACCGGAAAGAGGTGCAACTATGAGAGAAATTAACAACAATCAAAACAATTTGAATTTCCCAAAAGTTGAAGTGAAAAAAGAAATTCCCCAATCTGTAGAACTACCGAAAGCTGAAGAAGCTGAACAAGTTCAACCGTCAACGGAAAATCTATCTCTGGCACCTGAAGCCGTGATTGGACGTTCTCAGGTCCAAATGTCAGGAGTTAATAAAACTAACGCTAATATAGAGGCAGATATGAAAGCAATGTTAGAAAACCCAAATTCAGTTAAAAAAGCTGTTGATTTCTTTGATATAGCATATTCACACTTACAGGCAAAGGGTGATGAAAATGCCTATGAAAAAGCAGCCGTATTAACTAATGCTTTCAAAGATGACTTTTTAAATTAATATCAGCTGCTGTTTTTATGTTTGAATAATTATATTACATAAATGTTTTATGTAATTACATTATTTTGCACTTTCGAGATATTTAGAATAATTTTCCTGAATATGTTCTTTCATAGCTTTTGTTCTTTTGTCGGTTGATGGGTGATCTATCCAGAAATCAGGATAATTTTCCCCTATTTTAGTCATAATAGACATTGCTGCATTCGGGTTATATCCTGCTTTTGTAACATAATCAATGCCCAATAAATCCGCATCAAATTCATGTACTCTTGAATATTTATTCTGAGCTGCGGTTGATGCAAGATTTGAACCTATATCTGCTCCTTTTAATGCTATATCACTGACGCTGCTTGATTTTGTAAACCAGCTGACAATGGATTTAAAAGCATTAACAAATGCATTACCTGCTACGTTTGCACCTACTGCTTTTATAACATGGTTACTTGAAGCATGCCCTAATTCATGTCCTATAATAAATGCTAATTCATCAGCATTTTCACAACAGTCGATTATACCTTTATAAACAGTAACCGTATTTTCAATATCAGTAGAAGCATTATCTATATCCTGCATATCAACCTTAAAAGTTATATTCTTTTTAATATTATTGCTTTTAACCAAATTATTGCCTATGGTATTTACCAAATCGGTTAATTCTTCATAAGACATATTTTTATAAGGAGAAACAACCTGTATTTTTTCAATACTCGTATTAGTCTGTGTTTCCGCAGCTATTGCCTGATTCATACTTAAATTACATCCGAATAATATCGAAATACATAATGCTGATAATAACACTTTTTTCATTTTTCTCTCCTTATATAAAACGTTGTTAATTATGATTATAATTCCCAATTACCAAAATGTAAACAAAAATTTTTTAATTGACAAAGATTAACATCTGCACTAATATTCAAGTAGGTTTATTATTTATTATTTAAAAGGGGTTTTTAATATGATTAGTCCTATAAATATGATAGGGGTACAAGTGCGTTCAAATATGCCGATTACTTTGGCTGATAAAAAAGAAAAATGTCAGACAATAACTCCGGTACAGGGAATGATACCTGTATTTGGGGCACAAGCATTATCACAAATGCCAAACGTAAAATTTACAGGCTATGGTCTTGACGATTTGAGTGCATACGCAAACAGCAACGATCCGTATCCGTCAGAAATCGAACAGAGAAAATACCGATTAACAGTCAGCGCCGCAAAAGATATTGAACAAGGTGATTATTTGACCGCAATTAAAAAGAAAATCCATATTGCAGACATTTGCAGAGCTCAGGGAAAAATGGAAGATGCCGATAAACTTATGGACGGAGCAAACAGACTCCTTCGTGAGCTTCCGAAATATCAAATTGTTGAAGCAATCAACTTAATCAGTAATTATTAAAGTAAATAAGGCAGGAGAAATGTTTAATGCCGGCAAAAATATTGCCGAAAACGTGTTTGACTGGATATTAATTCAATATACTAAAAATAAGGTACGGTTTCCCGCACCTTATTTTATTATTTTTTCGCGATTTGTCTTACTCGCTCGCGCCAGACGCATACATATTTTGCTCAAAAAAAGAGGGGCGTTTCTGCCCCTCTCCTTTTCGCAAAATAACTTTATGCTTTGCTCGCTCCCGCTTTTTCGATGATTTCTTTTTCAACGTTTGCAGGAACTTGTTCGTATTTCTGGAATTCCATAGAGAATGTTCCACGACCCTGAGTATTAGATCTCAAGTCGGTTGCATAACCGAACATATTTGCCAACGGAACAATTGCTCTAACAATTACATTACCTGTGTTACCTTGAGGTTCCTGACCTTCAACACGGCCTCTACGACGAGAGATGTCACCGATAATAGTACCTGTAAATTCATCAGGAATTTCGATTTCAACCTTCATCATAGGTTCTAAGATACAAGGAGAAGCTTTCTTACAACCTTCTTTGATAGCCATAGAACCGGCAATCTTAAATGCCATTTCTGAAGAGTCGACTTCGTGGTAAGAACCATCATAAAGTTCAACTTTAACGTCAATCATCGGGAATCCTGCTAAGATACCGCCTTCAAGAGCTTCTTCCATACCTTTTCTTGCAGGTTCGATATATTCTTTCGGAATAGCACCACCGACGATTTTGTTTTCGAATACGAATCCTGCATTTTCTTCAGCAGGCATAATTCTAACTTTACAATGTCCGTATTGACCTTTACCACCTGACTGACGGATAAATTTAGAATCCTGATCAGCGTTGCCTCTGATAGTTTCACGATATGCAACCTGTGGTTTACCGATATTAGCTTCAACTTTGAATTCTCTTAACATACGGTCAACGATGATATCCAAGTGAAGTTCACCCATACCTGAAATAATTGTCTGACCTGTTTCAGTATCAGATTTAACTCTGAATGACGGATCTTCTTCAGCAAGTTTTTGAAGAGCAATACCCATCTTATCCTGGTCAGCTTTTGTTTTCGGTTCAATAGCAACAGAAATAACCGGTTCTGGGAAAGTCATTTTTTCTAAGATGATAGGATCTTTTTCATCACATAATGTATCACCTGTAGTAGTATCTTTCAAACCAACTGCTGCACAGATGTCACCGGCGTATACTTCATTTTCTTCAAGTCTCTGGTCTGCATACATACGAACTAAACGAGCAATACGTTCTTTCTTTCCGTTAGTAGCGTTAAGAACATGAACCTGAAGTAATAACACCTGAATATACACGTAGGAAAGTTAAACGACCTACAAACGGGTCTGTCATAACTTTGAATGCCAAAGCTGAGAACGGTTCATCATCTGATGAATGTCTTTCAACTTTAGTGCCGTCTTCTAATTCACCTTCGATAGCTTTTACATCAACAGGTGACGGCATATAATCAACAACGTTGTTCAATAACAACTGAACACCTTTGTTTTTGAATGCTGTACCGCAAGTTACAGGAACGATTTTGTTGTTACATACAGCACGTCTTAAACCTGCTTTTAACTCGTCAACGGTGATTGAATCAGGATCTTCAAAATATTTTTCCATTAATTCATCATCTTCACCTGCGATAGCTTCAACCATTTCATCTCTCATTTGTTTAGCTTTGTCAGCTAATTCAGCCGGAATTTCTTCTTCCTTAATATCTGTACCAAGGTCGTTAGTATAAATTTCAGCTTTCATAGTCATAAGGTCAACTAAACCGACAAATTTATCTTCAGCACCGATAGGTAACTGGATAGGAATGGCATTTCCACCTAATCTTGTTTTAATTTGTTCAACAACACGGAAGAAATCTGCACCTGTTCTGTCCATTTTGTTTACGAATACCATACGGGGAACTTCGTATCTGTTAGCCTGTCTCCAAACGGTTTCAGACTGAGATTGAACACCACCTACTGCACAGAATACAGCAACAACGCCGTCTAATACACGAAGTGAACGTTCTACTTCAATTGTAAAGTCAACGTGGCCGGGGGTGTCAATGATATTGATTTGGTGTCCTTTCCATTCAGCAGTAACAGCTGCAGACTGGATTGTGATACCTCTTTCTCTTTCCTGTTCCATAAAGTCGGTTACAGCAGCACCGTCGTGAACTTCACCGAGTTTATGAGTTTTACCTGTATAAAACAGGATACGTTCAGTAGTAGTGGTTTTACCTGCGTCAATGTGAGCAGCAATACCAATATTTCTGATTTTTTCCAATGGAGTTTTTCTAGCCATTTTTCATTTTCCTTTATATTAGTGTACTCTCGCTATTTATAATTAAATTAATTAGCCATAATTGAATTATCCCATGAACATGGAATTTTTCAAGAAGGGTGTAAAGAAAAGTGAATAAAGCTCATAAATATTCAAATAAAAATATTTATAAATTTAATTTTTGCACTTCCACTCTGTTTATTTTAAAATCAAAATATGTTTGAAAGTTATGAAAAAACTTTAGCTGATTTAAAAGATGCGTCACATCTGCGTTCAGTAAGTAATTTCGAGCGTAAAGAAGGCAAATATATTTACGTTAACGGGCAAAAATTATTGAATCTTTCGTCAAATAATTATTTGAATTTTGCGGATAATCAAGATATAACAAGAGAGTTTCTAAAAGATACCGATTGTAAATATACCTTTGGCAGCGCAAGTGCAAGACTTTTGACCGGAACTTTGCCGATTTATAAAGAGTTGGAAAATTTAATCAGTTCGCTTTTCGGGACCGGAAAAACTCTGATTTTTAACAGCGGTTACCACGCAAATGTCGGAATTAACAGTACTATTGCAGGGAGCGGTGACGTAATTTTTTCGGATAAATTGAATCATGCAAGTATTATTGACGGGATGCAGCTGTCTAAAGGAAAATTTTTCCGCTATAAACATAATGATATAGAAAATCTTGAGACACTTCTGAAACGTGAGCGGACAAATTTTAAAAATGCGGTAATTGTTTCCGAAAGTGTTTTTTCAATGGACGGCGATATTGCAGATTTAAAAAAACTCGTTGAATTGAAGAAAAAATATAATTGTATTTTGGTAATAGATGAAGCCCATGCATTCGGAGTTTTCGGTAAAAAAGGTCTCGGTGTATCAGAAGAATTAGGCATAATAAATGATGTCGATTTAATTGTCGGAACGTTTGGCAAAGCTATCGGCTCTATGGGTGCATTTGCAACAGGAAATGACGTTTTGATAAACTATTTAATAAACAAAGCCCGTTCGTTTATTTTTTCTACTTCCCTGCCGCCTGTAAATATTGCATTTACAAAATGGATAATAGAAAAAAAACTGCCATATACTTACGAAAAAAGGATGAATATGCTTTCACTCGGCAAAAAAATGGGAAGCGAAAGTCATATTGTACCTTACATTGTGGGCGAAAACGACAAAACCGTAAAACTGAGTGAAATCCTGTTTCAGAACGGATATTTTACACTTCCTATTCGCCCTCCGACGGTACCGTCGGGAACTTCTCGTCTGCGTCTGTCCCTAACAGCCGACATAACAGAGGAAGATTTGATAAAACTGAATGAAATATTACAGTATCGGTAATTTGTAAAATTAAATAAATTACATGCAAAAAAATTTTTTTACGAGATTTATATTGATAAACAGCCGGATTGGAGAAATTATGAAAACAGATATGATACAAGCTTACAACCCCGAATTTACCGCAAGATGTAATTTTAGAGGGGATATAGATTCGCTCAGCATAGATCAGTTAAGAGAAATTCTTATACAATGCCGAAAAATCGGTACTATGCGTGATCAGATTGATATATTTATTCCTAACAAGAAAACTCATCCGGGTGGTATTATCCCTATGGCAGGTTATGTTGATGGTGAAATAAGAGCATTTATCGGTAAATATTCTCATGGCAAGGTTTATGAAGGAATTATAGAAGCTGTAAAGTTTGCTCAAAAAACGTTATTCCCGAAACATTTCCATAAAGAACCAATTTCGCTTAAATATCCAAACAAACAACCGTACAACCACAAAAAACATTCCGAGCATAATAAAACCGATGTTATACCAAGACTTAAACACATCAACCATAAAGAATTTGATTTTGAAATTTCCGAACACCACAAAAAATTTTAAATCATTAAACATTAATTGATATGGTATAATAATTTTGTACAATTTAAGAATTGAGAGTATTATGCAATATCATTGGCTGAACAAAAAAAACAACAGTAATCTGATAATATTCTTTTGCGGTTGGAGTTTTGATTATAAACCGTTTGAACGCTTGGCATGCAATGACAATGACGTACTTGTCGTATATGATTACGGAGATATCGGAACAGACAATGAAGATATTATAAAATCATTTTCCGATTATAAATCTTTTACGCTGATAACCTGGTCAATGGGAGTTTATATAGCGTATTTACTGAAAAACACTTTACCGAATTTTGATAAAAAAATCGCAATAAACGGTACTCCATATCCTGTTCACGATGAATGGGGAATCCCGGTTAAGACGTTTGACTTAACGCTAAAATATGTTGATACGGGATTGCAGGGCAAGTTTCAGAAAAATTTATTCAAACGTCCTGAAGATTTTGAAAAATACCTTGAAACTCCGGTTGAAAGAACCATAGAAAACCAAAAGACCGAGCTTATTGTGCTTGATAATTTCATTAGAAATCGTGTAATCAATTACGAAAGATTTTATGATTATGCTATAATCAGTGATACGGATAAAATTATTCCGACCCGTAACCAAAAAAGCTGTTGGGAAAATTTTGAAACACCTTATAAAGTTTTGAATAGCGGGCATTTCCCGTTTTATGAATTTAACAGCTGGGAAGAAATTCTAAATGCAGACAGACCCTAAAACAATAAAAAAACAGTTCAGAAAAAGCATCGGCAAATATGATGAAAATGCCGTTGTGCAGAATATTATTGCCGAACGAATTGCTAAAATTTTATCGGAATATGAGTTTGAAAATGTTTTGGAAATCGGTGCAGGCTCGGGGCTGCTTACGGCACAAATTGCAAAACACATACGGTACAATGAATATTATGCAAACGATTTGGTTGAAAAATCAGAAGTTTATGTAAAAAAATATATCCCCAATGTTAAATTTTTCTCAGGCGATTTCAGAAAAATCAAATTTAATCAGAAATTTGATTTAGTGGTTTCTAACGCTGTATTCCAATGGTATGAGAATTTGGATAAGATTTTTGAGCAATGCAAAAATTTACTGAATCCCAACGGGGTATTGGCATTTTCGACATTTTCTCCTGATAATTTCAGGGAAATAAAAGCTATTACAGGATTATCACTTGAATATAAAACAGAGAAAGAAATAATATCTGTTTTGAAGAAAGATTTTGAAATAATTACGTCAGAAACCACTGAGCATAAAATGACTTTTGACAATCCGTTAAAAATATTGGCACATATGAAAAATACGGGTGTAAATTCGTTATCTGACACAAAATGGGGAGTCAAAGAGGTTAAAGATTTTTGTGACAAATACAAAACACAATTCCCCGATTTGACACTAACCTATGCCCCGATAATTATAGCTGCCAAAAAAATATAGTTTTATCCATATATATTACTAAACGGGCAATGTATTTTATCTCAATACTGTTTAAACTTTCTCTGTAATCAGGAGGAAGGGATATGCAGAAAATTTTTATTTCATTTTTGGCAATATTTGTTTTAACAGGCACATCTGCGATTGCAGATAATATAAAAAGAGTTGATAATGTTTATTACAAGTATCTGGGAACTTTAAACGGACAACCGGATACAGACAGACTTTTAGAAATAGAGAAAGCCCTGTACGGACATACTTATGCCGAACAGGAATTACTGGCAAGAATTGAGCGGTTGGAAAATACTATTTATAACAGATATTATCCTGATTATACAATTGATCAACGATTGAATAATCTGATTTATAATTACAACAAACGAAATCAAATAGCCCGAACAAACAGAATTAAACGTATAGTAAACGGTATAAATTCAACATTTGTCGGAGTTCCGACAGGGTTTACTCCGCCGATAAACGACCCTTACTATAATGGGTACGGCAGTTATTATTACGGAAATAACGGCTGGAGATATTATAATAACAATATTGGCACGAGTTCGGGTATAAAAATTTTGGATTAAATGTCTATCTTTTTGCCGCAAGTTTGGCTCTTAAAATTGCGGCATAATCACGAAATTCCGCTTTCTTATCCATTTTGCCAAAATTTGTAGAATGTATTCTTCTGTCAGTTGAAACAATATCAATTTTTTTTATTTTTAAATTTGCCGAATCCATTTTAGACTGCCATTCTATAATTTCGCCTGCCCGAAGAGTTTCACTAAACAAACCTATTTTATCGAAAGTATCTTTACGCATCAAAATAGCACCGGTAAATAATCCCCAATACGGCTCGGATTTTATCGGAGTTTTTTCCCGTTCTTCTTCGGAAAGTTCAGGTGAATAAAAATCCTGAACTTTTGCTTCTACTGCGTAAATATCATTTTCTGAAGTTATTTCCTCATAGAGTTTTTGAAGTACTCCGTCCCTCATAATATCATCGTGGTCATGGAATAAGATATATTTGCCTGCTGCAATTTTTAATCCGTTGTTTTTAGCGATAACGGGACCTTTTGATGTATCATGCCGGATAATTTTACAACCGTATTTTTCTGCAATTTTAACCGTATCATCATCAGAACAGTCATCAACAACAATTATCTCAACATCCATATTTTGTTGGAGTATTCCGTCAAGCGCCTGACTAAGGTATTTGCTGCCGTTTTTAACAGGTATGATTACGGAAATTAAATCGTTCATTATTTTTTCCTTCTTATATAACTTATTGCAACATTTTTTGAAAATTTTGAGATGTAATCGTCATAACTATTGGTTTCAGATATATTTTTACAAAAGAATTTGTCAACATCAGTATAAATATTACTGTTCAAAATATACCCGCCCGCTTTCAGAAAATATTCTTTAAAAGCTGAATAGATATGTTCATTATCAATACTAAATAACGGCATTGTATAATATATTTTTATATTTCTGCCAAGCAAACCGTGTTCTTTATAATAATCATATATCAATCCGAGAATATTGATAAATTTATCACTATCCTGTCTGTGATTTGCAGTAATGGAAGTGTCATTTTTTCTGTAATAATAAGACGAACCGTTAAAGAAATAGACTTTTTGGGCATAGGCAAAAGAAACATAATGGAAAAAATTATCCTCATATATATAGCCTTCAGGAAATCTGATATTATACTTTTTTATTAAATTCGCATTATACAATTTACAACAAAGTCCGGAGAATATATTATGTGTATCTTTTTCCGTATCAATGTATGAATTATCAGAAATTGCAAGTTGTCCCGGCTGAAAATTATACGGGAAAAATTTGTCATTATGAACAGAAATAACATTTCTGTTTATAATAATATCCGAACAAGTTTCATCCATAGTTTTTAACATTATTTCTAAATAATCATTATCTATCCAGTCATCACTGTCAAGAAAATAGATATAATTACCTTCTGCAATATCAAGAGCATAATTTCTTGCGGCAGAAACACCTTTATTTTGTTCAAAATTGATAACTTTTATTCGCTTATCTCTATCGGCATAATCCTGTAAAATTTTTAGTGAGTTATCTTCGGAAGCATCATTCACACATATAATTTCAATATCTTTTAATGCCTGACAAATCAAGCTGTCCATACATTTTGGCAGATATTCTTCATTATTATATACGGGTACAATAACAGAAATCTCTGTCATATTTACTTCTTCAACTCCATCTTGGCTTCACGGCGTGCAACATCTTCTTTATCTTCATTTAGTGAAGATTTTTCAGGTGACCAGCCTTCTTCTTCTTTTACTTCGTGTATCGGGTCGGCAAGCAAAAGCTCCTGAACATCTTTATATTCCGCTACAGTAGGAATAAATCCGTCTTCTGCAGCAATTGCTTCATCTATGGATACTTCAATGTTATTTTGAACATCTGAATCAGGAATAATTATTCCGTTTTTGGTAAGAAATTCCATATATTCATTGAATTTACTTTCCGCATCTTTGTTCCACGTTAATAATTTTTCGAGAATGTTTTCTGCTGAAACTCCGTTAATAAGATTTTCATACACTTCTGTACCTAATTTATTCATGCCGTAATATATACCCGTTTCGGAATTTATTATAATGGCAATTCCGTCTGCAACATCCGCAAACATTTTTTCTTCATTTAATTTATAATTAGTCATCCTTATACTCCTTTAAAAATCTCTTTAAATACTCTACATTTTTGTATATATCTCTGCATAAATACATCTTATAATATTTATAATTACTAATCATATCTATCAATTTTTTTATGGTTTTTGAATCGTACATATCTTTCATCTGTATAACCGTCGAATGAACCATCTGTGTAATTGCACTGCCTTTTTCCTGTTTTGAACATTCAACAATTGACGGATTTTCTTCTTTTGAAAATTCAAGTGTCATACAAAATTTTACAGGATATTTCTTCTTAAATTGATCGTGCATATTCGCAATATTAAATACATATTTATCTTTTCTGGCATTATTTGAAACAAATCTTGCTCCTGAGAGTTTATCATACATCTCATTATACATTTTCGGAGATAACGTAATGATAGAATATATCGGATACGCAAATAATTTATCATCCTCTTTTTCAATGGTTAAATAATCATCAGAAACATATTCAAACCCACTCAGCAAAGATAATACCGTTAGTGTTGATTTTCCTCTTTGTCCCCTTGCACAGAATAAAATACCTTTATTATCAAAACCTATACATGCACCATGAACAAGAGCCGTTGAATCTGTTTTTAATATTTTGTTCAGAATATAAACAAAAATATGACCTTCTTTTACAAATTCTTCCGGTTCAAGATTGTTTACTCCGTAAAAGTATGTTTCTTCCTGCGGAACGCATAAAGTTGTAGTATTTTCCGTATACATGATGTGTGTTATACCCGTATCGGAATCCGCATCAGAAACAAATAACTTTTTATTTTCATGTATATGTTCTATATCGTTTTCCTGCCATAAAATTATGGTTCCGTCATATTTCCAGGATTTTTCAAGTAATGTATAAGTAAGCTGTTTTTCTATATGCGGAATAAATAAATCCGAATAACATATCAGACGGACAATTTTCACACCCAAATCCAGATAAAGCGTTTTCTCATAAGAACTGTTTGCTTTAATATATTCAAGCAATTTTTTATCTGATATTTTTATCTTTTTGTCTTTATCTGTCATCCTATCAACCGTTGTTTTTCAAGTACTTCTTTTGCTAATTTTGGATTTTTACTTATTGTTTTCCGCCTATATAAAACATATTGAGGTCGGAATTTAAAATAATATATTAAATCATGCCACAAATTTTTAAATATATCACCGAAATTTAGAGAGTGGCTTCTTTTACGTAAACTCTTGATAAACCATTCATTATAGAGATACAAAATACTTCTTTCGCGAAACTCTTCAGTAAACATTTCAGGCAGTTTAGCGGAAACAAATCTGTTCAAAAACTCAATGGCAACCGCCACTTGCGGTTCCGTATTTGTTTTTATTGCATTTTGTCTTACTATATTCCAATCAAAATCCGGCTTTAAATTGATCAGATACATACTGTCAATAACAGAATATAAAATACTTTGAAAACTTGTTATTCTCGTCATATTTTTAACCAGATTTACAAGTAAAAGAAACATCATATCTTCAGGGCATGGCACATAAATATCATTGACATTAAAAACCGTTTCACTGTGTGCTCTTTTATAAATATCTTCATTGAAAGAATTTACCACATCGGATTGCATATCAAGCTTATGGTGAATATCCAATACATTAATATTTGCGTTTGGATCAATCAAATCTATACTGTGCTTACATTCCATATATTTATAACCGAAATCCAATGCTATCTTTTTTGCATTTTCATAATCTTTTGACGGAATAAGAATATCAATATCACTCATTATTCTCGGAAATTCCGGATGATAATGTCTGAAAGCTCCACCTTTCATAATCAAAATATCAATATTTGCAGCTTTTAATGCCGTACAAACTCTTTTAAAATGGGACATCAAATTCAGATTACGAAATCTGTAATACTTTAATATACCGTTTAATCTTGGTTCTATATATACCGGATAATTTAATTCGGGATGATTTTTCATAAAATAAGAGAGCATTAATGCCTTATGACCGCCCTCTGCCTCAATATCCCATTCTTCAATAAATTTATCCAAATCAGCCTGAGAAACATTCTCTTTCAAAAAAAGATTTATAAGTTTTTCATCATTTTTGGAAATATATTTATTTGCAAAAAAATCAACAACCTGCTGCAAAATAAAATCAACATCGGAATGCTTATTATCAAAATAAGCTTTCTTGATGTAATATTTAATGTCTCGCTTCCAATTTGGTACCGATTTCATAAATAAACTTATATCATGAACTTATATAATAAGCAAACACATATATATTTATAATAACCTCAAAACAAAATCCGCCCATATAGCCGGCGGATTTTGTTTATCTATATAAAATCACATTAAAATAGCAAATTCCCAAATTAGCTCAATGCCATTAAAGCTTTTACTGAGCGTGCGTTATCCCTTACTTCTTCTTCTGAGTGGTTGTTTACTGTGTCTTCTAAAATTGTCATTGCTTCTGTTTTATCTTCCAATGAAAGTAATTCATTGATAGTAGTCATAGCAACAACTGTGCTAAGGTCATTAATACCTTTACCCTGATTTGAAATAACTACTGAAAGAGAATCGTGAACATTTTTTCTGACCAATGCTCTGGAAGTTAATTCTCTTACTCTGTCTATTGCAGAGTTTGTACCAACTTCAGTTAATACGTTGATAGACTCAGGGTCTGTGTGTATTGATAATGCTTCAATAATTTTTTCTACTTTGTTCATATTCATAACTTAAATTCCTCCTATGCCGCAATACTTAAACTGTTGGTTAGTTCTGTTCTTAATGTATCAACCGGCATTGATGCGTACATTTTTACTTCTTTTGCATAATGAGCAGCTTCCCATTGAGATTTAATAGAATTTGTTAAATCTGTAATACCGGGAACTCTTGTTTCCTGCAAGAAATGCCATGCACTTGTAATTTCGTTTTTAACTCTGCCGCAAAATGCAGTAATGTTTTCAATACCTTTTCTGAATGTCGGGAATGCATCACCTATAGAACCTACAAGAGCTGATGCCATTCTCTTAATTTTTGATGCGGATGGAGTTGTTCCGCCTGTAAAACTTGTTGTATCAAATACGTCTGCTGTTAAAACATCTACTTTCATACCTGATGTTGCAAACGGATTGTAAGTTGTACCCGTAGTAACCTGATTCGATGGTCTGTTTGTAGTTGTTTCGTATTTACTGCCGTTGAAAAGACGGGGTAAAACACTTCCGATTTTAAATGAATCTGCCATTCTAATAATCCTTTCTTTCGTCAATATGTAATATCTCTACACATAATAGAATAGCACACGATTTTTTATCGCCATCAACCTTTTGGAGGATTCTTTAAAAAATTTTTTGTACTTTTGTTGTAGATTTTATGATAAACTTTTACTATGAAAACAAAGGAATTTAATGAATTAGTAGAAGTAATAGCTAAATTAAGGGCTCCTGACGGATGTCCGTGGGACAGAGAACAAACTCACAAAACTTTAAGACCGAACATGCTTGAGGAAGCTTATGAAGCTGTTGATGCTATTGATTCGGGAGATATGAATAATTTAAAAGAAGAACTCGGTGATGTACTCTTACAGGTAGTTCTGCATGCTCAGATAGCCTCCGAAGAAAACGCTTTCGATATAGAAGATGTTGCCCGTGAACTGAAAGATAAACTTATTCACCGGCATCCGCATGTCTTTGGTTCGGCAAAAGTTAAATCTGCTGACGATGTCATGGTTAACTGGGATAAACTTAAACAGGAAGAAAAAACGTACAGAAAATCCGTAATGGACGGAATTTCAAAATCACAGTCGGCATTAATGAGTGCACAAAAAATAAGCAAAAAAGCCGTAAAAGTCGGTTTTGAATGGCCAAACGTAGAATCGTTATATGAATGTATCCAATCGGAATTTGACGAGTTTAAAGAAGCAGTCAGTGAAGGGGATAAAGAACACATGGAAGATGAATTCGGTGATATTCTTTTTGCAACGGTTAATCTTGCACGCTGGAATAAAATCGATGCCGAACAGGCACTTTTAAGAGCAAACAAAAAATTCATGACACGCTTCAGAAAAATGGAAGAGCTTGCAACAAAACCTCTTACCGAATATTCTTTTGAGGAATATGATGCCTTGTGGAAGCAAGCAAAAAAGGATATTCGAAATGAAAAATTATAATGATAATAAAAAATATAACAGATTAGAAAAAATTACTATTGCTATTATTATAATATTGCTGCTTTTGTTTGGCTATTACACAATAAGGGATATATCAACTTCGATAAGGATTGCCGTACTTCAGCATAATGCACGTCCTAAACAGGAAAATCCGACTATAAAGAAAATAAAAACTATTTTATATATGCCGATATACGGACTTAAGATTGTTTTATTCGGCAGCGGTATTTATGCAGATATAGATGAGTATCAGGCTCCCGCACCCGCACCCGCTCCCGCACCGCAAAAACATAAACAATATGTAAAATTCTAATAATAAAAACAGGTCATTGAAAATTCAATGACCTGTTCAGTTATATTTAGTTTTGCTGTTTAATTAGCAATGTCCGCCGCAAGAGCAAGTTAATTCACCGCAACCGCATTGGCAGCCGAGTGCTTTCTTAGCATCTTCCATTTTAACCTTGATACGACCGTCAACGGCAATACCTTCACCGGTCTTTTCAGAGATTAATAACGGGTTGATATCCAACTCGGTAATGAAGCTGAAATCAGAAACCAATTGAGATAATCTCAACAATGTTTCCTGAATTTGATCCATTTGAGCAGGAGTTGTGCCTCTTGCACCTTCTAATAATTTATAAGCCTTAACTGACTTAATCATATCAGAAGCATCAACATCAGATAAAGGTGCCATTCTGAATGTTACGTCTTTCATAACTTCAATGAATACACCACCTAAACCGAACATCATCATGTGTCCGTATTGAGGATCTGTTGCAACACCGCAAACCATTTCACGATTACCTTTAACCATTTCCTGAATGATTACACCTTCCAAACCGTCGAGCAAACCTTTTGCATCAAGTTTAGAAATAAGGTCTTGGTATTCAGCTCTTAACTGTTCTGCTGACTGAATGTTAACTCTTACACCGCCAACATCTGTTTTGTGAGATGTTGTCTTAGAAGTCATCTTCATTACAACAGGGTATCCGATAGAATCAGCAATTGAAACTGCTTCATCTTCAGTTGTTGCAAAGCCTGATTTACATACTCTGATACCGTAAGCATCCAATACATCAATTGATTCACGAGTAGTTAACTGTTCACGACCTTCAACCAATGATTGTTTAATGATGCTTGCAGCTTTTTCTTTATCAACATTGTAAGAAGGATAGTTACCAACAGGTCTTTCAATCCATAATCTCTGCTGATTTAATCTGTGTAAACCTTCAGCAGCTTCTTCAGCGTACATAAAGAACGGAATATTAACATCCATATCAGATAATGCTGTGAAGAATTCTGACTTAGTCATGAATACACCGATAACAGGTTTTTGAGGATATTGAGATTTAATTTCCATTAATGCTTTTGCAACATCAATATCTTTCAAACCTAAGAACGGTAAGTAAATACAAATAATCATATCTACGTTTTCATCAGCAATAACTGTTTCTAAAGTTTGTTTGTAGTGTTCGATAGGAGCTGAAGCTATCATATCAATCGGGTTTTTAACTGATGCAGCAGCCGGTAAGAAGCTTCTTAATTTATCTTTTGTAGCATCAGAAATTTTAGCCATTTGCATACCGTATTCACATACAGCATCTGTAGCCATGATACCGGGACCGCCTGAGTTAGTGATAATAGCAACTCTGTCACCCTTCGGAATCGGGCAGTTAGCAAAAACTTTTGCTGTAGAGAATAAATTCTTCAAAGAATATTCTCTTATAACACCTGATTGCATTAATAATGCGTTAGCAGCTTTATCAGCACCTGCTAAAGAACCTGTGTGAGAAGAAGCAGCACTTGCACCTGCAGCAGAACGACCTGCTTTTAATGCAAGGATAGGTTTCTTCTTAGAAATTCTTGAAGCTAATTTTCTGAAATTAGCAGGGTTTTGGATTGATTCCATATACAACAACATTTGTTGAACGTCATCATCATTTTCCCAATATTCAAGAGCTGTTTCAGCATTAACGTCAGCCTGATTACCGATAGAAATGAACTGAGCAAAACCTAAGTTCAGGTCTTTTAAGATATTCAGGATACCGCCGCCTAATGCACCGGACTGAGAAACAAATCCGATATGTCCTCTTTCAGGTAAAGATTCAGCGAAACATCCGTCCATTCTGATTTCAGGCAATGTGTTAACAACACCTAAGCAGTTAGGACCTACGCATCTCATACCGTATGCATTAAGTTTTTCAACTAATTGAGCTTCAAGTTCTGCACCTTCTTTGCCTGTTTCTTTGAAACCTGCAGTAATAATACAGATACCTTTGATACCCTTTTCATTACACTGATCTAATGTTGATAAAACAAATTTTGAATTAACAACAATGATTGCCAAATCAACTTCACCGGGGATTTCAAGAACATTTGTATAAGCTTTCAAACCTTGAATTTCTCCGCCTTTGGGGTTAACAGGATAAATGCTGCCTGTAAACTTGTATTCGGTCAATCTTTTCATAATGTCTGAACCGATTGTGTGGTCTTTTGTAGAAGCACCAACTACTGCAATCGATTTCGGTTTCATAATTTTGTCTAAAATAGTCATGACTTTAATCCTTTCTTGATTTATGACAATATTATAGTACAAAAAAAGAATTTTAGGGCAATATCAAAAAATAAACCATTTTTAAATTTATAATTTTTGTAAAATTTTCAGGAGTCAATTAGCAAAATTATTTTTGCCTCTGTCTTATAAAAAGCGGATAAAATAAACATCCGGAGGTTATTATGCAAGTATATCCTATCCTAAATGTTAGAAATATTCCTACATATAACCCCATGAAATGTCAACCATATTCAAAACCTGCCCAAGTTGATACGGTTGATTTTAAAAGATTCAATCCTGTTTTTACGGGATACAGAAATCTGTTAAAAATTAATCCTTACGAAATGCTTTTAAATCCGAGTTCCGCAAATGCTCTGGAAGATTATATCCGTAACGGAATGTTTATCCACGTTAAACAAAGAGGAAACGAAAAATTCGGAGATATTTTCTGGAATGAATTTTTAAAACTCAAAGTAAAATTTCAAAATTGCACAGATGCAGATGAGATTTATACTGAATTAAGAAAAGTTGCAGAGAATCTATCTTCTGTTGAAGAACTTGATACCGCTGCCAAAAAACAGGTTTTGGAACGTGCAGCCGCTCTGGGTTCGGTTGTAAGAAAACTTTTTGAAGAACACCATATATTTATCAGACCGGAAAGTGTATATTTGGACATAGGCTGCGGAAACGGAGATGTCGCAAAATCTATTTCTAATGAATTAGGTTTTTCCGAAAAATCTGTTAAAGGGTTGGAAATACTTGAAAGAGATGATTTTTGTAATATAAGACGTTATAAGTTTGACGGACAAAATATTCCTAAAACATTTGAAAAATCCGATTTTGTTACGGTATTTAATGTGTTACATCACACAAAAAGTGACAAAGAAGCAAAAAATCTTTTATCTTCCGCTTATGAAAATATGAACAAAGACGGTATTTTAATGATAAGGGATCATAATGTCTATACTCCAAATGACATTAAATACTGGCAGGTTCGTCATCTTCTTCCTATAAGAGTTTCAAAAGTTGATCCGCCATGTCTTGTTCAGGATACGGTTTATCATTCTGCGGATGAATGGTTATCCACTCTCAGACATATAGGATTTAAACCAAAATTCGTTAAAACGGATAAAAAACACGACGACATATATTCTTTTTATCTTACTGTACAAAAATAAGATTATATCTATGAATATCCTGCCGGAATCCACTCTCTTGCACGGAATTTTGCACCAAGTTCCGCAGCAATCTGCTCGCATTTTTCAAGGTCAATATGGCGTCCTTTGTACCCTTCAACCACACTTGCAACAACATCAATTTTTTCATCCGAACATGCTTTGATAAATTTTTTTACTTCATCGTAAGCTCCCTCGAATTTTGGTTGAGAAAGCTCATCATATTCTGCGCTGTCTTTTCCGTTAAGGCTTACCGAAAATTCATCAATCAAACCTTTTAATTCGGGAACAATATTTCTTTTATAAACAAAATTAGCATGCCCGTTAGTATTTACTCTTATTTTGGTGTCGGGATAATTTTCTCTTATATATTTGGCAACTTCTTTCAGAATATCTAATTTCAAAAGCGGTTCGCCATAACCGCAAAAAATAACTTCAGAGGAAATTTTAAAATTCTTTAATTGTTCAATAACATCCTGAGCGGTAAAATCTTCATTATCAAGCCATAATGTCTGACCGCAAACATCATCTTTATCCTGTCTTAAACAAAAAATACATTCATTTGTACATCTGTTTGTGAGATTTATATAAATTTTTCCGTATAATTCGTAAACTAAAGTATTTGCCATAATAAATATCCCTTTGATAAAAGTATTACATACACATAACAGCTTTACAAGGGATTATTTTATTTGCTGCATTCGGGACATTTGCCATATATTTCAAATTTATGACCCGTAATTTTAAATCCCGTATTTTTTTCTAACTGATGTTCAAGTTCAATAAAAGGACACATATCAATAGGTATCAGTTTTTTACATTCCGTGCAAATCATGTAATGTCTGTGTTCATCCTCAATTAATTCGTATAATGCCTTGTCCCCGTCTTTTATAATTTCGTGTATAACTTTTGCCTGAAGCAATTTTTCAATTATGCGATACACTGTTGATAAAGCCAGAGTTTTGTTATCTTTTTTGGTAATCTGAAAAATTTCTTCCGCAGAAACAGGCGAAGTTGCAGCTTCTAAAATATTAATAATGCTATCCATATTTTTGGATTTCCTGAACTGATTTAATTTTTTATCGTGATTATGTTCGCATTTTTTCATATAAAGATACTACCACATTTGCAAATTAAATCAAATATTTTTATATGAACTTATTGCTTTACAGATTTAAAAAATTATAAATTTCTTCAAGTCGTTCCGTATCATGAATATGCCACCAGCCTATAAGAGTTTCAAAAGCCGTTGCCTGACGATATTCTGTCTGAATCTGACGTCTGCCGACAGGAATTGGAAGATTTCTCCCTCTGCGTGCAATATCTGCTTCTTCTTCTGTTAATACAGGTTCAAGTTTATGCAGACATTCAGCCTGATAAGAAGCCTTAACTTTTTCGGTTGTAAGTTTATGCAAATTACGGGGATTATTAGTCTGATATATGGTCTTTGAACGAATTTTCAGTTCCCAGACGGCATCTCCGATATATGCATAGTTTTTTAAACTTATTTCTTCCATAAAACCCGCTTATTTTTTAATCGGTAAATATGACTGAGGATAATTATAATCTTCTTTAAAACCGATATTACGATACATATTCAGGGCTTTAAAATTATTTGTTTCGGTTGTTGTATTAACTTCCGTAATGGGTCTCTCACCGTTATCAGCCATTTTAATAAGCTTGCTGACAGATTTATGAAGCAGATGTTTTGACAACCCTTTGCCCTGATGAGCTCTTTTTATACCAAAAAGCGGGATATTTGCAATACTGCCGCCCGTAAGGTTCATAAAACATATACCAACAGGTTCATCATCATACAAAAGAACAGTCGATGCTTTCGGCAAAAATTCCGCATATACATTTTCGGTAACTTTTGTCAAAATATCTCTGACACCTTTATCTGACTTAAATCTTGGATCAAACAAGGCATCTGCACTATTGTCAAAAGCTTCTCTTATAATATCAACTGCATAACCGTAATACTCTTCATTCCATTCGACAAGTTTATATCCGTCTTCCAGTGACGGCAACTCTACGGATTTCATAATATCCCGTGAACTCGTTCCGAACATCATAAATCTCAGAACTACAATACCGATAAATTTAAATCCGAATTGAGCAATTTCATCTATTAATCCTTTTTGGCTTCCGAGCATCGGATAACAAACAACTTTATCCCGTCTTACATTTTGGGTTTCACGCATAAATTCTTTTATTAAATAACGGCTTCTTTCTCCGATATTTTCCATTTTATATGAATGGATAATGTTCAGCTCTATGGCTTCCGATATTGATGTTGTATAAATCAAAAAAGCAGCCGGTATAGTATCTTCAAACAGAACAATACATTTTATCAAATCTTTTTCAACCGCATCGATAAAATCTTTATAATCTACGGGCGGAAGCTCAAATTTGTACTCCTCTGTTGCACATTCCTGAAAATCATTATAGATTGCTTCAAATCCTGCGTAATCGTTTTTTGTTATTAATCTTGCATCAAAATTCGTTGTCATAATCTTTCCTTATTTACAAAGTGTGGTGCATTTTTTCCTTTTTTGTATTCAGATAATATTTGTTATATTCTGTTACTTCGGACTCCACTTTTATTATATCATTAACAGATAATCCGTAACCGTTCAAACCAACGATTTTTTTCGGATTGTTTGTTATCAGGTTAAATTCATTATATCCTAAATCTCTTATAATTTGTGCGCCTACTCCGTAATCTCTCAAATCAGGTTTAAATCCAAGTGAAATATTAGCTTCAATGGTATCCTGACCTTGTTCCTGCAATTTATATGCTTTAATTTTGTTGACAATACCAATACCTCTGCCTTCATGACCTCTCATATATACAACCGCACCCTTGCCGTATTTTTCAATCATACGCAATGCACCATGCAGCTGAGAATTGCAGTCACATTTTAAACTGTGAAAAATATCGCCTGTTAAACATTCGCTGTGAACCCTTACAAGCGGAATTTTGTTGCTGCCGTCATCTTTTACTAACGCAACATGTTCTTCTCCCGTAAGTTTATTTACATAACCGTATATGGTAAAATGTCCGTATTTGGTCGGTAAATCAGCTTCAGCTTCACGGGAAATAAGTTTTTCGGATTTAAGTCTGTATGCAATAAGTTCGGCAACAGAAATAAATTTAATACCGTGTTTATCTGCAAACTGTCTCAGATAATCACGTCTTGCCATGTGACCGTCTTCCGTCATAATTTCACACATAATACCTGCCGGAGTATGTCCGCATAATTTTGCCAAGTCTACAACAGCTTCCGTATGACCTGTTCTTTGAAGTACACCGCCTTTTCTTGCAACGCATGGGAAGAGATGTCCGGGGCGTCTTAAGTCTGACGGAACAGCATCGGGAGCTATTGCAACTTCAACCGTTTTTGCTCTGTCATAAGCCGAAATTCCTGTAGTAACACCGTATTTTTCATCAGCATCAATACTTACTGTGAATGCCGTTTTCATGGATTCACTGTTTTGTTCAACCATTTGCGGAAGCTCTAATTTCTGAGCAATTTCATTAGATATAGCCAAACAAACAAGTCCGCCTGCTTCACGAGCAATGAAGTTTACTATTTCGGGAGTAACCATTTGTCCCGAACAGATAATATCACCCTCATTTTCTCTGTCCTCATCGTCGGCAACTATAAGCATTTTGCCGTTTTTAAAATCTTCTATTGCTTCTTCAATATCGTCAAACTTGAAATTTGTCATACTACATAAACCCGTTTTCTTTCAAAAAGTTTTCATCTATTCTGCTATTATTATTGTCTGATGATAAAAATTTTTCAACGTATCGACCAAGAATATCCGTTTCAATATTAACAATTTCATTCATTTTTAACTGAGATAATGTCGTATTTGAATATGTATGCGGAATAACTGCAACTTTGACTAACTGCCTGTTTACATCTGCAACTGTCAGACTTACGCCATTTATCGCAATTGAACCCTTTTTGACAATATATTTTGTCATATTCTCAGGAACTTCAAACGTCAGATTATAAAACTCGGACAATTTTTCAGACGATATAAAAGTACCTTTACAGTCAATATGCCCCTGAACAATATGACCGCCCATTCTTGATGTAGGAGTTAATGCACGTTCAAGATTTACCGGTGTTCCGATTTTCATTTCCGGAAAATTGGTAATATTCAAAGTTTCGCTGCTTACATCAGCGGCAAAATAATTACTTCCAAGACTTGTTACAGTCTGACAGCAGCCGTTAATAGCAATACTGTCACCGATTTTTGTACCGTCAAGAACTTTTGAGCATTCAATTTTTATCTTAGCTCCGTTACCAAAACGCTCAAATTCAATTACTTTACCTGTTTCTTCTATTATTCCCGTAAACATAATGCTATTATATCATGATAATTTTATTGATGAAAGAAATCTGTTGCTGAATATTTTTTTTTGTAATAATATATTCTCATTAAATATTAAGGAGTAGGGATATGAAATTTGTTATTAAGAAGGAAGATTTATATAACGGTATTAAAATTGTTGAAAATGCAACAAGTACAAGAGCATTGCAGCCTGTATTATTAAATATTTTAATTGAAACTGTAGATAAAAATACGGTCAAATTAATAGCAACCGATTTGGATTTGACTATTGTAACAGAAGTGGATGCACAGGTTGAAGTTGACGGAAAAATTACTTTACCTGCAAAAACGTTAAATGAAATCGTTTCGAAACTCGGTAACAAATTAATTACTTTTGAAAAAGAACCTGATTCTTCAATAGTAAATATCACCTGTCAAAATTCAAAATTTGATATTATCGGAATTTCCGCTAACGAATTTCCGCCGGAAGTTTATAATATCGATTTAAAAGAAGATGAAAGCTTTGAAATAGAAGTTAAACCGTTAACAAAAGCTGCAAGAAAAGCAGGTTTTGCCGCTGCCGGTTATGAAACCAGCAATCTTTTATCCGGTATTGTTTGTGATATTAACGGTCAAACTCTTGAAATAGCTTCAACAGATGGTAACAGACTTGCCCGTGTCAGAGAAATTGTTAAAAACAGTGATGACAAATCCCGTCAGCTAATTATTCCGGCTCGTACAATGAATGAATTCAGTAAGATTAGCGGATATATTGAAGAAGACAGTATAAAAGTTTATACCGAAAGAACAAAGGTCATATTCAAATCTGCTAAAACAACAATGATTTCAAGACTCCTTGACGGTCAATTCCCTAAATATAATCAGCTTATCCCAACGGAAAGCCCTAAAAATGCAGTTGTTAATGTTAACGATTTAATTTCTGCATTAGACCGTGTTGCTATTATGGTTAATGACAAAACAAGTATCGTCAAAATGGAATTTGAAGATAATGTTTTAAAACTTATGGCTGATACACCTGATTCCGGTAAATCAGAAGAAGAACTGGCTGTTAACTATGTTGCTGAACCGTTAACTATTGCTTTTAATTACAGATATGTTCTTGAAGCATTAAAGAATATGGATTGCGAAGAAGTTAAAATAGGTTTAAATACAGGTCTTTCGGCAACAGTATTCAAGCCAAACAATGATGAAGATTTTGTTTGTTTAATCATGCCTGTTCAAATCAGATAATTTTTTTATAAATTAATGAACAAATAATAAAAAAATACGTTATAATAATAACATACATCGGAGATGGAAAATGATGAAAAAGTTTGTTATTTTATTAGCGGTATTTGTATTTTTTAATTCTGCAGCATATGCAACAAGTGCTTCAAGAAGAGCCATGTCTAATGCTGCCCGCTCAAACCATTCTCATCACAGCAGCTCACACAAAAGTTCAGGACATTCTCATTCGTCGGGTCATCATTCGGGCAGTCACCACTCCGGTAGTCATCATCCGAGTCATCATAGCAATTCATATTATAACAGTCATTATCATGACCATAGTTCTTCACAACCGGTTATCCTTACGGATTCCGTTCAGGAATTGAATGAAATAAAATTTCCGAATTGTTATCAGCATTACGCAATAAAAGATACTACAACGGATTATTATTCTGACGGCTCAAAAAAAGTTTATACAAAATATACCCTTTATAATTCTGATGGCGCAGTATTAGCCGAAAACTGCAAAGATTTAAAACATATTATATATGGAGGCAGACATTATTTTATAATAAATAATTCAAAAGGTTATCAATTGGTTGATGAAAATGCTGAACCAATAACCGAAAGAAAATATAATTATATGACCGAAACAGGTATAAACAGACTTATAGTAAGATCAAATGAAGACAGCGGTTTATTTTCCAACGGAAAATACGGCATTATTGATTTTGCAGAAAATGACATTATCCCAATTAAATACAGCAGTATAAATTCAATAGGTAATGATATATTTATAACAAAACTGAACGGATATTACGGTATTACCGATATTGACGGCAATGAAATGATTCCAAATAATTGTGACAGTATTAAAAACATTCATAATGCACTTTTGATAAAAAGATACGGTAAATACGGACTTGCAAATAAGTACGGAACCGTAATTCTCGGCACTAACTACGATAATATTAAAAAACTCGGAGATTACATTTTAGTTAAAAAGAATAATATGTACGGTGTCTGGGATTCAAACGGAAAAATCATAAGTGAAATAATATATAAATCAATTAAACTTGACAGAAATATGCTTCACGGTAAAACCAATAACGATGAATGGGTTGATATAAGATAAATTAACTGTTTAAAACAGTATTCTTTTTATGCTAAAATATATTCATAAATAAGGAGAAAGTTATGAAAGCAGTTGTTTTTGATGAAGGATTAAAGTTAGATAACAATTACCCGAAACCTGTTCCAAATAAGGGTGAAGCACTTGTCAGAGTGACACTTGCCGGTATTTGTAATACGGATTACGAAATTACAAAAGGGTATATGGGATATAAAGGTATTCTGGGACATGAAGCCGTCGGAGTCGTTGAAGAAATTAACGATGAAGATCAGTCATTACTCGGTAAAAGAGTTGTTGCAGAAATCAGCTACGGTTGTAAAGACCCGAGTTGTCCGTATTGTGCAGAAAAATTATACCGCCATTGTCCTGACAGACATACTCTCGGAATTTGGAGAAAAGACGGTGTTTTTGCGGAATATTTCACAATGCCGTTGGAAACTTTGTTTGAAGTTCCCGATAATGTTCCCGATAAACAGGCTGTGTTTGTGGAACCGCTTGCTGCTGCATGTGAAATTACCGAACAGCTTCATATAAAACCGTTTGAAAAAGTTATAGTATTGGGTGACGGTAAATTAGGTCTGATTACGGCATTAACTCTTAATGCCCAAAATATTGATGTTACTTTAATCGGAAAACATCAAAATAAGCTCGATATTGCCGCAGCTCAGGGTGTTGAAACAAAATTACTGCAAGATTTGCAAGTTGAAAAAATCTATGATGTAGTTGTTGAAGCTACCGGTTCTATTTCCGGATTTGAAACAGCTCTTGCCCTAACAAAACCAAGAGGTACTTTAGTTCTAAAAAGTACGGTTGCCGCTTCAAAAGAATTTAATCTTGCGCCGATAGTAATTGATGAAATTACTGTACTCGGCTCAAGATGCGGACAATTTGGACCAGCATTAAGGCTTTTAAAATCAGGCAAAGTGGATTTTTCCCCGCTAATTTCGGCAATATACGGTGTTGATAATGCGCTGGAAGGATTTGAAAAAAACAAAGAAAAAGAAACTTTAAAAGTTCTTTTAAAATTTTAAACATAAAAAAAGGCGGTTAAACCGCCTTTTTAAATCTGTTATTTGCGTTATGATGACGAATCTTTTTTGAATAAATCTATAAAAGTACCGGCTGCAGCCGTACCTAAACCGATTATGCTTGACCAATCGGCTAATTTACTCCAAAAACCACCGCTATCCTGATCACAATTGCATTGTTGATCCCAATAATTAGGTGTATTAAAATTATTCTGAATATAAATGTTTGTTACAGCGGGTTTTTTTGGCATTTTCCATTGCCCGGCAACTATACCATTATAGTTTGGTCGAGGTGTCGATATTCTTTGTGGATTTCTTTGAATCGGATTAAATGTCATTTTTAACCTCTTTTTTATACTCTTGTATATATAAAGTATATATCAATTACATAATTGCTTTTTTGTTTACATGTGTGTTAACATTTCTTAACATGTCGGAACGCTCATGGGGCATGCAATTCGCCCCTAAAGGGTTTTGAGATTTTACGGATTTTAATTGTGTTTTTCAATAACAAAATCATTAATATTACTTAAAAAATTAATTGAATATAAGCAAAAGATAATCGTTTTATGTTTTTATAAATATGTAGGTAAAAATGGTTAGTCAACTGGATACAACTGTAAAATTTAAAGAATTTACCCTTTCCGGCAGTAATAAAAACTACTATATGCAGCCGGATACTCCTGTTGCGCGCTCCGCAGCACCACAGCCTGCAACAACAGAAGATGAGGATATTGTTGTAATTTCAGATAACGGACAACCCATAAAAAAGAAAAGTCATAAAAAACGTAATTTAGCATTTGCGGTTGGAAGTTCAGCATTATTTGTCGGCGGCGGCGTAATGATGCTTATGAGAGGTTTGCCTAAAAATACCCAAAAATATTTGGAATCATTAAAGAAATTTATGGAAAAGAAATTAGAGAAATCTAATATCAAAGGGGCTGACAGCTGGAGTGAATTTTGGGAATATTCTATCAGGAAAGTTGATTCATTCATAGAAAAATCTCAAAGTATAAACAATTTTACTTCATTAAAGGATATTGGGTTCAAATGGCTTATGGATAAGTCAAAACCGACAGCAAAAGCACACCAAAAAATAACCGATTTCTTTGAAAGGATTGCCAGAAGAACAGTAATAAAATCATATAAAAATACAAGACAAAAATTTGACAATATGTATCAGGCTTTTGACAAGCTGGATGAATCCATTTTGAAATCAAATCCTGATGAAATTATTCAATATGAAGGAATATCCTATACAAAACGTCAATTAATAGATTTAGCAAAAAGTTACAGACAAACCGTAAAGGATTCTGTAGATGATTTTACTTCAACAGGCTCTTTGCTCGGCAGGTATATGTATATTAAAAAAGCAACTGCGGCTCTGTATTCCCATTTCTGGGATAAATTATCCAATAATTTCTTATCAAAAGACAATATTTTCCTGAAAAAAGAAATGTGGCAGACTTATATTCCCGATGTTCAGATAATGGCTAACAAAAAATCTCTGAATGAACAGGTTGCTGCAATAAGACATTGTATCTCATATACGGATAAAGATAAAACCGAAATAATTTCAGGATATTTGAAAACTCTGAAAAACATGATTCCGCCTTCCGATAAAGACGGCTTAAGTTTAGTAAGGAAATTAGAGTGGTTTCTTGATAATCCTGAAGGTTTAACTGCAAATAAAGAAAACTTTATCAAAACTCTTAAAATGCTGAAAGAAAGACCGTTTGAAAAAGGTTTGGAAGAAGCTGTTATTCAAAATCAGACAAAATTAAGAGAATCCAATATCAAATCAATATCTGATTTAATTGAGGGTAAAAACAGCGGTAAATTACAGAATATGCTTGCAATATACAAAAGTATTGCTCCGTATGAACTTGCACAATCTAAAGCCGAAAGTTCGGTAAGAAAGGCTGTAAGCTCATTTGATAAAGCATTAAAAACAGAAACAACCGATTTCTTCGATAAAATTCGTGATTTAAGATTAGGTTCTGCTCCGACGGATATCTTATCAATTATTGCTCCTACCGCAATGATCGGATATGGTCTTAGCGAAGCTGCAGACAAAGATGAAAGAATTTCCGTTATGAACAAAGCGGGTATTCCTATCTTAGGTTCAATTGCAACATCAATATTCTGTACAACACGCTTAATTTCAGGCGGTTTATCACTTGCATTCGGTGCAATTACAGGTGCGATATTCGGGGTTATAGGCAGTAAAGTTGATGATGCAAGACTTGCTCATAAAGCAAAAAATCATACAAACGGTGAAGTTGCATAAGAATTTTATATGATAGAATTGTCCTGAATGAAACAATTATAAGGATATTTTATTATGCCGCAATTTACGGATATTAACAACATAAGAGAAGATTTAGAAGCAAGAGAATTTGATATTTTGAGTGATATTGCAACAAAGGCAAGAAATTCTGCCGGCAGAAAAACAAAAGAGGAAGAGAGTCCTATAAGAACTTGTTTTCAACGTGACAGGGACAGAATACTTCATTCAAAAGCATTCAGAAGATTAAAACATAAAACACAGGTATTTTTATCACCGTTTGATGACCATTTCAGAACCCGTTTAACTCATACTCTTGAAGTATCCCAAATTGCAAGGACACTGTCACGTTCTTTAAATCTGAATGAGGATTTAACAGAAGCAATATCTTTAGGGCATGACTTGGGTCATACTCCTTTTGGACACTGCGGCGAAGGCGTTCTGGATGAACTCGTTCAGGGTGGATTTCATCATAATATCCAAAGTGTCAGAGTTGTGGAAGTTTTGGAAAATTTAAATTTATGCCGAGAAACAATTGACGGGATACTAACACATACCTGGGGTTATACTCCAAAAACTCCCGAAGCGCAGGTTGTTCAGCTTGCAGATAAAATTGCTTATATTAACCATGACATAGAAGATTCTATTCGTGCGGGAATTATTGCCGAATCTGATTTACCGAAAGATTGTATTGATTATTTTTCTTCAAATCAGAGTAAACGTTTAAACAAAATGATTATGGAAGTAATTTCCAATTCAATAGGTAAAGATAAAATCTCTATGAGTGAAGAAGGCTGGCACTATACTACAAAACTAAGAGAGTGGATGTTTCAGAATGTATATGTTGATTCACCCGCAAAATTAGAGGAAAAAAAGGCAAGTCGTGTAATAAGAGAATTGTATTTCCATTATTGCGAAATGCTTAAACCGGTATGCGAAGAAAGCCGCATAGAACGAGTTGTCACAGATTATATTTCTGGTATGACCGACAGGTATGCCGTTGAAAAATATAAAGAAAACTTTATTCCTATAGGTATTCACTGCGGCACAAGAGAAGATTACTTGTTTAAACTTGCTAATGTAATTGAATAATGTAAATTTTAATTTATAAACTGTCAAATTTTCTGTTATTCGTGTTTTATTATGAATAGCAGGAGGTAAAGAATGGAAGTAACATTAGCAGCAAATTATATGGGACAGAGACCAAGCGGTGATTATTGGGTAAACGTCAGAACTGCCAGACCAAGCGGAATGATTGGTGATGCAGGTGTTATCAGAAGATTTCAAAATGAAGAACAGGCAAAAGCATATGTAAAATTAATAAATAATACCCCGCTTACCAGTGAACAGGAATATAAACTTTATCAGGATATGTTCGTTAAAGAAAAACCGGAACCTCAACAACCGTTAAACATCAGACATGAAGGTGATACGTTTGTTAAATCTGCCACAGCTAACTAATTTTGATATTTTAAAAGTTATATAAAAACAGATTATGTTTATAAAAATTTTTATTATAAAATAATTTTATAATAAGAATTTGGATTTTTATATGACAGCAGAGTGCCAAAACAAACTATCTACATTTATCGAAAAAATAAAAACTAAAAAATTTTTATATTGGTTTTTCTTATATTCTGTTATAGTTCTCGGAATAATTTTAAGAGTGGTTTTTTATCTGTATGACAAACCTTTTTGGTTAGATGAATGTAAATTAGCACTAAATGTCATTAATTCAAATAATTATTTTATTCCGCTTGCGGATGATCAGGCTTCACCGGCTTTGTTTTTATATGTATCTAAAATTTTTTATTGGTTATCTCCGGATAAGGAATTAGGATTACGATTTTTACCTTTGGTATTTTCGGTAACTTCAATATTTGTTTTTATTAAATTTGCCAAAAAGTACCTGCAAAAACCTGAAACTTTGTTATTTGCAGTTTTACTGTTTTCTTTTGCATACCCGCTTATATATTATGCACAGGATTTTAAACAATACAGCGGAGATGTACTGTTTTTCTTATTAATTTTATACAGTTACTATTTCTTAGAAAAAATCAATTCTAAAAGAATGATGGTTATTGGTGCCGTTCTTTATTCTTTATTATTTTATATGTCTTATGCCTCATTTTTTGCTGAATTTGGTATTTTTATGACATTGTTATTATTCAATCCGAAACAGTTTCGTAAATTATTATATATGTTTATACCAATTGTTCTCAGTGCTATAGCTTTTTATATTTGTTATAAAAACGTGATAAGTATAGATATGCTTATATCTTTTTGGGATACGGGTTTTTTAACAACTGATATTAATTCGGATTTTTTACTTTTTAAAAATATTTTTAAATATAGTTTTGCAAATTGGATTCCTTTTATAATCTTTGGGGTTTCTTTATTATGTGCAGTTGTAAAAGATTCTAAAAATAAAAACATGTATCCGATATTACTTTCATTACTTTCAGCTATGCTGTTATCATATTTGAAAATATATCCTATCCATTCGAGAGTAAGTCTGTTTTTAATTCCCGTATTTATAATATTTTTGGTAAAATGGATTGATTTTTTTAATTTAAAAAATAAGTATATATATTTCGCTGCTTTAGGTGTTTTCGTTTTTTATATAATGAATCCGATAATTATTAAGGACTATAATAAGATTTTCAAAAGAAATTTTGAGAATTTTGAGGATATAAGTACCCCGTTAAAAACAGCCGTTAAAATGGCAAAGAAAGATGATATTTTTATAATTGCAGAGAGAAATAATGCTTTATATAACTATTATAAGCAGGATTTTATAATAAAAAATCCTGTTATTACAGAAAGAATTATTATATCAGAAGATGAATATATTGAAAATTTGAAATCTTACACGAAAGGTAAAGTATATTATTTAATTTTTGCTCACAACAAACATAAAGATAAACGTTTTAAAAATATATATAAATGGGCTAAGAAACAGAAAAATTTTTACTGTAAAAAAGACAGATATAATAATGCTGTTATAAGATTTGAATTATAAATTTTCAAAAGCTGAATTTACTGTTTCAGAAATATTATATTCTGCAGCTGCACAATTTTCACCAAACGAAATCCAAACGAGATATTCAATATTACCAGATGGTCCTTTTATTGAAGAGTATGTCAGACCTTTTATTTTATAACCCAGAGATACCGCACAACTTATTACGTTATTGATAACTTCTTCGTGAACTTTTTTGTCTTTTACAACTCCGCCCTTTTCAACTTTTTCTTTACCTGCTTCAAATTGAGGTTTTATAAGGCAAATCATTTCATGAAATTCGGGTTTTAAGAGTTTTTTCAAATTCTCAAAAACCTTTGTTAACGAAATAAACGACATATCACTTACCAATAAATCGGCAACAGGTTCACTGTCAGCATAAATATCGGAATATTCGCAAATTCTGAGGTTTGTTTTTTCTATTACCTTTACTCTGTTGTCCGAGCGGATTTTCCAGTCAAGTTGTCCATATCCTACATCTGCTGCGTAAACAAATTTTGCACCATTTTGAAGCAAACAGTCAGTAAACCCTCCCGTTGAAGCTCCTGCATCAATACATATTCTGTCCGTTACGTCAAAATTAAATGCATCCAAAGCTTTTTTCAGCTTAAAACCGCCGCGGGAAACATAAGGCATGGATTTTACAATTATTTCATATTCTTTATTCGGGTTAATCTGAAATCCTGCTTTTGTAATATATTCATCGTCAATTTTTACATGCCCTGCCAAAATTGCAGCAGCAGCCTTACTTTTTGTGTCAAAATATCCCAAATCGGTCAAATATTTATCCAAACGTTCCTTTGGCATTGTTTATTCACCTGCGGTTTCATTGTTGTTAACGGCAATTGCTGACACAATTGCTGCCATTGCCCAAAAAATAAACTGTATTTGCGGTCTGAAAAATACTGTATCCACTAACCCGTGAATCATCATTGCGCATATTGAAATTACTGCAGTTGAAACAAAAATTATATCGGTCAGATTTTCGGATTTCAGGATAACTTTTATCCCGTCTTTTACCATTACAATAATAAATCCCAAGAATGTAATAAGAGCAAAAATACCGCTCTCTACTGCTGTTTCAAGGAAAATATTATATGAACTTAGAGCATCAAAACCTGTTCTCATATACAGTCCGTATATTTCACGGAAATTTTTATTACCGACTCCGATTCCCAGAAGCCAGTTATCTTTAAACATTTGAACAGACGACTGATAAACGTTAAATCTGAATGAGTTTGAAGAATCCTGCCGCATTGCAAATATTGATAAAACTCTTGCTCTTAAAGAACTTACGAATAATAAAGCAGATGTTCCGAGAGCAAAACATAATGCGATTACGGATATAAACCATTTTTTAAATTTGTTCCAGAAGAATTTTCCGCAGACAAGGAATAATCCCAAAACTATTACCATACATCCGATATAAGCACCTCTGCAGCCTGTTAAAAACAGAGCAATTATACTTAAAAATCCTAATACCAAAGAAATAATTGCCCGTTTATATCTTTTACCGATAGCAAAAAATGCACTCATACCAAACAATGCAGGAATACCGGCAACAAAATAGCCGCCGAGCAAATTCGGATTTAGCGGTAACAAGGTTCCGTAAACCCTTGTCATAACCTGTTCGGGATTAAGTTTTGAAACATCCTGCCAGGTTGAAATTTCATCAACATGTGCAAAATTCTGCATAAAACCGACAATACTTTCAAAACTTACACAAACTCCGATTGCCGTCAAAATATATGGTATATGATATTTATGATTTTTCAGGTAATGAACAACAGACACATAAAAACCAAGATATGTAACCGTTTTCATAAACCCTTTAAGGCTTAATGCAAACAGACTTGAACCTGCAAGGCTGATTATTACAATCATAAAATAAGCTAAAAGCCATAATTCAAATTTATTAGCCTCACATTTGTCATTTGGTTTTGTTAACAGCTGAACAAAAGTCAAAAAAACTGCGATTAATGCTACAAAACCTATAACATCAGAGGACATTACGGTTGACAATAAAAAAACCACAATTATTGATATGAAAATCAGCCTGTCCAAATTTTGTAAAAACAAGCTGTTTTCATATAAAATATTTAATTTTTCCTGAGTAAATTTAAATAGACTATTGAACATCATCGACTTTGTTTACGCTTGAATTAACGTCGTCTTTGATATCATCGTGGGTAACGGTAATATCTGAAACTGTACCGTTAAATTTGTAATCTTTTCCTTCCAGAGTGATGGGTAAACCCATTTTAATTTTGTTTCCGCCAACGACTGCACCGTCTTTGGTAATTTTTGCGTTATCGGTAAGGGTAACTGCAATATCATAAACGTTTGGTTGAGAAACATCTTCAAGAACAAGAATATTCTTAGCTGCATTTTTTACATTGGAAATCATCGGCAATACAACCTGACGACGTTCCATTTTTACATTTATAATATCTAAGTCTGAATACGGAACGTTTCTGATACTGATAAAGGTTTTTTCACCTGCATGGATAGGGTTAGTTCCGTTAGTTAAGGTTATTCCCCTCAAATAAACATCAAATACGATAGGGGAAGTTGTTTCGATTTGTTTATCAGCAGTTTGTCTGAAATTTTTAAAAGTAAAAAATCCGACAACTAAAGCAATAATAATACCTGCAATAATAATCAAATCGAATGGTTTAATTTTTTTTAAAAATTCAAATTTTTCCATAAATTTCTCCTATAATTTTTCAACCGCTGACAGAAGATCATCAACAGTAGTAGTTGCACAGCCCCATTGTCTTACGACAATACTTGCGGCAACGTTTCCGATAATAGCGGCATAAACAGGGTCTGCTCCTGCTGCCAATGCAAGAGAATAAACTGCCGTAACCGTATCACCGGCACCCGTAACATCAAACACTTCTGATTTGTTGAATACGGGAATTTTTGTATACTTATTATTTTTTTCGGTAACAAACATTCCGTCTGCTCCGCAAGTTATCAGTATTGCTTGAGCATTCGTTTGAGATAGAAGTTTGTCGCCTGCTTTTTTCAAATCTTCTTCGGTTTTTAATTCAAAACCGACTGATTTTTCGGTATCAGGTAAATTCGGGGTCATTGAAGTAATATTTTTGTAACTGCCCAAATTTCTTTGAGCATCAACTATTATTTTCTTATTATATTTGTTTGCAAGTTCTATTGTTTTTTCAATAACTTTTGGAGTTAAAGTACCAATATGGTAATTAGAAAGAATTACTGTATCATGTTCCGGCATAGCTTTTTCAATATTTGAAATAACTTTTTCTTCCGTTTCCGGACTCAGCGGAGCATTTGTTTGACGGTCAATTCTTACTATCTGCTGTGTTATTGAAGTTGTAATTGAACCTAAAATTCTGGTCTTTGTAATAGTTTTGCGTGACTTATCACGAACAACATATTTAGTATCAATATTAGCATCTTTAAAAGCCTGTTCAAGCTGGTCAGCCTGATAATCTTCACCAAAAACACCTATAACTGATACTTTACCGTTATTCAAGGTTGCAACGTTATGAGAAGCGTTTGATGCACCACCCAAAATCGGTTTTGTATGAGTGTGCTGTAAAATTAGAACAGGGGCTTCTCTTGAAATTCTTTCAGCATCACCGTAAACCATTTCATCCATTGCCAAATCGCCTACTACAAGGATTTTGGGCTCGGTTAATTTTTTTATATAAGAAACTAATTTTTCTTTATCTATATTCATAACTCAACTCTAAATGCATGTCAGAATAAACTGACCTTTCAAAGGTTATCATGAATAACAGGAAAAATCAAATTTGTAAGTTTTTACAAGTTTATTATTTTGTGTTCTAATATTTGTATGAGAATCATGGCAATTGATAACACTAAATTTTGCGGTATTCCTGTTTCGGAAATTAAGATAAAAGGAATCAACTCTGATTACAAATTATTTGATATTACAAGAAAGGATTTTGTTTTTTTGAATGATATGTATAAATCCGTTAACTTAAAAAATTTAGTACCTAATCTTAAAGAGAAAGATTTTGATATATGGAACGGTTTGTTAAAAAGTGCCATAGAGAGCAGCAAAAGCACAAAAAGAAAAGTTTTTATTGAAACTTGCGACAATACGCCATGCGGAATTCTTAACTACTCTGAAGAAGAAAAATATTTGCATTTGAATTATGTGATAGCCTTTCCAAACAAACCCGAATATCGTGTTCCATGTGCAGGGCAAATAATGATGCACGAGCTTTTTAAAAGATTTCTTGAAGGTGAAAGACCATTTATTAAAATGCAGGCATTAAAAGAAAGTCCGTACGATCCAATTTCAAAATACCTTAAATTAGGTTACAGAATGCTTGGCGGGGATAATTATACGGAAGAAATGAGTATAAATAAGGAACGTGCATTAATTTCATATTTAAGACAAAATGATTTTATTTTTACAAGACCGTTACTAAACCAACCTGAACAAGATTTAAGCAAAACTGTTAAATTATTATGTGATGCTTAAAAAATTTAAAAAATATTATCACATAATAATATTTTTTAATTCTTCTATTTTTTCAATACTGTTGCTTTCAAAATAGATTCTTAACAGCGGTTCTGTGCCGCTCGGACGAACAAGTATCCAGCTTGTATTATCATCCAAATACATTTTTACACCGTCTTTTAAGTCTGTTTTTATTATTTTGTACTGACCGATTTCCTTTTTGTTTTTGAAATCTTCCAGAACAGGTTTTATTTCTTCAATATTTTCTAACTTTTTATCAACCCTGTCATTATAAAATTTGCAGCCGACAAAATCATAAAGTTCTTTTTGTAATTCAGCAAGAGATTTGTTTTCATAAGCCATAACTTCTAAAATGAGTGAATTTGCCAATAAACCGTCTTTTTCGGGAATATGTCCCTGAATACTAAGACCGCCGCTTTCCTCACCACCAATAACAGGATTATATTTTCTCATTGCTTCTCCGACATGTTTGAAGCCTACGGCTGTTTCTATAATTTCTACTCCTAACTTTTCGGCAACTTTATCCAACAGTAAACTTGCTCCGACTGTTTTTACAACAGAACCTTGTAAGTTTTTGTTTTTGGTTAAGTGGATAAGAAGTATTGCGATAATTTCGTTTGGTGTAACGTACTCACCTAACTCGTTTATTACTCCAAATCTGTCTGCATCACCGTCATTTGCCAAACCAATCGAATTTGGAGTTGATTTAACTTTTTCTATCAAATCTTTTAAATATTTAGGTTTCGGATCAGGCATTCCGCCGCCAAAATTTTTGTCATGCTCCATATTCATAACATCGAATTTTATTCCGTGTTTTTCAAGAATATGGTCAAAATATCCTATACTTGCAGAATAAAATCCGTCAAAAATTATATTTGTATTTTTAAGTTCTTTTATTTTGTCGTAGTCAATTAATTTTTCTAATTGTTTTTCATATTCGGGTTGAAAATCATAAACCATTAAAGACCCTTGTCTTTGTTTTTCAATATTTTTATCAAGATTTTGAACAATTTTATCCGTGATATCACTCGTTGCAGGCCCTGCATAATCCGGAATAAATTTTATCCCTAAATACTCCGGCGGATTATGGGATGCCGTAAACATCAAGGCACATGCATTTAAAAGTTTTGCATTATAGGCTAAAACAGGAGTAGGTAAAATATTTTTACTGTATAATACTTCAAAACCAATATCTGCTAGTCTTTTGGCACAACGTAATGAAAATTCGTCAGCCATATTTCTCGGATCATAACCAATGATAATTTTTTTATCTATACCAAAAGTTTCAAAAACATATTTTGCAACCGCATCTGTTACTTTGTCAACATTTTCCGCAGTAAAATCCTGTCCTACAATTGCACGCCATCCGTCTGTACCAAATTTTATATTTCCCATACCAATCCTCTTTTATTTGCGTTATAATCATACTTGAAATATGGAGTTTAGTAAATGATGAATTTTGATAACATTTTAAGAATTGCATACCTGGGACCGGAAGCATCTTTTCCGGAAATTGCAAAAGATTATTTTTGCGAAAAATATAATATAAAAGCCTATCCGACATCTATGCCTTCAGTCAGACAGGTTATGGAATATGTAAAAGAAAATCCCGGAACTTTAGGTGTTGTTCCTGTTGAAAACTCCATTGTCGGTACTGTTAGAGAAACTCTCGATAATTTAATGCTGGATGAAAATTCAAATATTCAGATTTTATCGGAAGTTATTATACCAATTCATTACTGTCTTTTGGCAAGAACCACAGAATTTTACAGTATTACGGGAATTATTGCAAATCAGCAGGCTTTAGGTCAATGTAATGATTTTATAAAACAGGAAATGCCGAGAAATATGAATATTGTTGAGGCTACAAATCCGTCAGAAGCTGCAAGAAGTCTGCAAAATTATAATCTTACTTATGCCTCTATCGGTAGTAAAAAGATTGCTGAAGTTTATAATTTGAATGTTCTAAAAGAAAGTATCAATGATGATAAAACAAACCGTACAAATTTTATACTAATCGGAAATATTGAAACAGACCCTACTGGACATGACAAAACTACGGTTATGTTTACTACAGAAGACCGTCCGGGTGCTTTGATTGAAATATTGAATATTTTCTATGAGAATAATATTAATCTTTCCTATATTTCTTCTCAGGTGTCAAAAAACAATGATAATAAATATATCTTTGTAGTAAGTTTTGACGGACATATTAAAGAAGAACATATCAATAACACCGTATCACAGGTAAAAGATAAAGCTGAATATTTCAAAATTATCGGTTCTTACGAAAAGTAATTTCTTACTTTTCTAAAAATTTAAGAAATTTCTCTGCTAAACCTACTAAAAAATTTGAAACTGAACCTTCTTCTACTACCAATTGTAAATCTTTTTCTTTTGATAATTCGTCTTTTTTCTGTCCGAAAATACTTTCGTCTAAGTACTGCCGTCGCTGATCTTTGTCTTTGTTTTTCTTACCCTGCTGCATATAACCAAGGTTACCGCCACCACCATCATTGTGCATACTGGCAGCTTCTCGAATCATTGGCTTTACGCCGCTTGCTAAGCTGAAGTTTAAATCACTCATAACATATAACCTTTTTTATTTTTCCCATATATATAAAGTATTTTTATGTATTAAAATTGTTACATTTTTTCATGTTATTTAACATTTATTAACATGCTATTATGCTTCTTTTATTACCATTTCACAATTTTTACAGTCAAATATAAGGTTATATTTTTTTCCTTTTTCATCGGTTAAATATAATTTTTTTGGGGATTTGCACATATCAAAAGCATATTTTAAACAATGTTTGGTTCTCATTAGTTCTTTTTCTTTAAAATTATTTTGGCTTTCCACAGATTTTTCTGTTACGTTACAACCGCAATTTTTGTAAAATTCTTCTGCTTCTTTATTGTGTATGTTTTCGTGATAATCAACATCTTTTTTCAAGTATTCTTTATATTTCAGGGGTTTTTGTATTTCTCTTTTGTAATTTTTTAGACGAATATTTTTTAAATCTTCCAATAATTTTCTTCTGTATTCATTAATTTCTGAAATTGGCATGAATGGAATTAAATCTGTTATTTTTATATTCTCAACATAAAAAATACTTTCACCTGCTTTGGACATTTGTTTTAAAAATGTTTCTTTCATTTTTTCAGGATTGTTTGATTTTTCTGTTGATTTTATTTTTATACTTGTTTGATTATTATTTTCATCTGCTGCAATTAATAAACCATTATTATATTCAATATTTACTGATATTTTTCTTGTTACTTTTGAGTTCGTTAATTTTTTATCATACTCAAAATCATAATTTCTGAAAATTTCAGTATTTGGTTTTATCTTTACTTTTTTATTTAAGAATATTTTTAAATTATCTACTTTATTTACTAAACAACCTTTTAATTCATTATTTTCAAAGTAGCAAATGCCGTCCTGATTATTCAGTTTTATTTTTTTATCGAGAATAAACCAACCATCAGATGATTTTAAAACTTTTCCTATATATTCTCCCTGCATTTTAGGGGTTTCTATATTTGAGATTTTTTTTCGTTCCTTTAAAAAATAATCAGTAAAACCTCTGTTAAAACTTTTATTTACATCGGGCTCAAAATCAAATAAAACTTTTCCGGATGATGTTTTTTCAGATACTTTATCAAGTTCTTTTCTGTAATATGCAACAACGTTTCTTACATAATTTATGTCTTTTAAACGGCCTTCTATTTTAAAAGATTTAACTCCGGATTCAACCAAATTTTTCAAATGTTTGGAAGCATTAAAATCTTTTAGTGAAAGTAAATATTTATCTTTTGCAATTATATTTCCTTTATCATCTGTCAGAGTATATTTTTTTCTGCATGGCTGAGCACATTCCCCTCTGTTTGCAGAACGACCGCCTATAGAATAACTCAGATAGCATTGACCGCTGTAACTTACACATAAAGCTCCATGAATAAATGTTTCTATTTCGGTATCTGTGTTTTTACAAATTTCTTTTATTTTATCCAATGATAATTCTCTTGCCAAAATAACTCTTGAAAAACCTAAATCCTCTAAAAATTTAACCTTTTCATACGTTCTGTTATTACATTGAGTACTTGCATGTAACGGAATTGGCGGAAGTTCACCTTTTATTGCAAGATTTATTAAGCCCATATCCTGAACAATGATTGCATCAACTTCAATATCATATAATTGTGAAATCAATTCTTTTGCTTTGTAAATTTCATCATCTTTTAAAATAGTATTTACTGTCACATGTATTTTTACATTGTATAAATGGGCATATTCAACGAGTTTTTTTATATCTTCTGTATTATTGCCTGCATTTTTCCTTGCACCAAAAGAATCTGCACCTATATAAACGGCATCTGCACCACTGTTTATTGCAGCAATACCTGTTTCTAAATCTTTTGCCGGAGCTAATAATTCTGTTTTAAAAATTTTCTCTTTCATAATTAAAAAACATAATAATACAAAATATCATCCAAATAAAGGATTAAAAAATATCTTTCAACAATTAAAATAATATTGGGTCAGGTATAAAGTTTCGGGGTTAATTATATGGGTACGGAAGAAAAAATTATAAATAAATATTTTTCCGAAAACGACGGAGAATTATCTTCTTCAATTACTCAAAGTTGGACAGAGCAGGCAATCGAGTGTTATTCAATAAATTGTGATTGCAAAAAATGTTCACTAAAAAACGGAAATTATTCATTTAAGTGTCAGATGCCAAGAGTTATAAACGAATTAATAACTGTATTAGGAAAACCAACCATTAACGTAGCATAGTAAACTCCTTTTTCCATCCTGTAGAAAACTACATGTTTTACTGTAGAAAACTCATGTTTTTTCTACAGGGTTATTTTTATTTTATTAATTTTTTGTTTTTCTACAAATTTTCTTTTTTTATTAATTTGTTTTCTACATATTTTCTAAATATAAAAAATCAATAATAACAACATCAAAAATACTTTTCTACAAATATTTGCTGCTTATTATTATTGATTATTAT